>CAZZYA010000178.1:0-7712 GCA_964658115.1 uncultured Rudaea sp. | reverse complement strand
AATTCGAACGAAAAAAACGCGCGGTTGCCCGCGCGTTTTTTTTCCGACCGTGACTTTTACGCGGCTCGGGCGTGTTTCATATCGCGCATCTGCGCGTGGTCGCGCAAAACCTGCGGCAGATAACGCTGCGCGATGGTGCGAACGCCCACGTCGTCTGATTTTTCGGCGGCGTCACGGAAGGCGGCCAGGATACGATCCTCGAACGCTTCCAGTTCGGCGATAAACGCGTAATTCTTGTCGGTGCTCAGTTTGGTGCGCACTTCCGAATACGCTTTGCGGATCGAACCAACGAAAGAACCCTCGTCGGTGTCCGGCGCCTTATCCGGATCCTTCGCTACAACGGCTGTGCGCAAATCCGCAGCGATAGCCGATTTCGTTTTCGCCATCTGCGAGAACAGTGTCTTCAGGTCGGGACGCTGAACCTGAGTAGCCGCCTCTTCGTAAAATTTCTTGCCGTCGTTGAGGACTTCGATCAGGTGATTGAGTGTGCTGGTGTCGTTGGCCATGGTATTGCTCCTTGAATCAGTAGATGAAATGAGTTCCATCAATGTTAGCGTTCCACGATCTATGCCATGTCGCCGCGCGCGTTAGCGGGCGATCACTGAAGGTAAGAGATGCATCTTGCAAGGCTGTGGCTCGACAACTGTTGCAGTGCGCAATCTGTTCTGCAATTACGGCGTATATTTGTATACACGGAGGGGTTGCATGACCGCGCCGATGTTGCCGTGCAAGACACCAACAGGAGCCCTTGCGGTATTGCAAAGTGCATAGGCGGTTACGCGAAAGGACGAATAAAGGCACAATTTCGGTGGCACAGTGTTTGAACACTGTTTGCTCGGACGCGCGGAAGGCGCGGGCTTTTCAACAAGGAGCAACGTATGAATAAATTTCTCAAGGTCACGTTAGGCACGGCGCTGGCGTTGGGTTCCGCGGGCATTACGTTTGCGGCCGACGACACGATGTCGACGTCGCCCGACAAATCGTCACAGCCGGGTACCGACACGTGGATCACGACGAAAGTGAAAGCGGAACTCGCGACGACGAAAGGGATTTCCTCAAACGATATTAGCGTCACCACCAAAAACGGTATCGTCACGCTGTCTGGAGTGGTAGCGAGCAAGGCGCAGGTGCAGAAATCCGTCGCCGTCGCGAAGGCGGTCAAGGGCGTGCATAGCGTCGACGCTTCGGCGCTCTCGTCACGCGATTGATTTTTTCGGTCAAGACATTGGCCGATGTTTCAGGGAAGCACGAACCGACGCTCCAAAGAGCGTCGGTTTTTTTTAGACCGGAAGCGAAATAGTGAATGTCGTGCCACGTCGCGGCTGAGAGTAAATGCTTATCGCGCCACCGTGCAGCTGCACGATTTCCTTGCAAATAGCGAGTCCGAGTCCTGCGCCGCCGCGCTTGGCGCCGATCTGCACAAAGGGTTGGAAGATCAATGCCTGCTGCGCGAGCGGGATGCCTTCGCCGGTGTCCGCAACACGGATAAGCAACGTGTTGCGCATGAGTTCGGCGCTCAATCCGATCGAGCCGCCGGCAGGTGTGTGACGAATAGCGTTAACGATCAGGTTGTCGAGCACACGGTCGAACGTGCTGCGGCTGAGCGGAATGTGCGGCAACCCTTCCTGCACATGCACGGCCAGCGTTAGTTTCGAGGCCGCCGCCTGCAGCTCAAAGCGATGGTCGGCGTCGTTAAGCATCTCGGCGACGTTCGTCGGCGCCAGCTCGAATTTCTGCTGGCCTACGCGCATGCGCGACAGGTCGAGCAGATCGGTGAGCAATCCGACCATACGCGTGACTTCCTGCTGCACAGTCTGATAAAGATCGCGCTCGCGCGAGCCTTCGGCGAAATCCATTTTCTCGCCGAGCAAACTTAGCCCCATGCGGATGCTGGCGATCGGCGTACGCAATTCATGCGAAGCACGCAGCACGAACTCGCTGCGCATTTTGTCGAAGGCGTGCTGCACGGTGACATCGCGAAGCACCATCACCACGCCGATGCGGTCGCTCTGACTTTCCACGAAGCGATGCAACGAATAGGCGACGATTCGTACTTCGTTGTCGTGCTCTATACGCAGCTCGGGACGGCCGACATCGATGAGTTCGCCGCTAGCCAGCACTTGGCGGATGTGCCGCGCGATGGTGTCGGCGCCAATCTCCTCGAAACGCTTGCCGATGGTTGTGCCAGGCTCGATGCCCAGTTGACGTTCCGCGACGGCGTTGATACGTTCGATCACGCCTTCGTCGGAAAAGATGACCAAGCCGTCGTCGATGCTGTCGAGCACCGCCGTAGTGCGGCGTTGCTCGCCCATCACGCGTTCGACGTTGGTATCGCGCAAGGCGCTCAGTTGCCGGCCCATGTTTTCGAGATGCCGGCCAAGCAGATTGAACTCGACGACGCTGGCGTCGCCGCATTTGGCGTCGTACTCGCCGCGACTCATCTTGTCGACGACGTCGGTGAGGGAATCGACCTGGAAACACACCACGCGCACGAGCCGCAGCATCGCGAAGATGCCGACGCCCAACAGCACGAGCGCCAGTGCGGCGAGCAGGACCATCATCATTTGCGTGAAGTCGCGCGCCTCGGCAGCGGCGTGATTGACCTGTTCGATCTTCAGATCACGCACCTGCACGGCCGAAGCGCGCAAGCGAGAATACGTATCCGCGATGCGCTGTGCGCTTTCGGCAGGCGCGATGCTGCGCGAACTCCAGCCGTCGATCGCGTCGGCGAAGCCTTTAAAATTCGCTTGCAACGCATCGAAGGCGCTTTTCTCTTCCGGTGTCTGAAAATACGTTCGCGAGGCTTCGATCGCTGCACGCAAACTATTGACTGCCGCACTCGAACGCGTGCGATCGCGCGTTTCGCTGACCCCTTCTTCGATTACCGAACGCATGACGTTGGAAAACTCGTCGCGGATGCGTTCGGTGGAATCGATGATTCCCTGTCGTCCTTGCGCGATGCGGTCGACGCGGCCATGCAAGTTGTCGATCGAATACAGCGCCGCGACGAACGCAACCATCGCGAGGACGATCACCACGCTGTGGCTGAGCAGCAGGCGCGAACGCAGCGTCATCGGCGTCTTTCCGCGCGGTTACAGGCCGTATTGCTTGCGCTTGCGGTATAGCGTGGAGACGTCGATGCCGAGAATCTTCGCGGCATGATCGAGCGAGGAGGAATTCGCCATGACGCCACGGATATGCGAGCGCTCGAGTTCCTCAAGGCTCAACGCGTCGCCGATACGTGGACGCGAACGGCGTTCGGCGCTTTCGGAGATCGACAGAAGATCCACGTCGATCAGCTCGGCCGAACACAGGATCACTGCGCGTTCGATCACATTCTGCAACTCACGGATGTTGCCTGGCCATGGATACGACTGAATCGAATCGAGCGCCGCCTTGGTGAAACCGCGCGCCGGCCGGCGATAATTCGCCGCGTAGCGCAGAAGAAAACGTTCCGCCAGCATCGCGAGATCTTCCGGCCGCTCGCGCACCGGCGGCATCACGATGGTAATGACGTTGAGGCGATACAGCAGATCTTCGCGGAACGTATTGTCTTTCACCATCTGTGTCAGATCGCGATTGGTCGCCGCGATGATGCGCACGTTGGCGTGGCGCGTAATCGGGTCGCCGACGCGTTCGTATTCGCGATCCTGGATAAAGCGCAACAATTTCGGCTGCAGCGACAACGGAACGTCGCCGACTTCGTCGAGAAACAGCGTGCCGCCTTCGGCCTGATCGACGCGGCCGAGTTTGTTTTCGGTCGCGCCGGTGAACGCGCCTTTCTTATGGCCGAACAATTCGCTTTCTAGCAGTTCCGCCGACAGCGAAGGACAGTTCACCGTGACGAAATTCTGTTTCGAGCGCGGACTGCACTGATGGATCGTTCTCGCGGCAACACCTTTACCGCTGCCGCTGTCGCCGAGAATCAGTACAGTAGCGTCGGTATCGGCGACCTGGCGCAACGTTTCCAGCACTTTCTTCATCGCCGGACTTTCGCTGTCGAGTTCGGCGGTGCCGGTCGCGCAGTCTTCCTTTTCGAGCGATTCCAGACGTTGTTCGAGACGGCGCGCGCGGATTTGCTTCGTCGCCGTCATGCGCAATTGTTCTGGCGAGCAGGGCTTGACGAGATAGTCGGCTGCGCCGGCACGGATCGCATCGAGCGCGCTGTCTATCGAGGAATGCGCGGTAACGATGATCACGCGCATCCACGGCGCGTACTGGCGAAGTTTCGGCAGCAGATCCAGGCCCGAGGTTTCGCCCAGACGCAGGTCGAGAAAGCAAAGGTCGAAAACGTCACTCTGCACCAGTTCTTCGGCTTGTGCGGCGTCGGACGCAGTGGTCACACGATGACCGACATCTTCCAGGCAGAAGCGAAATGTGCGCAGGATGTTCGGCTCATCGTCGATGAGCAGAATGCGCGTTTTCTCGTCGGTGTTGATGTTCGAATTCGCCATTGCCAACTTTCTCCACCCTGCGTCCGGATGCGCGCACGCGCCATGTCATTGGCCGTACGGTCGCGATAGGTTCGATGATCGAGGCGGCAGGCCGCAGACGTGCGGCGCACCTCGCTCACCAAGATATATGTCGTGTCGGTCGATTAATCAACCGACACGGGTTTTACATACGAAGACTGCGCCGCTCGCGCGACGCAGTCGATTCGTATCCTTATTCAATCACTCAGTGCTGCTGTTGCGCGGCTTTGCGCTTGTTGTCCGCGGCCGTCACGGAGGCGTCATACGTCGATTTCGCCGTGTCCTTGCAGCCCTTGTTCGCGTCGCCGGTCTGGCCTTCGCACTGCGCGACGGCGACGTCATAGGCGGAGGTCGCTTTCGCCTTGTCGACGTTGTACTGCGCATCGGCGAGATCCTTCGTTGCATCGGCACGCTGTTTCGCCATGTCGTTCGACGCGTCGTTGGCAGCCTTGTTCTGATCAGCCGGCGTGGCGTTGGCGCTATTCGCATCCTTCTGCGCATCGGCTTGCGTGTCGACCATCGCCTTGTTGTTCTTGGCGACTACTTTGTCGAGGTCGGCTTGCGCATCGGCGACTTTTTTCTGTCCTTCGGCTTGCGCTTTGGTGACATCCGCTTGGACCTTCGCCGGGTCCGGTCCCTGATTG
The DNA here is from genome assembly GCA_964658115.1 of uncultured Rudaea sp. Lineage (GTDB taxonomy): Bacteria > Pseudomonadota > Gammaproteobacteria > Xanthomonadales > Rhodanobacteraceae > Rudaea. The sequence goes on along the minus strand of CAZZYA010000178.1, from coordinate 2,596 downwards.
CAGGCCGAGAGCGCGAGTGCGGCGCCGAGGATGGAAGCGAGACTGACTATGCGTTTCATGAATTTCTCCTTGATGTTGACTACAGGTTCCAGATGAATCAATAAATTGCCACGTCGGACCAATGGCGTGCCGCGTTGCGCTAGCGCAAAAATCTGCCGACCGCACTTGAATCGGCGCCCACGCTTTCGATCGCGCAACACAATGCCAGCGGTATCGTGTCGAACACGTTGCATAGATCGCTGTGGTCTTTGGAATAGACGTCCACGACACGGGGATTGGCTTTTTTCTCGAGCGTAAAACCTCCGGCGCGGACGATCTGTGCCATTTCCAAAATCGAACTCATCGATTTTCCCATTGCGGACTTGCACGATTTCCTATCGCAATGCCCGTGCCACTAGTTAACTTACTGATCTATAGTGAAATTTCGGCATTGCATAATGCAAAATGCCGAACCCGTCTTGAAATAATCGTGCACTTTGCAACGACCTCGCAGCGCGCGTTGCGTTACGCGTACCTCCAACAGTGGCATACAGCGTGCTACCAAATTCGCATACTTTTTACCTGCAAATTTGCGCGCAAAGGAGTTGCCATGATCATCCGAGCCACCTTCCTCACCATCGCACTGTTTTCGATCGCGGCCAATGCAGCCGATAAAGAAACCGCTAGCACGGTTGATATCCAGAAACATTACACGTCGATCGGTAATGCGATCGGACAGGTCGGCAATGTCGAGCAGCTCGTGACGGCCTTTCATCAGCGCAATAACGCGTTTCCCACGAGCAACGCGGAGGCGGGTGTGAAACAGGGCGGAGCGTTGGCCACGGCCGATATCAAATCAATCGACATCAGTGGAAACGGCGTGATCACCGCGACATTGACTGGAAATTCCGGCATCGACGGCGGCCAGCTGGTTTTCACGCCCGACATGAGCGACAACCCCGATAGCGGTGTGGTTCGCTGGGTTTGTACGAGTCCGAATTTTTCCACGATTGCCGATGCCACCGGTGGCAACTGCGAGTATTCGAAATTGCCGTGATCCGATTACGCTGGTCGCTCGTCAGTGCGACAGCCGATCGGCGTTCATGATCGTGTTGAACACCAGCGCGTAGCTGCCAAAGGTTTCTCCGCGCCAGATAGGATTGATGGCGAAGAGGATCGTGTGACCTTTGCCTATGCGCGCATCGACGACGGCACCGTGCTGCGCCATGCTGCCGCCGTTGTCGAGCAATCCCGCTACGAGCAAATTGTCTGCATCCGCGAAACGGATCACGGTGTGTGGCGTCTCGTCGTCGGCGAGCCGCAGGCTGGGATAGAAAGGGCTATAGCGTTTCTGTTCGTCATTTAGCGGTACGGCCTCCCACGGTTTCACGTCGGGCAATTCCGGCGCATCGACGACAGCGCGGCCTTCGGGCGAATCCTGGTCGTGCGGACCACCGCGACCGGTGGGGCGCTTGAGATCCTTCGCCGTCGGCAGGTTGTTGCCGAACGCGGCGAGGTTGCTCACGTTGAACGACATGCCATCTTCACTGTAAACCGGAAACGTGTCGTCGTAGCCGTAGGCGATCGGACTTTTTGCATCGACGACGGTCGCATTGACGATAGTGCCGACGACGCGAAGATCCTTCGCCGGATTGATCGAAACCCCTGGCGCCAATCCCATCTCGATGGCGAACTTCGCCGCCTCGCCCGCCGCGAGTAGCACACCGCCTTGTTCGACGAAATGCTTTAAATGCACGAGTCCGGCCGCACCGAGTTCAGGGCGTGCGTCGTCGGTTTCGTCGATGGTCATGTTCGGCGTCAGCGAAGTTTTCTTCCACGGAACCGGATTTCCGACCATCGGCACTCCGTTGAGGATCAGCGACGACGCGCCCGCGTGCAATGGCGCAAACAGGATTACGTCGTACTTCGATTTCAGATTCTCTTCGCGAGCGACCGTCTGCGTGCTGATGTACGCATACGGCACGCCGAGTTTATCGAACGCCATGCGCCACCAGCCTTCGGTTTGCGTATCGATCCACGTATGCATCAGCGCAATGCGCTGCGCGGCGAGCTTGTGCGCCGGCACATCGGGTTTCGCGCCGACCTGCCAAACGCTCAACCCCGCTTGGGACAATTTGGACAATGCCGCATTGTTTATTTTTCCACTAATCAGCGTACCGGCGGCATAGTGGCGTCCGTCGGCATCGAAAGCGCGATCGGCGACGGCGAAATCGGCATCTTTCGTCGAATAGCGGAAACTCGCCAGCGAGGCGTCGCCGTGATATTCGACAAGATACACACCGCCGCTGCCACTGCTCGTGCCTCGCGCCTGCACGGGCTCGCGCATGCGCGTCATCGGCGCGGCGAGAACGTTGTTGTCGGTGATGCGGAATACCTGTGTGCCGAACAGGTCGCCGAACGACCACGCGGTGTCGTCGTAAGGATGCTTCTGCGGATCGTCCGGTGACCAATATTGACGATCGAGCAACGCATCGGCTATGCGCGAATACGGCTGATCCATGCGCACGACGTAGCTGCCGGGCGGGAATTCCTTCGCGATCGTTTTCGGTTTCTTGTCGGCCGATTCTTGATCGGATTTCTTATCCGAATCGTCCTT
>CAZZYA010000177.1:0-7729 GCA_964658115.1 uncultured Rudaea sp. | reverse complement strand
GTCGCACTTATTCTTGGGAGGGATCATGTTGATAACGACTCGCACGCTGACTATCGCTTTGATCGCTACGTTCACGCCGCTCATTGCTGCTGCCGTCGCCGCCCCGGGCGATTCGCTCAATGGCCAATGGACGGGCAACTCGAAAGTGGAAGGCGATCAGTCCATCGCGAAAACGTTCTTGTCGCTCGGCGGACCGGACAGCGAAAACGCGACGCTGCGCATCGAAGGCCGCAACACCTGCACGTTGCGGCTAGGCAGTTATCGCGCGGACGCCTCCGGCGCGTGGACGTTGTCGTTCAAAGATACGATGGGCGGCGACGCCTGCACGCGGCTGGCGAAGGGCACCTTCACGCTGCGGCCCGGATCTTCGCCGCGACAGCTTGATTTCGACGTGAAATACCCGGGGTCGGACGGACAGGACGTGCGCCGGAGCGGCGCACTCACACGCTATCCCTAATCCAACCTGAGCGGGCGTCGCGGGCGTAAGCCGTTTCGCTTGCGCCGGCGACGGAACGCGGAGTACCGTTCGCCCAGCCTAACGCGAGGGAGAACGCACATGGATTGGCAGAAGGGACGGCAGAGCCAGAACGTCGTTGAAGACGATGGCAGCGGCGGCGGCGGCATCGGTGGCGGCGGAATGCGCTTCGGCGGCATCCATCTCGGCATCGGCGGAACGGTCCTCGCGCTCATCGTCGCCTTTATCTTTCCGCAAACGCGGCCGCTCATCATGGGCCTGTTCTTCAACGACAACGCCGATTCGCAATATTCGTCGGCCGCGCCGTCCGGCGACAAACCCGCCGACCACAACGATCCGCAAGTCCAGTTCGTATCGTCGATCCTCGGCAGCACCGAAGATGTGTGGGGCACGTTTTTCCAGGCGCGTGGCCAGCAATATCAGGCGCCGACGCTGAAACTGTTCCACGGACACACGAGCTCCGGCTGCGGCGCCGCTTCCGAATCGATGGGACCGTTCTATTGTCCGAACGATCGGCGCGTTTATCTCGATCTGGATTTCTTCAAGGAAATGGACACGCGCTTTCACGCCAAAGGCGATTTCGCGCGCGGATATGTGATCGCGCACGAAGTCGGCCATCATGTGCAGAATCTGCTTGGCATCATTCCGCAGGTCGAGCGCGCGCGGCAGCAAGGTCAGGCGATGGAAGGCGCGACGGGCCTTTCCGTGCGCGAGGAATTGCAGGCGGACTGTTTCGCCGGCGTGTGGGGCAACAAATCGCAGGCGCAACTCGACTGGTTGAAACCCGGCGATGTCGAGGCCGCGCTGAACGCCGCTTCGCAAGTCGGCGACGACACGCTGCAAAAACAGGCGACGGGCCGCGTGGTGCCCGATTCGTTCACCCACGGCACCGCCGCGCAGCGCTCGCACTGGTTCAATGCCGGTTTCCAGTCCGGCGACATCGCGAGTTGCAACACATTCGCCGCACCGACGCTGTGACAGCGTGAGCTAGCGCGCCGATTTGGGAAATCCGAATACGCGGATTGTCATCATTCCGCGTCATCGTTGTCGGCATGCCTCGAATGAAACTTCTTTCGCGACTTCTCCTTCTCGCCGCGCTGCTCACGCTCACCGCGTGTTCGACCACGCCCATCGGCGAAAAGCACACACGTTATTCGCCGACCATCCTGATATCTCTCGACGGATTCCGTGCCGACTATCTCGACCGCGGCCTCACGCCGACGCTCGCCGCGCTGGCCGGCGACGGCGTGCGCGCGCAGGCGATGCGTCCGTCATTTCCGACATTGACCTTTCCGAATCACTACACACTCGTCACCGGGCTGTATCCGGATCACAACGGCATCGTCGCCAACCGTTTCGCCGATCCGGTGACAAAAAAGACATTTGTATACAAAAACGCCGCCTCGATCGCCGATCCTGCCTGGTGGGGCGGCGAACCGCTGTGGGTCAGCGTCGAGAAACAAGGCGGACACGCGGCGACGATGTTCTGGCCGGGTTCGGACGTCGCGATCGCCGGCGTGCGCCCGGAATTCTGGGTTCCGTTCGACGGCAAAACGCCGATCGATGCGCGCGTCGACAAAGTGCTGTCGTGGACCGATCTTCCCACGCCGCAACGTCCGCGTTTCATTACGTTGTATCTGGATACGGCCGACCACGTCGGCCACGACAACGGACCGGACTCGCCCTCCGTGAACGATGCGTTGCGTCAACTCGATGCCGCGCTCGCCCGACTCGTCGATGGATTGAAACGGCGCGGCCTGTACGATGCGACCAACATCGTCGTCGTTTCCGATCACGGCATGACGACGACAAGTCCGGATCGCGTCGTGATCGTCGATCGCGAATTCGACATGAACGCGGTCGACGTGCTGGCCAGCGGCGTGCTGGGCGGTTACGCGGCGAAGCCAGGACACGAACGCGAAGCGGATGCGTCGATTCTAAAACCGCATCGCGGCATGACGTGCTGGCGGAAAGAACAAATTCCGGCGCGTCTGCATTACGGCACCCATGCGCGCATTCCGCCTTATGTCTGTGTCGCCGACGATGGTTGGCTGATCGACACGCAGCAATGGCTCGACGATCCGAAGCATCATCAGTCGAAAGGGGAACACGGTTACGACAACGACGATCCCGCCATGCGCGCGCTGTTCGTCGCGCACGGACCGGCGTTCAAACACGAGCTCGTCGTTCCCGAATTCGACAACGTGGATGTCTATTCGCTACTCGCGGCGATTCTGCACGTCAAACCGCAGGCCAATGACGGACATCTCGCGAACGTCGCGGGCATGCTCGCCACGCCCTGATCAGCGACGGCGTTTCGACGCGAACGCTTCCGCCGCGGCGGATACCTCGCTCGCGATGTCGCGCAACTGCTCGACGCGTCCGTCCGCCAGCAATCGGCTGACATCGGCCTGGGTTTTCTTCCACAACGGCAACGCGGCGGCGATGGCGTTGCGTCCCGCCCGCGTCAGACGCACTTCCGTCACACGCTGATCGCTGCCGGCTGCGAGTTCGACAAGCCGATCGCGCTGCAGCGGCGCGAGATTGCGCGCGAGCGTCGTGCGGTCAAGCGCCATCTCGTCGGCGAGCGCCGTGATCGCGACAGGTTCGTTGCGCTCGACCGCGCGCAGCAACGAAAACTGCGTGATCTTGATGCCTGACGGCGCCAATGCCGTGTCGTACAGATTGCTGATCGCACGCGTCGCACGACGAAGATTCGTGCACAGACACATCGGTTTGTAGTGCGACTCGACTTGAGTATCCATAATTAGGTGTATATACTCCTTTTTCCGAGAACGCAAGATTTTCATATGATATTTCCGCTCGCCAACCGCTTGCGCGGCCGTTTGCACTACGCGTGGATCGTGGCCGCGCTGACGTTCGTCGCGCTGCTCGTCGTCGCCGGCATCCGCGCAACGCCGAGCGTGCTGATCGTGCCGCTCGAACAGGCGTTCGGTTGGAGCCGCGACCGCATCACGCTCGCTGTTTCGATCGGCCTGCTCCTGTTCGGATTGATGGGTCCGTTCGCCGCTGCGGCGATGCAGCGCTTCGGCGTGCGCCGCACGATGATCGTCGCGCTGGTGTTGTTGTCGACCGCGATGATCGGCAGTTCGTTCGTCGGTTCGCCGATCGAATTGATCCTCACGTGGGGAATCCTCGCCGGCATCGGCACCGGTTCGATGGCTATGGTGCTCGGCGTGACGATCGTCAATCGCTGGTTCGAATCGCGGCGCGGCACCGTGCTAGGTCTGCTGACCGCGAGCACCGCGACGGGACAATTGGTTTTCCTGCCGGTACTGGCGTGGGTCGTACTGCATCACGACTGGCGCGTGGTGGTGTGGATCGTCGGCATCGTCGCACTCGTGCTTATTCCGCTGGTCGCGCTGTTCCTGCCCGAACGTCCGGCCGACGTTGGACTCAATCGATTGGGCGCGACACAGCCCGACAGTCCCGCGCTCGCACCTGTGAATCCCATCACCGCGGCGTTCAGTGCGCTGCGTGACGCTTCGCGCACGCGAACATTCTGGATTCTCTTTCTCACCTTTTTCATTTGTGGCCTGAGCACGAACGGACTCATCGGCACGCATCTCATCGCGTTCTGCGCCGACAACGGTGTGCCTGAAGTGCAAGCCGCCGGCATGCTCGCCGCGATGGGCATTTTCGATATCGCAGGTACGACGTTTTCCGGCTGGCTGTCGGATCGCTACGACAATCGTCTGCTGCTATTCGCGTATTACGGATTGCGCGGACTGTCGCTGATGTACCTGCCCTTCTCCGACTTCAGTTTCTACGGCCTCGGATTGTTCACGATGTTCTACGGGCTCGACTGGATCGCGACCGTACCGCCGACGGTGCGTTTGACGAACGAGCGCTTCGGCACGCAACTGTCGCCACTGGTCTACGGTTGGATCGGCGCGGGCCATCAAGCCGGCGCGGCTGTCGCGGCATATGGCGCCGGCGTATTGCGCGTGCAGACCAACCGTTATGTCGAAGCGTTCCTGATCGCCGGTTCGATGTGTCTCGTCGCCGCATTTCTCATTCTCACGATTCGACCGCGCGATAAAGCCTTGCGCGCCACCGAACTTTCTCCCGCAACGAGTTAAAGGAACCCGCATGCCGCTCATTACGTTGACTGTCCGCAAATCCAAGACCAGCGAATTCAAATCCGGTGTGTTCGACGCTGTCCACAAAGCGCTCGTCGCCAGCGGCGTGCCGCAGGCGGATCGTTTCCAGCGCGTGCTCGAACTCGACGCCGACAATTTCCGCTTCGATCCGACCTATCCCGATCTGAAATCCGAGCGCAACGATGAGTTCGTGCTCATCGAAATCCTGTTTTCCGAAGGCCGCAGCGTCAAGGTGAAACGCAAACTCGTCGCCGACATCATCGAATCGCTGACCGGCGCGCCGTTGAAGCTCGACGCGGAAAACGTGATGATCGTGTTCAAGGAAACGCGCTGGGAAAACTGGGTGTTCGGCGGCGGCCGATTCATTCACGCCTAGATCGTGTCGGCGAGTTCACGCACCGCTTCGCGATAACGCGCGGCGATGCGCTCTTCATCGCGATGATGGAAATCGCGCACGACCCACCGACCGTTCGCCATGACGTGCCGCACCAGCGGCGTGTTGCCCGCGAACAGAAACGTATCTAGCGCCGTTTCGCTGGTCCGCGCGGCCAGCAGCGGAGCATCGTGATCCAGCACGAGCAGATCGGCGCGCGAATGCGCGTTGTCGCTTTCGATCGCACCGATATTCGCACCCGACGCACGCGCGCCGCCGAACAGCGCATCGCTCCACAACGTTTCGCCGACACTTCGGCTCGATTCCGACACGGCGATGTTGCGATGGCGCGTGGTCAGGCGTTGTCCGTATTCGAGCCAGCGCAATTCCTCGACCGGCGAAACGGAAATGTGGCTGTCCGATCCTATCGCGATCACACCGCCGAGATTGAGAAAAGGTTTCAGCGGGAAAACGCCATCGCCAAGATTGGCTTCCGTGGTCGGACACAAGCCCGCGACGGCGCCGCTCCGCGCGATACCGCGCAATTCATCGCTCGTCACGTGCGTGGCATGGACGAGGCACCAGCGATCGTCCACAGGCGCGTGATCGAGCAGCCACTCGACCGGACGCGCATTGCGGATCGCCAGGCAATCCTGCACTTCGCCGATCTGCTCGGCGATGTGAATGTGGATCGGCGGTCGATCGAGCGGATGATGCGCCAGCACGCGCCGCATCGCATCTTCCGGCACGGCGCGTAACGAATGCAGCGCGATGCCGATACGCAATGCTGCATTTTCCACTTTGCGCAATTTTTCCAGCAACGCGAAATAATCATCGACAGAATGGCCGAAGCGGCGCTGCCGTTCCGCCAGTGGACGACCATCGAAGCCACCGGTGATGTATAACGCCGGCAAAAGCGTCAGGCCAATGCCGGTTTCCTTCGCCGCCTCGATCAGCGCAAACGACATCGCGGCAGGATCGGCATAAGGCGATCCGTCCGGCTGATGATGCAAGTAGTGGAATTCGCAGACGTGGGTGTAGCCGGCCTTTAGCATCTCGACATAAAGCTGCGCCGCGATTGCGCGCAGCGAATCCGGATTCAACTGGCCGGCAAACGCATACATCGTTTCGCGCCAGGTCCAGAACGAGTCTTCCGCATCCGTCTGACGTTCGGCGAGACCAGCCATCGCGCGCTGGAACGCGTGCGAGTGAATGTTCGGCATCGCCGGAACGACGAAACGACCGAGATACTCGACGGTGCCGCGCTCGGTATTTTCGCGCGCGTGTGTTATCGAACCGTTTTCGTCGACGCCGATGCGCACGTTCGATTCCCAGCCGTGCGGCAGCCAGGCGTTGTCGGCAAAAAATTCGCGCATCGTGTCGATCCGTCCTACAGAGATCGCAAGTATGCCAGTGCCGTCGCGATCTCGGCATAATGGCGTGACCGCACCGGATTCGCACGCATGCCGCAGTGGGATTTGCTTTTGCTCGACGTCCATCTCGCCACGATGCGCGAAGGTGCGCGGTTTGGCGCAATTATCAATGGCGCGCTGGCGTGTCACGACGGGCACATCGTGTTCGCTGATGCGATGGACCGCCTTCCCGGAAAGCCCGATCAGATCGCCGCGCGTGTCGAATCGCTGCATGGAAAACTGATCACGCCGGGATTGGTCGATTGCCATACGCACGTGGTTTTCGCCGGCAATCGCGCCGACGAATTCGACATGCGTTTAAACGGCAAGACGTACGAAGAAATCGCGCACGCCGGCGGCGGCATCGTCTCGACCGTGCGCAAAACGCGCGAGGCAAGCGAGGATGAACTGCTCAGGCAGTCACTGCCCCGCGCACGCGCGTTGCGCGACGACGGCGTGACGACCATCGAAATCAAATCCGGTTACGGACTCGATATCGACAACGAAGCGAAGATGCTGCGCGTCGCGCGCCGCATCGGCGATGAACTCGGCATTTCAGTTCGCACGACATTTCTCGGAGCGCACGCACTTCCGGCGGAATTCAAAGGTCGGCAGAGCGACTACATCGACGACGTGTGCGAGCGCATGCTGCCGGTCGTCGCGCGCGAGAATCTCGCCGACGCGGTCGATGCGTTCTGCGAACACATCGCGTTCACGCCTGCGGAAATCCGTCGCGTGTTCGAAGCGGCGCGCGCGCACGATATTCCCGTGAAACTGCACGCGGATCAGCTCAGCGATCTGGGCGGCGCCGCGCTCGCCGCGGAATTCGGCGCGCTGTCGGCCGATCATCTGGAATACACCGATGATGCCGGCGTGCGAGCCATGGCGAACGCGGGAACTGTCGCGGTGATGTTGCCTGCCGCGTTCTACGTACTGCGCGAGACGAAACTGCCGCCAATCGAACGACTGCGCGAACACGGTGTTCCGATGGCGGTGGCGAGTGACGTCAACCCGGGCACGTCGCCGCTGTTGTCGTTGCGCCACGCAATGAACATGGCGTGCACGCTGTTCCGCATGACGCCCGAAGAAGCGCTGCGCGGTGTCACCGTGAACGGCGCGCGTGCGCTCGGCCTGAACGATCGCGGCGTGCTCGACGTCGGCAAGCGCGCGGACTTCGTGGTGTGGAACGTCGCGCATCCGGCCGAACTCACGTATTGGATCGGTGGCGATCTCGCACACGCGGTTTACGTTGAGTGACAACGCGTGGCCTGACAGCGCGGACAACATCAACGGAGCGAAAATCGCGCGCGGCACATAGCGTCACGGGAAAGGACGACGACGGACA
>CAZZYA010000176.1:6448-7760 GCA_964658115.1 uncultured Rudaea sp. | reverse complement strand
AGCATCAGATCGAGAATGATTACGTCGTAGCTGTTCGACACCGCCAGATGCAGACCGGTCACGCCATCGCTGGCGTAATCGAGTCCATAGCCGCGGCGCTCGAGGAATTCGCCGACCATCTCGGAGATGCCGCGGTTGTCTTCCACCAAAAGGATCAGTCCGGCATGTTCTTCGCGATGTTTCATCGACGTCGGCACCTCATTTCACATATGTGAAGGGTGCGCCAGCGCGGGTGAGCGGTACGTGAAAGTCAGCGTCGCCGCGGTCGTGGTCGTCGCAGCCCGGCGATCGCGAACGAGACTGTCATCACGATGGCCGCCCACTGGGAAAGCATGGGTGCCGCAACCGGACCGGTTGACGCAGCCGCAGCACGCTCGAACGCGCCGATGTCCGGAGCCACTCCCGCGACGCGCGGCTGGCCGCGCTGATCCGTCGCCAGAACGAACGCGTTGTTGCCATGATCGAGGGCGACGCTGTCCGCCGCCAGTGCGTGCGTCTGCGTGGGTCCGCCGTTCGACGCGAGCGGTGACAGGTGCGGATCGGTGTGTAGCGTGTCGGCGGGCAGCGTCACATCGCTCGCGGCGACGACGAGATTGTTCGCGCCGTTAATCGTCATGCTGTATTGCGATGAAATATCCGCGCCAGTTTTCGTCGCGCGATTGCCAGCGACGATCGTGCTTTCGAGTTCCGGATTGCCTGCGACCGGTCCCGCGACATACATGCCACCGCCGTTCGCCGACGTATTGTTCGCGATGGTTGACGACACGATGGTCAGAAAACCGCCGAGCTGTGTGAAGATGCCGCCGCCACTTTTCGATTTGGCCGTGTTGCCTGAGATCGTGCTGTCGGCGATGACGAACGAACCGTGCGTCGACAAACCGCCGCCGGTGCCGTCGGTGTAGTTGCCCGAGATCGTCGTGCGACCGAGATAACCGCCGGTGTCGGTGAACAGGCCCGCGCCGGTATCGTAGGTGCCGAACGAATTCGCCGGATCGCCGACGGCGCGGTTTCCCGACACCGTACTGTCGTACAGCGCCGCCGTGCCGCGATAAGCGAACGCGCCGCCGCCGTACGACGCCGTGAGCGTGTTCAGCAACGAACCACGGGCGACATTGCCGGAAAGTGTACTTGTATACATCGTCAGTCCCGGCGACAGAATGCCACCGCCGTACGCACCCTCGCCGATCGCCGTGCAATCCTTCACCGTCGCGTGGTCGAGCGTGACGTAGGCATTCGACAAAATGCACGCGCCGCCGGCGACGTTGTAGCCAGCGAGTTCGTTACGACCATTGCGCACGGTGAGATTGCGCAA
>CAZZYA010000176.1:0-6348 GCA_964658115.1 uncultured Rudaea sp. | reverse complement strand
GCGCACGAAGTGACGGGCGTCGTCACGGACACCGTACCTGCCGGACGTTTTCGCGCCGGAACCGCGCGCAGCGATTTGAAGATTTCGGCAACAGCCGTGCCGTCGCCCGGTTTCCAGTCATGCGGCGTCGCGACTTCCACGGGCCTCGCCCACGCACTCGTTGCCGCGCCGAACAACGCCAACGCCACCGCACCCGCCAGCGCACCGCAGCGCGCCGACTGTTTCGAGAAATCCATCGCCCACCCAGCCATCCGCCCAGTTCCTGAAATGTATCACTCCTAAAAACGCGCAAATGCGACCAAAGCGGACCCCATTCGAAATTGTGAACCACGTGCTTGCGCTGCCGACCGAGCGACGACTACTCTTTGCGCGAATCAGGGGCTCTGCCGATGACACAGGAAAAGCGTCGCCATCCGCGTCTGGCCATCTACTCCGCCGCGCTCGCCGTGAGCGGTTGCGACGGCTTTTTGTCCGACGTGAAGGATCTCTCGCAAAGCGGAGCTTGCATCGGACGACCGAAGAACTGGCCCGAGTCGGCGCCGGTCGAATGCCGCGTATTCTTCATCTTCGATCAGGAAACCGTGATCGGACTGGATGCCCGCGTGGTCCGATCGGGCGTGGACGAGATCGGCGTGGAGTTCACGCCAGGCCAGTCAGAACGTATCGAGAGTCTGCTGTACGAGTCGAGATTCCTCGATCGCGAGGTTTTGTAGCGCATGAATGCACGTAAGCTTCTCATCGTCGCCACGTTGTGGCCCGCAGCGCTCGTTGCGCAGCAGACAGGATTCGACTGCACGCCGCCCGCGACGCCGGTGCTTTCGAATCCCACGGTCGTCGGCAACGGAACGGCGACTAGCATCACGACTGCCGCTCTGCAAACGGCGCTGAATGCGGGCGGCAACATTCGTCTCAATGCCGGCACCGGCACCGTGGCGTTGACTCAGGAACTGCTCATCACGAAAAACACCACGCTGGATGCGAACGGCGCGACGCTGTCCGGCGGCGGAACGCATCGCGTGCTGCATGTGAGCAATCCGAACAATCTCACTTACACCTTCAATCTGCTGAACGCGACCGTCGCCAACGGAAATTCGGAAAATGCCGGAACGACAGTGTCCGACAACAGCGGCGCCGGATTGTGGAAACCTAGCGTCGACGAAGCATGGCAAGTCGTGACAATTCGCATCTTCCATTCGCGTTTTACGAACAACAACGCCGTACAGGTGGCGCAGGACGACGGCGGTGGCGCGATTTACGCGACCGGCGCGGCGGAAGTCAGCGTCGTCAACTCGACGTTCGATGGCAACAGCGGCTCGAACGGCGGCGCGATGTATTCGCTCGTGTCCAAAAATGTAAATCTGTACGATTCCACTTTTTCAAACAATACCGCGACCGGTACCGGCGGTAATCCGGGCAGCGGCGGAAATGGAGGCGCGATCGGCGTCGACGGCGACGGGCGCAACGTGAACCTGTGCCGCGTCAAACTGCTGGGTAACCACAGCAACGAGTACGGCGCGGGTCTGTTCACGGTCACGTACAGCGCGACGAGTTTCACGCGAATCGTCGATTCCACCTTCGATGCCAACGAAAGCACCGGCAACGCGCTCGGCGGTGGCGCCTACATTCAAGGCAGTCCGTTGACGATTCGCGGCAGCACGATCAGCAACAATCTCGCCGGCGGCTATACCGGTTTGGCATTGTTTGGCCAAGGCGGCGTGCTTACGGGCGACATTACGAACTCGACGTTCGTCGGCAACATCGCGCGCACGGGTCTGGGCGGTGCGATGTCGATCGAGGCGGCGACCAGCATGGTTTTGCAGAACGTCACGATCGCCGACAATCAAGCGCCGTGCATCAATTGTTTCGATGGAGGCATCAGCAACGACACCGGCGCGAATCTGACGATGAACAATGTGCTGTTCTGGAACAACACGGCCGGCAATGCATTCAATCCGTGGGCGATTCAGCATCCTGCGGCGGCCGGTACGCACAACCTGCAGTGGCCGCAGTCGCGCGGCAGCGGTCAGAACGATCTACTCGCTTCACCCGGAACAACATTCGCCGACGCGCAGTTGATGCCGCTCGCCAACAATGGCGGCCTCACGCAAACGATGGCAATTCCGGCAACTTCTCCGGCTATCGATGCGGCTGACAGTGCCAGCGCGCCCGCCACCGATCAGCGCGGCGTATCGCGCTATCACGCGCCGGACATCGGCGCTTACGAGTTCGTCCCGAATGAGATTTTCGCGGACGGTTTCGGCGGCTAGCCCGCCAGCAACGCGCGACCGATGCCGAACGCGGCGATGATCCAGAAAATAAAAATCGGCAGAAAACTCAGCGCGGCCGACAGCGTGCGCTTGCCCGGATCGCCGACATAGACAAAGAAATACCACGCGCGGCCGATCAGAAACAGGACGCCGATCGCGGCGACATACGTCGGGAAAAAGTAACGCACCGCCAGCCACATCGACGGAATGAACAGCACCAGCAATTCGAGCGTGTTCTGATGCACGCGGAAATAGCGCTCGAACGTTACGTGTCCCGTCGTCGCCGGCGCGCGCACGCCGTAACGCGTTCGTGCGCGCGAGACGGCCGCCGCGAACAGGAAGAACTGCACCAACGACAGCAACGTGACCAGATCGACCCAGATCATTGCGACTCCCTTCGTTTCAGAATTTCATGCGGCCGGTGATCACCTGCCACCACATCACCCAATCGCCGATCAGGCTGTAGAGCGGATATGAGAACGTCGCTGGGCGATTGTGCTCGAAAAAGAAATGGCCGATCCACGCGAAGCCATAGCCGATCAGCGGCGCAGCGATCAGCCACAACCAGTGTTGCGTCACGATGGCCGCGAGGAGAACGAGCACCACGAGCGTCGATCCGATCACGTGCAGACGGCGGCACGTCGGATCGGTGTGCTCGGCGAGATAGAACGGATAGAAGTCGCGGAAGGTTGCGTAGCGCGTCGTCATGCGGTGATTCTGTGCCGGCGACGATGGTCGCGCAAGTCAACCGGTTCACGCGTCACGCGTTGTGTGGATTCGCAAACACGGTGCCGTGGCCCGACATGCGGCACCTGCCCCGAGGCCTCGCTGCGAGTCGAGGCTGTTCGCCGGCGGCGGGCGTTGATCCCCCAGCCCGCCGCCTTTTTTTTGTCTCAGTCGTCGTTGTTGTCGTGCGGCACGGATACTTTGCCACGCACGGTGCCGTGATGGATATCGCCGCTACCGGCGGACTTTACGATGAAGTCGCCGTCGATGTCGTTGCCGTTGACGTCGCCCGAACCGATCGAATCGATGACCACGTTACCGCCCGCGTGGTGAACGGTCACGTCGCCGGAACCGATCGATTCCACGTGCACGCCCTTGCCGATATCGTTGAAATTGAGATCGCCCGAGCCGACGTGGCCGACGTGCACGTCATCGCGCACTTTCGTCGCCACCACGTCGCCGGAGCCCGAGCGCACGATCTCCAACCGCCCCATGTCGTGCGCTTTCACGTCGCCGGAATGCACCTCCGCGCGAAGTTCGCCGTCGACGCCCTCGACATTGAGATCGCCCGAGCTCGACGCAAAATCCAGCGCCGAAAGATGGCGCGCGTCGACGTCGCCCGAGGCGCTGCGAATGCGCACCGCCACGCTTTGCGGAATGCGCACTTCGACATCGAGATACGCGTAATTCGAACCGAGTGTGCTGATGTTCATTTGATCGGCCGAATGCGCCGTGAACACCATCGTGTCGCCGTCGCGACGCTGCTCGAGCGATACTTCGACGAGACGATTTTGTGCCGACGCGCAGGCGCGGCCGCGTACCTCGATGCGCTTGGCGGACGGATCACCGACCACGCGCAGATCGGTTGAACCGAGCCGCGCTTCCAGCGTGCGCACCCCGCCCGCGTCGATATCGAGATTGCGCGGTTCCTGAAACGCGCACGGGTTCGCCAACGCGCTCGACGCGACGAAAAACAGTCCCAACGAAACGATGGATCGCATGTTCATTCTCCACTGGATATGCGCATAAGATGCGTCGGCGCGGTTCAGGGTTTAAGCCGGCCTGCTTTGTCATCGGCCTTGGCGCGATCCCAGTACGCGTCCTGCTCGGCCAACGACTTGCCGTCGAGCTGCGTACCGTCGGCCGCCGCCAATTCTTCCATACGGCGGAAACGGCGTTCGAACTTGGCGTTGGCGCTGCGCAGCGCAGCGGAATAGTCGACCTTCGCCAGCCGCGCCAGATTGATGGCGACGAACAGCACGTCGCCTACTTCGTCGGCGATGCGGGCCGGATCGGCGCCTTCGACAAGCTCGGCGCGCACCTCGTCGATTTCCTCGCGCAGCTTGTCCAGCACGGGCTCCGGATTCGACCAGTCGAATCCGATGCGCGATGCTCGTTTCTGCAGTTTCAGGGCACGCCGCCACTCCGGCAATCCACGCGAAATGCCGGCGAGCGCGCTGGTGTCGGTTTCGCCACCGGCTTCACGTTCGCGACGTTTGTGTTCGTCCCACGCGAGCGTCTGCGCTTCGGCATCGACGAGCTTCGCCGCACCGCGATCGAAGACGTGCGGATGACGGCGAATCATTTTGTCGCAGATCGACGCGACCACGTCGCCGAAGGCGAACCGTCCGGATTCCTCGGCCATGCGCGCGTGAAAAACGACTTGCAGAAGCAGATCGCCGAGTTCGTCGCGCAAACCGGGGTAGTCTTTGCGATCAATGGCGTCGGCGACTTCGTAGGCCTCTTCGATCGTGTAGGGCGCGATCGTGTCGAACGTTTGCTTCACGTCCCACGGACAACCGCTTTGCGGATCGCGCAGTGCAACCATGATGCGCAGCAGATCGTCGATCGATCGCTCACTCACGCAGCATTTCCGTCCAGTTCACCTCGGGATCGCCGCAGGCGATGAAATCCGGATTGAGCAGCGATTCCTTGGCGTTGTAACGCATGCGTTTGCCGTCCATCGTCACCACCACACCGCCGGCCTGCTCTAGCACGCACTGGCCCGCGGCCGTGTCCCATTCGCTGGTCAGGCCGTAACGAATATACAAATCCACATTTCCACGCGCGGCCTGGCAAAACTTGAGCGACGAACCGAGCGAGCGCAATTCATGCGCGCCGATTTTTTCGAGCGCCGCGCCCAACCGAGGATCGCCGTGCGAGCGGCTGCCCGCCACGACGACCGGTTCGGTCCGGCGCCGCGTGTGGATGCGCGTGTAGCGATGATCCTTGCCGTCGTCGAAGCAGGCGTGCCCACCGCGCCAGGCCCAGTACATCTCGTCGATCACCGGCGCGTAGATCACGCCCATGGTGGGCGCGTGATCCTCGATCAACGCGATGTTGACAGTGAACTCGCCGTTCCGTTTCACGAATTCGCGTGTGCCATCGAGCGGATCGACCAGCCAGTAGCGCGTCCATTCGCGGCGCACGCGCCATGGAACCTGTTCGGCCGATTCTTCCGACAAAATCGGGATGTTCGGCGTGAGCAGATGCAGACCGTCTACGATGGCGCGATGCGCGGCGAGATCGGCCTCGGTGAGCGGCGAGTTGTCGTCCTTTCGTTCGACGGCGAAGTCGCTTGCGTAGACGCGCATGATCGCCGCACCGGCAGTGCGCGCGATACCGCAGATACCGTGTACGAGTTCCGCCGGATCGTCGGTAGGTTGCGTCATGGCTGCGGCTTGTAGCGGCCGGCGAGATACTCGCGCGCGATGAACAGCGCGGCGATGGAACGGCCTTCGGTGACATCGGGCTGCGCCAGCAGCGTGTGCAGTTCCGACATTTTCCATTCGACCACTTCGAGTTCTTCCGGTTCGTCGCCCGCGAGTCGCTCGGGATAGAGATCGCGCGCGATGACCACGTGCGTCATCGCCGTCATGTATGAAGGCGACAAGGACAACGTCGCGAGGATATGCATTTCGCGCGCACCGAAACCGACTTCTTCCTTGAGCTCGCGATTGGCGCCCTGCTCGACGGTTTCATCGCGGTCGAGACGGCCCTTCGGCAAACCGAGCTCGTAACGTTCGATGCCCGCGCCGTATTCGCGCACGAGCAGCACGGTATCGTCGTCCTTCATCGGAACGATGATGACGGCGCCGAGTCCGGCGCCCTTGATGCGCTCATAGGTGCGTTTTTCGCCGTTGGAGAATTCGAGGTCGAGGAGTTCGACTTTCAGGAAGTGGCTGGCGTCGGCGGGTTTTGTTGAGTGGATGATGGGCGGGGTGCGCATGGGTGTATTGTAACTCGCGCAGGAGTTAGCTTTTGTCTGGTTCATTTTTGAAGACAGAACTTCCGCTCGGGACGAGCGGGTAACTTTTTGCTCAACGGCGAAAAGTCGCCAAAAAACGTTTTGTTG
>CAZZYA010000175.1:0-7812 GCA_964658115.1 uncultured Rudaea sp. | reverse complement strand
GTTCGAATACGGCGAGTTCCAATACGGCCGGCTCGAACAACTCGGCATCGAGCTCTAATAATTCCGGCGCGAATCCCGCGGCGTCAACGGGGACATCGACGACCGCCAATTCGGCTAACACCACTTCGACAACGGGAACTCCGGTCACGTCGACGGTAACGCCAAATCCCAATTCGAACCCCAATCCGAATCCCACATCGAGCCCGATCGTGAACCCGAACGCTTCGACGAATACTTCGGCTGACGGTTCGGTTGCGACGCCTGCGCCGAATCCCAATTCGTCGCCAATTACGAACCCGAATTCGTCTCCGATCACGAGCGCGACGACGGGCTCGAATCCGAATCCTAATCCCAACTCGAGTCCGATCGCGGGACAAAACACATTGCCTGCAACCACGCCATCGGGCGTGCCGATCACCACGCCAACGAACGGCGTGACGGGTGCGGCGTCGGCGACCCCGCAGTCTGCGGCGACGATGAATAGTTTGAGTCTCAACTCGGCTGGAACGACAGCATCGACTCCGCAGGTGTTCGCAACGCTTGATCCGAATCACAAAGGTTATCTGAGCACGGCGGATGTCGCATCCAACAAGTTTCTCACCGACAACTTCAAGCGGTGCGATTCGAACTCGGATGGACGTCTTTCGCAAACGGAAGTGTCGGCGTGCATGGGTCACTGAGGCATGTCCTCGCGTGACTCGACCGCAGACTTCGATGCACGGCGCCGCGTTTTTCTCGGCACCGTAGCAGGAGGCGCAGTAACGGCAGGCGTAGGCCTGCCGTTGTCGTCTGGGGCGCACGCTGAAGTACGCGCTCCTTCACCCGATGCGACACACCAACCAACGTCGATCAGTGATGTGAAGTTCCGCGTCAATGGCACGGAACATCATTTGCGCGTCGACGCGCGTCGGACCGTGCTGGACGCGCTTCGCGAAGATCTAGGTTTGACCGGAGTCAAAAAAGGGTGCGATCGCGGTCAGTGCGGCGCGTGCACCGTTATCGTCGACGGCCGTCGAATTAATTCCTGTCTCACGCTGGCGGTAATGCACGAGGGCGCCACGATCACGACGGTAGAAGGACTCGCATCGCTGGGCGCACCGAGCGCGTTGCAAACCGCATTTCTGGAAGAGGATGCGTTCCAGTGCGGCTATTGCACACCCGGACAATTGTGTTCGGCGACGGCGTTACTCGATGAGCTGCATCGCAATGAAGCGAGCGCGGTCACTTCGAACATCGGCGGCACGTCGCCAGTGGAATTGTCGGATGCGGAAATTAGGGAACGCATGAGCGGCAATATATGCCGCTGCGGAGCGTATCCCAATATTGTCGTGGCGATTCGCAAGACGGCGCTCGGAACCTGACCGCATGTTGCCGCTGACGTATTCCCGACCATCCGACGTGCGCGCCGCGCTCGCGGCAGGGTCATCGCAAGATGCCCGTTTCATCGGCGGTGGAACCAATCTGCTCGACTTGATGAAGGCAGGCGTAGAAACGGCAAAGCGACTTGTCGACGTGAATCACCTGGGGCTCGATCGTATCGAGTTGACTGCCGATGGCGGCGTTCGCATCGGGGCCGGTGTCCGCAATACCGATGCCGCCAATCACGCATTGATTCGCGCGGATTATGCGCTGCTGAGCCAGGCGTTCCTCGCCGGCGCGTCGGCGCAATTGCGGAACATGGCAACCGTCGGCGGCAATCTGATGCAACGCACGCGTTGCGATTACTTCGTCGACACGGCCTACGAACACTGCAACAAACGTAAGCCCGGATCGGGCTGCGCCGCGCGCAGCGGATTCAACAAGCTTCACGCAATTTTTGGTTACAGCGACGACTGCGTCGCAGTGAATCCATCCGACATGAATGTCGCGCTGGTTGCGTTGGACGCGATGGTAAACGTGGAAGGCCCGAACGGCACACGTCGCATTCCGATAACTGAATTTCATCGATTGCCGGGGAATCATCCGGAAATCGATACGATGTTGAAACGCGGCGAATTGATAACGTCCATAGATTTGCCGAAAACGACCAAGACGCGTAATGCGCACTACCTTAAATTGCGCGAGCGTGGCAGTTATGCATTCGCGTTGGTGTCGGTGGCGGTCGCGCTGAATGTGACGGATCGTCACATCGGCAGCGCGCGCATTGCGCTCGGTGGTGTCGCGCACAAACCGTGGCTGGCGGAAAAAGCTTCCGCTTCGCTAGCCGGCAAGGCGAAAGATGCGATCGATTATTCCGTGGTCGCTGCGCTCGCTGTGGAAGATGCGAAGGCGCTTTCGCAAAACGGCTACAAGATTCCGCTAGCGAAGAATGCGGTCGAACGTGCGCTTCGCGTAGCTGTGGAGGCCGCATGACAGCCGTTGGTCAACCGCTCACTCGCGTCGACGGCGTCGACAAAGTCACCGGCAAAGCACGCTACCCCGCCGATTACGACGCATCGAAAATGAGCTACGCATGGTTGGTGCCGAGCACGATAGCGAAGGGAACAATTACTTCGATCGATACGACGCGTGCCATGGCACTTCCCGGCGTGTTGCTGGTGATGACGTATGCGAACGCGCCGAAATTGCCGGCGTCGGCGCAGGAATCGAATCCCCCCGGCGAACGCGCGCTGACGCTGTTGCAGGATACGACGGTGCGCTATAACGGCGAGCCGGTGGCGCTCGTCGTCGCCGAGTCGCTCGAGCAGGCGCGGCACGGTGCGGAACTCGTTTCCGTCACTTACACGAGCGGAACACCGACGATCGATTTTGATAACGCCGCGAAATCGTCCGCGTATACGCCGAAACAGTTGACGCACGGCGAGCCCGACAGTTCGTGGGGAGATGTCGATTCTGCATTCGCGTCCGCCGCTGTGAAACACGAAGCGGTCTACACAACGCCGATGGAAAGCCATAACCCGATGGAACCGCACGCGACAATGGCGGTGTGGGATGGCGATCGTCTGACGGTGTACGACTCGACGCAAGGTGTGAGTGGTACGAAAACCGCCATCGCAAAGAAACTCGGCATCGATGCGGACAAGGTGCGCGTGATTTCGCCATATGTCGGCGGCGGGTTCGGCAGCAAAGGTTCGGCGTGGTCGCATGTGATTCTGGCGGCGATGGCCGCGCGACAGATCCGCCGCCCGGTACGTTTGGCGCTAGAACGAACGCAGATGTTCGGCCCGGTCGGCTATCGGCCGCGCACGCAACAGCATGTCGCACTGGCGTCGGATCGTGACGGCAAGCTCGTCGCGATCAAGCACGATGTCATCTCGTCGACATCGACGTTCGAGGATTGGGCGGAATCGTCCGCCGTCGTAACGCGCATGCTGTACGCGTGCCCGAACGTAAGCACGACGCACAAACTCGTGAAACTTAATCTCGGCACCCCGACTTTTCAGCGCGCGCCCGGTGAATCGACAGGTACCTATGCGCTCGAAGTAGCGATGGACGAGCTCGCCGTCGCGCTGAATATGGATCCGATCGAACTGCGCCTCCGCAATTACGCCGAAAAAGAACCCGAGACCGGAAAACCGTTTTCGAGCAAGAAACTGCGAGAGTGTTATGCGAATGCGGCGAAACGTTTCGGCTGGTCGCGCCGTGTCGCTCAGCCACGTTCGATGCGCGAGGGCGACAAACTGATCGGCTGGGGCATGGCCACGGCCACGTATCCGGCCAATCGCATGCCTACGAAAGCCGTGGTTCGTGTCAATGCCGACGGCACCGCTCTCGTGCAATGTGGAACGCAGGACATCGGCACGGGCACGTACACCATTCTCGCGCAAGTCGCCGCCGACGCATTAGGACTTCCGACCCATCGTATAAAAGTGGAAATTGGCGACTCCTCGTTGCCGGCCGCGCCGGTATCGGGCGGGTCGATGTCTGCCGCGAGCGTAACGCCTGCGGTGCAAGCGGCCGCGCAGCAGGCGCGGGAAAGCTTGATCGCGATGGCGATTGCGGATGCCGCGTCGCCCTTGCATGGTCTGCTGGGTAGTGACGTCGAATCCGCCGACGGATGGCTTCGCAGCAAATCGGATAACGCGAAGCGCGAGCCGTTTGCGGCGGTTCTCGCACGCGCGGGCAGCAAGCCTGTCGAAGGCAATGGCGAGGCGAAACCCAGCGACGATTTGAAAAAACAATTCGCCACGCATTCGTTCGGCGCCGTGTTCGCTGAAATCGAGATCGACGAACCGCTCGCGCAGATGCGTGTGCGTCGGATTGTCGGCACGTACGACGCGGGGACGATTCTCAATGCGAAGACGGCGCGCAGCCAGTTCATCGGTGGCGTCGTCTGGGGTGTGGGCATGGCGATGATGGAGCACGCACTGGTCGACGAAAAATCCGGCCGGGTGCTGAACAACAATCTCGCTCAATACCACGTGCCGGTGAACGCTGACATTATTGACATCGATGTCGCGTGGATCGATGGGAACGATCAGATTTTCAATCCGCTGGGCGCGCGTGGCATCGGCGAGATCGGCATCACCGGTGTGCCTGCGGCAATCACGAACGCGCTGTATCACGCAACCGGGAAACGCCTGCGCGCGCTGCCGATTACCCCGGATGCGCTGTTAAGCGCTTAGGAAAAATCGCATGATTCGCAAACTGAAAACCGGCGAGTTCCGTCTGTATTCGCGGAAAACCGATCCGAAGACAGGCAAGCGGCGTAACCTCGGCACGTTCACCACGCGCGCCGCCGCTGAAAAGCACGAGCGCGCCGTCCAGTATTTCAAGCATCACTAAGGAGCAAGCAATGGCGCGTCCGGTATGGAACGGTGTGATTTCGTTTGGGCTCCTCAATGTCCCGGTACAATTGTATACCGCCGCTAAGAACGTCGACCTGCATTTCCGCATGCTCGATGCGCGCAACAAGAAACCGATTCGCTACGAGCGCGTCAACGCCGAAACGGGCGACGAGGTGCCGTGGAAGGAAATCGTGAAGGCGTTCGAATATTCGAAAGGCAATTATGTCGTCGTCGACGAAAAGGAAATCCGCAAACTCGCGCCGGAAGCGACTGAAAGTGTCGATATCGAAACGTTCGTCGATCAGACCGCGATAGATCCGATGTATTTCGAGAAACCCTATTATCTGGTCCCGGTGAAAAAGGCCGAGAAGGGTTATGTGCTGTTGCGCGAAGCGCTGAAGAAAACCGGCAAAGTCGCCATCGCGCGCGTTGTGATTCGTACGCGGCAATATCTTGCGATGATGTTTCCCAAGGAAGACGCGCTCGTACTGAATCTTTTGCGTTTCCCCCAGGAAATCGTCGAGCAGGAAGAGTTCGCATTCCCCACGGGCGCGTTGGCGAAGTTCCGCATCACCGCCGCCGAAATGAAGATGGCCGAAGACCTGCTTAAATCGATGGCCGGAAAATGGGCGCCGACCGAATACAAAGACGACTTCCGCGACAAGCTGCGCAAGATGATTCAGCAGCGCGTCGACAAGGAGCAGGGGACGTTGACGATTTCGAACGAAACCGAAGAACATACCGACGACGCGGCCACGAACGTGGTGGATTTCGTTTCGCTGCTGAAGAAAAGCCTGTCCGGAAAATCGGGCGGAACGAAGACGGCGTCGAAGAAGACACCGGCGAAGCGCGCTCGCGCGCACGCACGGCGCAAGCGCGCGTAGCGACAGTGAGGGAAGCGTTTCGCCGATTTCTCGTCGACGACGTTTTTGTTTTTTTACCTTTCGGCCAAACCTTGGCACGTTGGCCCGGCGATAGCGGCCGACCTTTTTTGTCGTTGAGGAAATCGTCGGCTTCACGCGGACCCGAATAGCCATCGGCGTGCTTGATCAAAAGCCACTGACTCTTGGTGCCCTGGCGCCGCGTACGGACGAGCACCCACGAGCCGCGCAGGATGTCGCCGTGCATCGTGAATCTCAGGTCACCTTTGGCGAGACCTGCGCGCATCGCCTTGCGGTTCCCACGTACCATGATCGACACATCGACGTGCCCTGCGCCGTAATTGCCTTTCAGAATGTCACCTTGGAACGTGGCGTAGGAGATCGGATGATCTTCCACTTCCATCGCGTGTCGTTTGACCTTTGGATCGAAACTCGGACCTTTCGGTTTCGCCCAGCTTTTGAGCGTCTATGCCTTCTGCTGCGAACCGCCGCCGCTCGGTTCGGGCGTATTGCTGAAGTTTCGTTTGCGGCGGTATTCTGTAAGTGCCATGCGCGGATGTCTTCAGCGCTTGCGCGACGACGATTTTTTCGACGCCGTCTTGCGGACAGACGACGTGCGTGCAGTCGCCTTGCGCGCCGTTGATTTGCTGGCGGTCGACTTGCGCGCAGACGTGCGACCGCCGCTCTTTTTCGCGGCACTCTTGCTACCCGACGCCTTCTTCGCCGCACGTTTCTTGCCGCCGCCGGTCCGCTTGTTGACGGTAGCCCACGCGCGCGCTTCCGCCGTTTTGGAAGACACGCCGCGTTTCTCGTAACCCTTTTCGATCTTCGATGCCTGCCGCTTCTGCTTGTCGGTATAAGACGCTTTGCTCCCGCGTGCCATCGCTATTCTCCTGTGGTGAGGCCAGAGATGCCATCGCAACGAACGTGCCACGGCAATCGTGTGAAAACCGTGCGAACGTAAAGAAATAGGGATGACTTGTTTTGCAAATGTCCCATCGCGCGCGCAGTGAATGGGCAAAATGCAAGCGCAGCGGACGAATAATAAAGACTTCTGCTTATCGGGCGATTGGCACACTCTCTGCCTTTGTCGGGGAGTCAATCACAAAGAGGAGATGACATGAAACGGACATTCCCATTACTCATCGGCGCGTCGCTGGCATTGGCCGCATCAATGTCGTTCGCGCAATCGCCGAAGCCGACCGAAACACAGATGCGCGATAACGCGGACACGCAGGACCGCATGGCTGCCGATGGCGACGTGACCAAGCGCCAGCACACGTATTTCAAAAGTCTCGATCAAGGTGCGAAAGGCTATCTGACGAGCGACGACGTGTCAGGCGATCCATTCCTGTCGCAGAACTATCCGAAATGCGACAAGGATCATGATGGCAAATTGACGTGGGCCGAATTCAAAACCTGTACGCACAACAATCCGCCGCCGGCTCAGAAATAACATAGGGCCCGCAACGAGCCCGGGCGCGACGAAACGATCGTCCGCCTGGGCTTCGTCGTATCAAGGAAAGATAAATGCCGACGCTGCAGCCGAAAACGATCGGATCACTGACGACACTTCGCCGCGCGGCGATGGATTGTCGCGCGTGTCCGATCTGGCGCGACGCGACGCAAACGGTATTCGGCGAAGGTGATGCGGACGCGCGTTTCCTTATGATCGGCGAACAGGCGGGTGATCAGGAAGACCGCGCCGGCAAGCCATTTGTTGGACCGGCCGGCAAGTTACTCGACGACGCATTGCAAGCGGTCGGAATCGAACGCGCGGATATTTATGTCACCAATGTGATCAAGCATTTCAAGTTCGCGCAACGCGGCAAACGTCGTTTGCACAAACGCGCCAACGCCGCCGAGATCGAGATATGTTCGAGGTGGCTGCAAGGCGAATTCAAAGCCGTGAAATCACCGTACATCGTTTGCTTAGGTGCGCTGGCGTCACGCGTCGTGTTGGGTCGCCTATTTAGATTGACGGTGCAGCGCGGCCAATGGATCGCGCTCGACGATGATCGCTGGGCGATCGCGACGGTGCATCCTTCGTCAGTGATTCGCAGCCGCATCGGCGGCGGTTACGATGAAGCGTATGCGGGATTCGTTGCCGATCTGAAGAAAATGAAGAGGCTGCCCAACTGATGTCCGCCACGCAGGACCAGATCCGCGACGCGACGCGCGAGTTGGCGAAGGTGCTCGCGATT
>CAZZYA010000174.1:0-7840 GCA_964658115.1 uncultured Rudaea sp. | reverse complement strand
CGGTTAGCCCACGCGTCGTTGCTCTGAGCGTGCGCCGTCGTGCACGCGATCAACGACAGCGCGGCGGCGGCGCAGCGAAACAAATGACGCATCGGTGTCCCCAATTACATGACGTGAGCTGATCGTAGCGTGAAAGCGCAAGACCGCAATCGATTTCGGTCGGTCAACTCCTGTAATCGAGAATTAAAAGTCCGGCGGACACGCGGTCATTTCGAAATCAACTCGAATGAATTTTCGTAGATGGGATCGATGTATTTGTCGCATGTTGCGGTCTCGACTGCGGTATCGCGGCCGCCGGTTTGGCCGCCGCACACCAGCACGCGTCCGGCGCCGACCAACGTAGGGGCGTGCCGCTAACCGGCAGAATAACTTCGTCGAGTGATGCGCGGCATGAGCATTGAAAAAGCCACGCCCATAAATTTTTGCGACAGCGCCGAAGACAATTCCGCCCCTAGCGATCAATGCGTGATTCGTTGGCTCAGTCACTGCGACAGTGACGCACGCAGACCGACCCCACTTCGCCGGCTTCCTTGATTTGCGCGCTGCCGTCTTTGCGATTTTGCTCGATCTCGGCGACAGTCTGACACGTCGTTCGCGGAATCGACGTTCCCACCGGCGCGGTGTGCTGGCATACGAGGCGGTTGCGGTCGCTGTGTGTGAGAAGGCCGTTGAGGTGTTCCTGCGTATTGAACAGTTTGACCTTTTCCGTTTGCGTCATGGCGTTGACGGTTCCTGATTTTTGCAGCATCGCCGCCATCGCATTCAGATCGCCGTCGGCTTTCGCCTTGTCATCCGGCGTCATGAATTCATAGCGCCCGCCCATGTTCATATCGCCACGGACTTCGGCTGCGACCGCCTGGAACTTTTCCACGGTATCGGCGGAAACCCGATTCTTGATCACTTCGCCGGCATACGCCGGGCAGCCGGCCAGCATGACGACGCCAGCCAAACCTGCGATGGCAAATAGACGTTTCATCTTCATCACTCCACTCTATTGGATTGAAGTCGGCGCGCAGCCGACACCCCAGAACGCGCAAACGAAAACCTTATACGACAATTATCGTAGTTAGGAAAAATGCGTCTGTCAACGATGAGCTTCGTATGTCTGGCGGATTACGTAACGTGCGAGCGTTGCGTGGCGGCCGCGAGCGCTTCGGCGAGTTCGGCGCGACGAAACGGTTTGGGCAGACGACGCCAGTGTCGGGCCAAATTCGTTTCCAATTCGGCAAAGCCGCTGGCCACGATGACGGGCAACTGCGGACGCTTCTCACCCACCTTCTGCGCGAGCTGCAGCCCGGTCATGCCGGGCATCGCCTGGTCGGTCATCAGCACGTCGACATCCGTCGCGCTGTCGATGACGCGTAACGCGTCTTCGCCGCTTTCCACTGAGATAACGCGATAACCAAGGTCCTCGATGATCGCAGCGGCGCTGGCGAGCACGAGTTCGTCGTCGTCGACGAGCAGAACGGTTTGCGACATGTCGCCGATCGGCGGGGTAGACGACTCGACCGACGTGGGTATTGCCGGTGCGATATTGCTGAGCGCCGCGGGCAACACCATGGTGACCGTGGTGCCCTTCCCGGATTTGCTGTCGATGCGCAAACGTCCGCCGGATTGCTCGGCCAGACCGTGCACCATCGATAACCCAAGACCCGTGCCTTTTCCAACGCCTTTGGTCGTGAAGAACGGTTCGGTCGCGCGCGCCATCGTTTCGGCGCCCATGCCATGACCTTCGTCGGACACCGCGATGGATACGTACGCGCCTTTCGGAAGATCGATTTCGTCGGTTACGGCGCGCGCTGAAATTCGGATAGTGCCGCCCGCTTCCATCGCATCGCGTGCGTTGAGAGTAAGATTGAGCAGTGCGGTTTCAAGCTGATTGACGTCGGTGTGCACGGGCGGCAACGATTCGGGCACGTCGGTGACGATCACGAACGTCGGTCCGATCGAACGGTCAACCATGTCGAGCATTCCGGCCACCAACGGCGCGAGACGAACCGCTTTCATGTCGAGTTCCTGACGCCGCGCGAAAGCGAGCATGCGCTGCGTCAGTGCCGATCCGCGCTCGGCACCGTGCATGGCATTATCCAGCAACGAATTCGCGCGGACGTTGTCCTTGGGCAATTGTTTCTTCAGCAATTCGAGCGAACCGATCACGGCCGTGAGCAGATTGTTGAAATCGTGCGCGACGCCGCCGGTGAGTTGACCAATGCTTTCGAGTTTCTGCGTCTGGAACAACGCATGCTGAGCCTGCTCGAGCGCCTGTTGGCCGCGAACACGTTCGGTGACGTCGCGCGTGACTTTGGCGTAACCGAGCAGTGTTCCGCTAGGATCGCGCAGTGCATCGATGACGACATGCGCGATGAACGATGAACCGTCTTTGCGTACGCGCAAGCCTTCGGTTTCGAAGCGGCCGACCGTGCGCGCCGTGGCGAGTCCTTGTTGCGGTACGCCTCTCAACCGATCGGCTTCGGTGTAAAACGCGGAGAAGTGACGGCCGACGATTTCATTTTGCGAATAGCCTTTGATGCGCTCTGCGCCCGCATTCCAGCTATTGACCAAGCCGTCCGGATCGAGCATGAAAATCGCGTAATCGGTGACGCCCTGCACGAGCAAACGAAAAAGCTTTTCGCTGTGCTCCAGCGCCGCGCGCGCCTGCACGCGTTCGGAAAGATCGCGCGTGATCTTGGCGAAACCGACCACGTGGCCGGCGTCGTCGCGAATCGGATCGATAACCACGTGCGCCCAGAACCGGCTGCCATCTTTCCGCACGCGCCAGCCTTCGGTATCGAAACGGCCTTCGACGGCAGCCGTGCGCAGTGCGCGTTCGGGAATACCAGCGGCACGATCTTCGGGCGTGTAGAAACGTGAAAAATGTTCGCCGAGGATTTCGTTCGTTTCGTATCCTTTGAAACGTCGCGCGCCCGGGTTCCAGCTCGAGACGTATCCGTCGATGTCGAGCATATAGATGGCGTAGTCGGTAATGGCATCGATCAGCCGGCGATAGCGATCGACATCGGCACGGTCGGCGGAGCTTTCGTTCATCGCACCAGTCTAGCACCTCACTCGCCCGGCACCTCGGCGCCGTTCATGAGCTGTCTGTGCGCTCGCGTGAGCAAGAAGTCACGTTCTTTTTCATTCGAACACAGCGACGCGGCGCACTCGAATTCGACACGCGCTTCATCACGCCGACCGAGCCGTTCGAGCAGATCGCCCCGCACGCCCGCGAGCAATGGATAGTCGCGCAACACGGATGCCTCGCGCAGATGATCGACGATGAGCAATCCCGCTTCCGCACCGTACGCCATCGCGACGGCCATCGCGCGATTGAGCTCGATCACGGGCGATGGATCGATGTCCAACAAATCCCAATACAACTCCGCGATGCGCCGCCAATCGGTCTCCTCGATGCTGAGCGCCCGAGCGTGACATGCGGCGATCTCGGCTTGCAGAACGTAGGCGCCGCGTCGCACGGCGAGACGTTGGGCGCGCTCGAGTGCGAGGAATCCACGCCGAATCAGCAGGCGATCCCAGCGCGAGCGATCTTGATGAGCAAGCAGCACCGGTGCACCGGAAACATCGACGCGCGCGCGCAGCCGCGAGGCCTGCAACTCCATGAGTGCGGCGAGTCCAGAGACTTCCGCTTCGCGCGGCAACAGTTCCGCAAGCATGCGCACCAGACGCAGCGCTTCCTCGCACAATTGCGGACGCAACAACTGCGTACCGGTGGTCGCCGAGTAACCTTCGTTGAAGATGAGATAGATTACTTCGAGCACTGCCGGCAACCGTTGCGCGATCGTCTCTCCGCTCGGCAACTCGAACGACACGTGCGCTTCGGCGAGTGTTTTCTTCGCGCGCACGATGCGCTGAGCGATGGTCGGTTCGGTGGCGAGAAAAGCACGCGCGATTTCCTGCGTCGTCAGGCCGCCGAGCAGACGCAACGTCAACGCGATGCGACCGTCGGACGGCACTGCCGGATGGCAGGCCGTGAAGATGAGACGCAAGCGATCGTCATCGATAGGCGAGTCCGTGTCGGCATCGATATGCGTGTCCGGCGCATCGTGCGCGAATTCGGCGTGTTTGCGATCGATGAAATCGCCGCGACGCAAGTGATCGATAGCGCGACGCTTTGCAGTCGTCGTCAACCACGCGGCAGGATTATCGGGAATGCCGTCGCGCGGCCATTGTTCCATCGCGGCGAGAAGCGCGTCCTGCGTGAATTCCTCCGCCATCGCAATGTCGCCGATCATGCGTGCGACCGCGCCGACCAACCGTGCCGACTCGATGCGCCACACCGCGCTGATCGTTCGTTGAATATCGGTCGCCGCCATGGCGACCGATCACATCATTGCCTGCCTCGCCTTTGCAAGTGCGTCGCGTCGATCAGGCGTTTTTCCTGGCGATCTGATCGCGAAGTTTCGCTTCCTGATCGCGCAATTCCGGCGTGAGCTCAGCGCCGAAATCTTCGGCTTCGAAGACCGGGCGGATTTCAATTTCCGATTCGCCATTGTCGAATGGATTCGGACAGCGTTTCACCCATTCGATTGCCTCTTCGAGCGACTTGACGTCCCATATCCAGAATCCAGCGACCAGTTCCTTTGTTTCGGTGAACGGGCCGTCGACTACACTGCGCTTGGCGCCATTGAACTTCACGCGCACGCCTTTCGAACTCGGTTTCAAACCTTCGCCAGCCAGCATGATGCCGGCCTTGACCAGCTCTTCGTTGAACTTGCCCATGTCGGCGAGCAGTTTCTCTGTCGGCATCACGCCCGCCTCGCTGTCTTTGGTTGCTTTGACCATCACCATGAATCGCATCGACTGTTCTCCTGATTAATGGAATTGCGGAACCGGTTTTTCGGTTCTCACGACATACGTCGAACGAGAATGCCAATATTCGACAAAACCGAAAAGAAATTCTGATATGACATGTAGCGTACGGTGACGCAGACGAATTAGGCGTGTGATTTGCCCGGTCACGCCACGCGGCTGGCGGCAGCAAGCGGTGAGCAACATGTTTCGACCGCGCGACCAATGGCACGTATCATGTACTCGTTCTTTTCTCGAAATGGAGGTTCATCGTGGCCGATCAAACGAAATGCGCACATAACCCATGCACGTGCGTCCCGCCGACAGGTCAAGCCTATTGCAGCGAGTACTGTCACCACACCGCGACGAGCGGACCGCCGCGCCAGGAAACGGTGTGTCGCTGCGGACATTCCGATTGCGCCGGCGAGAAATAAGCTGAGCATGAGCACGCATATGCGACGAAGCGTCAAGATCGTTCTCGGCATTTTAGGATTCTTCGTCGTGCTGTTCGTCGTTGCGATCGTCGTTCTCGCCAACTACGACTGGAACCGCCACAAACCTTGGCTTACACAGACCTTGAGTAACGCGCTCGACCGCAAGGTCGCCATCGACGGCGATCTAGCGGTGCATTGGGAGCGTGATCCGACCTTGCGCGGCATCAAATCGTGGATTCCCGGACCTCGCGTCACGGCCGACAAGGTAACCGTCGGCAACCCGTCGTGGGCGAAAGCGCCGAACTTTGCGACGGTGAACCGCGTGGAGCTGGACGTTTCGGTTTGGCCATTGCTCGCACACACCGTCTCGATTCCCGCGATGCGCTTTGTCGAACCCGACGTCCACATCGAACGCGTTTCCGACAAGCGCAACAACTGGACGTTCGGCACCAATGACGACACAGGCCAAGGCTCGCCGTGGAAGTTCGATTTCGGTCGCGTTGAATTCGCCAAAGGCAACGTCGAAGTGATCGACCGCGTCAAGGATGTCAACGTAAAAATCCAGCTCGACTCGCTTCGTCAAAGCATTCCGTTCGACGAACTGGTCGCGAAACAGCAGGTTGCCGCGAGAAAAGAAGCGGCAGAACGCGTCGGCGAAAGTGGCGCGAGAAAGATCGCGGAAGCCGACGCAGCGCAGCGCGCCACGCCGCCGAATCCTGGCGATGAAAACGCGTCACCGGCGAAGTCCAGCAGCGAGCCGTTGCATTACGCCTTCGTGTGGACTGCAGCGGGCACGTTCCGTGGCAAGCCCGTCAAAGGCGAAGGCCGTACCGGCGGCGTACTTGCGCTGAAGAACGCCGATCACCCGTTTCCGCTGCAAGCCGACATCCGTCTCGGCGACACGCGCATCGCGTTCGTCGGCACGCTGATCGATCCGACCAGCCCCGACGCGCTCGATTTGCGTCTATGGCTGTCCGGCCAAAGTCTCGCGCAGTTGTATGACGTGATCGGCGTGCCGCTGCCCGAATCTCCGCCGTATGCGACCGAAGGTCGTCTCGTCGGCCAGCTCGCTCCGCACAAAGAACATGTGCGTTACGAACAGTTCACCGCACGCGTCGGGGAGAGCGATCTCGATGGCGATCTGTCGTACCAAAACAAAGACCCGCGGCCGCTGCTTTCCGGAACGGTGAACTCGAAGCTGTTGCAGTTCCGCGATCTCGCGCCGCTCATCGGCGCGAAACCGCCCGCCGACGACGATCGTGCCGCGACGCCCGCCAACGGCAAAGTGCTGCCGGAAGAACCGTTCAAACCCGAACGCTGGAAAGTGATGGACGCGGACGTGCATTTCAGCGGCGACCGCGTGTTCCGCGATTCGGAATTGCCGATTCACAAGATGGACGCACGCATTCGCATGGAAAACGCGGTGCTGTCACTCGATCCGCTGACGTTCCGTTTCGCTTACGGCGATGTCGACGGTGCGATAAAAATGGACGGCAGCGCCGTGCCCATCAAAGGATCGATCAAGATCACCGCGAAGGAAATCCAGCTGAAGCGCTTGCTCAAACTCAGCGATCCGTCGCAGTTCGATATCGGCAATGCGAACGCCACCGTCGATCTGACCAGCAGCGGAAATTCCGTCGGTGATCTGCTCGGCGCGGCGAACGGGCAGGTGAAAGCGCTCATCGGCGGCGGTCACATCAGCAAGACATTGATGGAAGAAGCGGCACTCAACGTTCCCAATATCGTCATCGCCAAGCTGACCGGTGACAAGCAGATCCAGATCAACTGCGCGGCGGCGAATTTCGAAGCGAACAGCGGTACTTATTATTCGCGGCTGTTCCTCATCGACACCGACGCGGCGCAGATTACCGTCGACGGCACCGTCGATCTGGCGAGCGAAAAACTCGATCTCACCGTGCATCCCGACACAAAAGGTTTACGCCTGTTTTCGCTGCGCTCGCCGATTCACGTGCGAGGTACATTCAAGAAACCCGATGTCGGCATCGACAAAGGCGTGTTGCTCGCCCGCGGCGCGGGCGCGGTCGGTTTGGCTGTGATCGCCGCTCCTGCCGCTGCGCTATTGCCGTTGACTAGCGGGTTACGTGGCAATGACGACGACCGCTGCGCGCCACTGCTCGAAGCGATGCAGAAATCACCCAGCGTGCCGCCGCCCAAAGACGGCGCAACTGCAACGAAGCAGAAATAGTATACAAGTATAGTCTGCACGTTGTTGCAAACTGCACGCGCGCCGATGCGCACCCGTGCGTCATGCACTGCAATTAACCAATACATCGCGCTTCGCGCCGGCGAGCTTGCGGCACAGACGTTGCTGTCCATGTGCGTCCGGATTAAGTCGCCTTCATGCAAAACCTTCCTAATGATCGTGAAAGTGCGGATTCAGCGCGAATCGACTCCGAGGCATTGCTCGCGAAGAAGCGTCGTATTCGCGCGCTAAAACGTGTATTGATCGCCAAGGCCGAGTTGCGACGCCTGCAAGCGCTCATAGGCCGCGGCCGCATAACGGCGAGATAGCCGCAACGCAGGTCGGCAGTCGCACGTCTGCTACAATTGACGACGTTCCGCGCGTTAGGCGCGATGAG
>CAZZYA010000173.1:0-7874 GCA_964658115.1 uncultured Rudaea sp. | reverse complement strand
AAAACGGCGAAAAATTCGTACTCGCCACCAGCGCGCAGCCGTGCTGTCAATGTTATGGCGCGACAGTGTGGGCCGGCGTCGACGAGCTGCTGATCGGCGGGCGCACGGAAGACACCGAAGAGCTCACCGAATTCAACGAAGGTCCGCTGCCTGCCGACTGGATCGGCGAGTTGAACAAACTCGGCATCGTCGTGCGCCGTGACATTCTGCGCGATCGCGCCCGCGAGGTTTTCGCGTTGTACGCGCAGCATGGCGGCGAGCGTTATTGATTCCGGCGTGAACGCGGTCCTCTGCTATTGCCGCGCGGGATTCGAGAACGAATGTGCACTCGAACTCGACGCCGTGGCCATATCGCACACGATCAAAGGCCAATCGCGCTTTGAGGCGAATGCGGCGTTCGTCGCGTTCGAGTCAATGTCGGACGAACGCACGTTGCGCGATGCGTTCGTCTGGCGCGATCTGATTTTCGCGCGGCAATGCCTGGTTGCGTTCGCTTATCTGCGCGACTTGCCTCGCGCGGATCGGCTCACGCCGATTCTCGCGGCCATCGAATCGCGCGGCGAATCGTTCAGCGATGTGTGGACTGAAGCACCGGATTCCGATGAAGGCAAAGCGCTTGCGCCCCTGTGCAAAAGTTTCGGCAATGCGCTGATCGGTGCGTTGCGGCAACGCGGCTGCATCGACGCGAATGCGCCACGCCGCTTGCATGTTTTTTTTCCGAAGGGCGATACGGTTTTCCTCGCCGCCGGTGACGACTCGACCTCCGCGCCGTGGCCGCTCGGCATTCCGCGCCTGAAATTTCCGCGCGAAGCGCCGAGCCGATCGACGCTGAAACTCGAGGAAGCGTTTCTCGTGCTGCTCTCGCCCGCTGAACGCGATCGCTGGCTCAAACCGGGCATGAGCGCGGTCGATCTCGGCGCAGCGCCGGGCGGCTGGACCTGGCAGCTTGCGCACCGTTCGATTCGCACGACCGCCATCGACAACGGTCCGATGGATCGCGCGCTGCTGCAGTCCGGTGTCGTCACGCATCTGCGCGAAGACGGATTCCGTTATCGTCCGCGCAAGGCCGTGGACTGGCTGGTGTGCGACATGGTCGAACAACCCAAACGCATTGCGGCGCTGATCGCCGGCTGGCTGCGCGACGGCGCTTGCCGCTATGCGATGTTCAATCTGAAGTTGCCGATGAAAAAGCGTTTCGACGAAACACGCGCCTGTCTCGACGTCGTGCGCGCCGCCGCGATCGACGTCCGCGCGCGGCAGCTTTTTCACGATCGTGAAGAGATCACCGCCTTTGCGCGTGCGCGTTGAATCCGGTTCCAGGCGGACAACGCGTCTGCGCCGCGCCGCCGCTTGAATCGATCCGGCCGATTCTGCAAAGTGCCTAACCGCGACAAAGACGACGACATGGAATCGTCAACTTGAGCGGCTAGCATCGCGATCACTTTGGGGTTCGACTGAGGGAGTCATGCAAAACAAATTCACAAGTATACTTTTTGCGTTAGCCGCCTTGTTCGCAACGGTCGACGCAGGCGCGAATGTCGTCATCAGCCAGGTTTACGGCGGCGGCAATAACAGCATGGCGACCTACCAGAACGATTTCATCGAGCTGTTCAACAACGGCACCAGTGCGGTTCCGCTCAACGGATGGTCGGTGCAGTACGCGTCGTCCACCGGCGCAACGTGGTCTGGCACGACAAATCTTCCGAACGTCAACTTGCAGCCGGGTCAGTATTTCCTGATCCAGGAATCCGGCGGCACCACGAACGGCGCGCCGCTGCCGACGCCGGACGTTTCCGGTGGGTTGATTGCGCTGTCCGCGACCAACGGAAAAGTGGCATTGGTAAGCAGCACCGCGGCACTTTCCGGCGCGTGTCCGACCGATTCAACCGTCCTTGATCTTGTCGGCTATGGCACTGCCAATTGCCCCACGCCTGTCGGTGTTCTCAGCAATAGCACGGCGGCGATCCGCAACAGCGGCGGCTGCGCCAACACCAACAACAATGCCAGCGATTTCACCGTCGCTACGCCGACGCCGCGCAACACCTCGTCGACGACCAACGTGTGCAACGCCAGCGCGCCGACGAATCCGATCGGCGTCGGCACCGCGACGCCGAATCAGGTGCAGGCCGGCGATCCGGTCACGCTCAATGTGGTCGTCACGCCGGGTACGAATCCGACCAGCACGCTGATGTATGTCGAAGCCAATCTGACATCGATCGGCGGAGCCGACTCGGTGGAACTCACCGGCGGCAGCTTCAATCCCGACGGCAGCGAAAACTTTTCGCTGCAGACGACGGTCGGTGCCGATGAAATGCCGGGACCGCGCAGCATTTCGCTGACCGTCGGCGATCTGCAGGATCGTGTCACGAATCCGAGCATTTCGCTGACCGTGATCGGCCCGCCGATCACCATCATGCAGATTCAGGGCACGAAGTCGGCGTCAGATTACGCGGGCCAAACGGTGAGCACGCAGAACAATATCGTCACTGCGCTGAAGTCGAACGGATTCTTCATGCAGGATCCGGTCGGCGACGGCATTGTCGCGACATCCGATGCGGTCTTCGTGTTCACCAACAGCGCGCCGGGCGTGGCCGTCGGCGATTCGGTCAATGTCACGGGTACCGTTTCGGAGTTCGATGGCGCCACCGAAATCGGCGGATCCCTGACGAACCACACGCTGACCATCGGCGTGAACTCGCACTCGAACGGATTACCTGCGCCTGTCGATCTGGCATCAGCGGCCTATCGTCCGACGGGCGATCCGTTGAACGGCCCATGCGCACTGCAAGCGGCGCCAACTGCGGTTGACGGCTATCAAGCCAACAATTTTTCGTGCGTCGACGGCA
Organism: uncultured Rudaea sp.; assembly: GCA_964658115.1. Lineage (GTDB taxonomy): Bacteria > Pseudomonadota > Gammaproteobacteria > Xanthomonadales > Rhodanobacteraceae > Rudaea. The sequence goes on along the minus strand of CAZZYA010000173.1, from coordinate 5,028 downwards.
TGCTCGTCACCATCAGCAACGCGACGGTCACGGGTGCCACGTTCGGCAGTGGTTCTGACGGCGTGCATACCGGAACGCCGCAAGGTTTGTACGCGGTCGTGACTGGAACGCCGCGTCCGTTCCGCGAGATCGGTGCGCAATATCCCGGTCTTGGCGGCAGCATTCCAGTGTGGGACGGTGATCCGGAAATCGTCGAGGTTTACTATCCCGGACTGCCGGCGTTCCCGCCGGCCGGCCATAGCCTGGGCGAGTACGTCTACAACGCGGGCACCACGTTCACTGTCACCGGCGTGATCCAGGCATTTGCGTTCAGCGATTCGGTTTCGCCGTTTTACGAGATTTATCCGACCGACATGCGCGTGATCGATGCGGTGCAGCCGGATGAACTGCTGAAGCCTGTCGCCGATGCGTTGCCGGATACGCTGAGCATCGGCACGCAGAACTTCCTGCATTTCTTCAACGCGACCGGCGACGGATCGGAGAACAACGGACATTACACCGACGCTTGCACTGGAAACGGCAGCAGCGATACGTGTCCGACGCCGACCGAATACGCCGAGCGCAAATCGAAATGGGCGCAGGTTATTTGCGAGGAGCTGAAGTCTCCGGTCGTGCTGGATCTCGAGGAAGTCGAGAACTACAGCACGCTCGCCGATCTCGCGTCCGAAGTGACGACCACGTGCCAGACCGTGTACGTGCCCTATCTCATCCAGGGCAACGATCCGAGCGGCATCAACAACGGTTTGCTTGTGCGCAACGACGTGAACGTCACCTCGGTCACGCAGCTTTATCTCAACACGATGACCAACAACTGCTCGAGCGGAACTTCGTGCACGCTCAACGACCGGCCGCCGGTGCTGTTGCGCGCGTCGTGGAAAAGCTACCAGTTCGCCGTGCTCGCGATTTACGACCGTTCGCTCAACGGCGTCGGTCCGGGCGATACCTATGTGAGTAAGAAACGCGCCGAAGAAGCGGCGCAGGTCGCGAGCATTGCGCAAGCCTGGCAAACCGGCGGCACACTCACCAACGCGGGCGATGCGAGGCAGACGCCGGATGGCAGCGTTTTGCCGGGTCCGTACACCATCGTTGGCGAAGCGAACGTGCCACTGATCGTGGCCGGCGACTTCAACGCCTATCAGTTCACCGATGGGTATGTCGATGTCACCGGCATGATCGCGGGCACGGCCGTGCAGAATCAGAATCTGTTCTGGTTCGCGGGCAATTCTCAGGATCACGACACGCTGACATACGTCCCACCGACACCGTCACTGGTCGACACGGGTTTCGCTGCCGATCCGAACGAGCGCTATTCGTTCCAGTTCGACGGTTACGTGCAGGAAATCGATCACATCCTGATCACGCGTACCGGCTGGAAGGATTTCATCCGCGTCTCGAACGCGCACGGCAATGCCGATGTTTCCGAAGCGAGTCCGGTGATTCTCGACGACACCACACCCGCACGCAGCGGCGATCACGATGGACAAGTCATACAGCTCGCGATCGACCGCATCTTCGCGAACGGTTTCGAGGTGCAGCCGTAACGGGTATCCTTCACGTTCTGGGGTCTACACGAAGGGGCCGGGCAACCGGCCTCTTTTTTTGATGAAACGCTGGCGGTCTTTCGTTCCTCTTCTCGTTCTGGTCGCGATCGGCATTGCGCTGTTGTCGACCGGGCAATTCAATCGCTTTCGGCCGGAAACGCTGGCCGCCGAGCAAGCGAATCTGCAAGCGCAGATCGCCGCGCATCCGGCGCTCGCGTGCCTGATCGATGTCGGCGTGATCACGCTCGCGATTTCGACCGGCATTCCCGGCGTGATCGTGTTGATCCTCGCCGGCGGCATGCTGTTCGGCACGTTGTACGGAACGATGCTGGCGAGTGTCGGCGTGACGCTCGGCGCGTTCGCGTTGTTCCTCGCCAGCCGGCACGCGTTCGGCGATCACAAACACGGCGAAACCGCGCCGGGTCTGGTCGGACGTTTGCGCGGCGGTTATATGGCGCATCCGGTCAGCTACACATTCTTTCTGCGGTTGGTGCCGTTCTTTCCGTTCGGCGGTGTGACCGTGGGCCTGGCGTGGTTGCGCTGTCCAATCTGGCTATTTCTGACGGCGACAGCGTTCGGCGGATCCGTGATGACCGGCATCGAAACCGCACTCGGCGCGGGGTTGGCGAAAAACATCGGCGAAAACCACGCGGTAAGTCTGAGCCTGTTCGATGATCCACACGTCTACGTGCCGTTGATCGGCATGGGGCTGCTCGCGTTGCTGCCGATCGCCATCGCGAAACTGCGCGGCAAGAAGGCAGCGTCGGATCCGCTCAAGCCATAGTCGGATTCAGGTCGCGTGCGGGCTGGCGTCTGGCGATTCGGCATCAAATCGTCGTTTGAGCGCTGCGCGGTGTATCGGCTATTCTGCCGCGTCACGCACACCTCTGGAACGTCTTGAACAGCTCCGCACCCGTCCAAAAGAAATCGTTCTGGCGCGCGCTGCTGTTGACTGTCGTGGTCGCTGGCCTGAATTTCGGGATGTGGCTGTATCTCAACAAGCCCGCCGAGCCGCTGCCGTGGACCGGCAAGATCGGCGGACTCGCCTACGCGCCGTATCAACGATATCAAAGTCCGCTGAAACAGATTTTTCCGTCGGTCGACGAAATCGATCGCGATCTGAAACAACTTTCGCAATACACCGACCACATCCGCACCTACACGGCCCTCGAAAATCCCGTTGTGCCCGAATTGGCGCGCAAGTACAGTCTCAAGGTTCTCGCCGGCGCGTATATCGATCATCGCGCGCAGCACAACGAAGACGAAATCCAAGCGCTCGTCGATGAGGCGCGCAGCAACGACAACGTCGACCGGCTCGTCGTCGGCAACGAAACACTGTATCGCAACGACATGGGCGTCGATCAGCTCATGTCCTACATCGATCGCGTCCGCGCGCAAACGCACAAGCCGGTCTCGACGGCTGAACCGTGGCACGTGTGGCTCAAGTATCCACAACTCGCCAAACACGTCGATTTCATTACGGTGCATCTGCTGCCGTATTGGGAAGGTTATCCGCGCCGGGATGCGATCGGCTTGCAGGTGCTGATGCGCTACTACCAGTTGCAGAGCGCATTTCCGGGCAAGCACATCGTGATCGGCGAAGTGGGCTGGCCCTCGTCGGGCGATCGCGTGATGGGTGCGACGGCCAGCGTCGCCGACCAGGCGCTGTTCATTCGGCAATGGCTAAATGTCGCCGCCGAACGGCGGCTCGATTACTACATCGAAGAGTCGTACGACCAGCCGTACAAGGAATCGTTCGAAGGCCGCGTCGGCGCGTATTGGGGATTGTTCGGCGCGGACCGTGAACCGAAGTTCGCGCTGGCCGAACCCGTCGAGGAAGATCCGAGCTGGCCGTGGAAAGCCTCCATCTCATGCCTTCTCGCGTTGCTGCCGATGTTCTGGTTCGTACGGCAATTCATCCGCTTCAAATTATTGGGGCTGGTGTTCTTCTGCATTCTGATCCAGTTGTCGGCCTCGATACTCGTGTGGTCGTCGACGCTGCCTTACGCCTTCTATCTCGATCCGTACGATTGGGCCATGCTGACCGTGCTCGCGCCGGCGCAGCTGGCGATCGTGATGATCCTGCTCATCAACGGTTTCGAATTCACCGAAGTATTGTGGCGCCGCCGCTGGGTTCGTGAATTCGGATTGCTGCCGCCGAGCGCGGAGGAAACGCAGCCGTTCGTTTCGATCCACCTCGCCTGCTGCAACGAGCCGCCGGAAATGGTGATCCTCACGCTCGATTCGCTCGCTGCGCTGGACTACAAGAATTTCGAAGTCGTCGTCATCGACAACAACACCAAGCGCGACGAAGTGTGGCAACCCGTCGAGGAACACTGCAAGAAACTCGGCGAACGGTTCCGTTTCTTCCATCTGGATCCGTGGCCGGGATTCAAAGCCGGTGCGCTGAATTTCGGATTGAAGGAAACCGATCCGCGCGCCGACGTCATCGCTGTCGTCGATGCCGACTACGTCGTGCGCGCCGATTGGCTCAAAGCACTCACCGGTTATTTCACGGATCCGAAAGTCGCCGTCGTGCAATGTCCGCAAGCGCATCGCGATTGGGAACACAACGCGTTCCGCCGCATGACCAACTGGGAATACGACGGCTTCTTCCGCATCGGCATGCATCATCGCAACGAACGCAATGCGATCATCCAGCACGGCACCATGACGATGGTCCGCCGCAGCGCACTCGAAGCGACCGGCGGCTGGAGCGAATGGACGATCTGCGAAGACGCCGAGCTCGGTCTGCGCCTGATGCACGCGGGCTACGATACGATTTACGTCGACGAAATCATGGGCCGCGGCCTGACTCCGGCGGATTTCACCGCGTACAAATCGCAACGCTATAGATGGGCATTCGGCGCGATGCAGATTCTCAAAGCGCGCTGGCACTGGATGACACGGCGCGGCCCGCTCACCGGCGGCCAACGCTTCCACTTCCTCACCGGCTGGTTCTCATGGTTCGCCGACGCGCTGCACCTGGCGTTCACGTTGCTCGCGTTGTTGTGGACAGCCGGCATGATCGGACTTCCGGAATATTTCAACTTACCGCTCGATCTTTTCATCTATCCGATCCTCGGCTTCTTCGTGTTCAAGGCCGTGTTCGGATTGCTGCTTTATCGCGTACGCGTTCCGTGTTCGTGGAAAGACACGATCACCGCCTCGATCGCCGCGATGGGCCTCAGCCACGCGATCGCACGCGGCATCTATCTCGGCCTGATCAAGCGCAAGAGTGAATTCATTCGCACCGCGAAAAGTCGTCGCCTGTCGAAACGCCCGAATCCGTTCGCGGCTGTGCAAGAAGAATTACTGATGTTCATCGCCATCGGCATCGGCATTTTCGGCATGATGCAGGCGCTCGGCATCAACTATATCGAAGGCAAGCTGTGGATCGCGATTTTGTGCGCGCAGGCGATTCCGTATTTCTCGGCGATCGTGAGCGCGATGATCGCGTGGCGGGCTGGGGAGAAGAGCGGCTAGT
>CAZZYA010000172.1:5380-8052 GCA_964658115.1 uncultured Rudaea sp. | reverse complement strand
GCCCGCCTGCTTGATCGCGATGGCCGCGCGTGCGCGCGCGAGTTCTTCGCAGCGTTTGATCATCGGTGGGACAAGTGCCGTGAGGATCTTGCGGTATTTCGTGACGTCGATGACGTGGCTCTGCGCGCGCGCGACGGCGGCTTCGCTCGCGTTCCACTCGCCACGATCGGCCAGCTTGGTGTCGACGACGATTCGCACGGGCTGCGGCGGCAGAAAACGATCGGCATTCAATGAGGGGTCGGCGACGGGTTCGATCACGAACAATGCTTCGAGCAGCGCACTTTTCAACGGCATGGTGTCGTCGATGACGAACGCGGCGTTGCCCTGTTCGGAACCAAGCAACAAATCCATCGCGCCTGCGAGCATCGGATGATCCAACCGCAACAACGGAAATTCTTCGCGCACGAGTGCGGTCGCGCGATCGAACGTGACTTGCTGCGGGCCGTCCTTCAAACCCGGAAAACCTTCCGTGCTCAAGTATTCCGGATCGAGGATGTACGTGCGAGGTCCCGACTCTTCGCTGTGCACGCCGAAATGCTCGAAGAGTTTCAGCGCGAAATCGTCGTTGGCAACGTCGGTGTCCGCAGCGATGAGCGTCGCGCGAAGCGAATCGGCGTGCTCGTTGCGCTGATTGGCGAGTTCCAGCAAACGATCGCGACCTTCGGCGATGAGTGTCGACAGTTCTTCATGCGCCGCGCGCGTTTCGGCGACGAGCGAATCGATTTCGCAATCCGGCTCCTCGCCGCCTTGCGCATGTTCGACAGCCAGTTCGAGCAGGCGCGGCCCGAATCGCTTGTACAGCTCGCGGCCGTCGGCGGGACTGGAACGGAATGCGTCGAGTCCGTCGCGGTACCACTGCATCAGCATGTGCTGAGCGGTACCGCCGAACGCGGCGAATCGAACGGCGATATCGTGCTTTTGTCCGATACGATCGAGGCGGCCGATGCGTTGTTCGAGCAAATCCGGATCGAGCGGCAAATCCCACAAAATGACATTGTGTGCGAACTGGAAATTGCGGCCTTCCGATCCGATTTCCGCGCACAACAATAAACGCGCACCGTTGGGTTCGGCGAAATACGCCGCGTTGCGGTCGCGTTGCACGAGCGTCATCGCTTCATGAAAGCGCGCAATTTTTACGCCGCTGCGCGTGCGCAGCGCTTCTTCGAGCGCCAGCACTTTTTCTTTGGTGCGGCAAGTGAGGAAGAATTTGTCGCCCGGATGCGAGTCGATGAGGTCGATCAGCCACGGCAAGCGCGGATCGTCGGTATAGTCGAGTTGTAGCGGCGCGCTCGGCGTTTGGACGTCCGAAAGAAATTCCGCGAGCAGGTGCTGGCGCTGATTGTCGCTCAGTGTCGAACCGTCGAGGTCGGAGAGGATCGGCACACGCTGCGGAAATCCGCCGACACTCGCGCGACGGTTGCGGAACATCACCCGGCCGGTACCGTGGCGATCAATCAGCGCGTCGAGAAGCGCGCGGCGACTGCCTGCTCCGTCGATAGCGCTTCGCAGTTGTTCGTCGTCGCCGAGGCGCGCGGTGAGTTCGTCGCGCTCGCCGGCATCGAGCGACTGGCGGCGCTGCAGTTTTTCGGCGATTCGAGACAATTGCGCGTAGCCATCGGATTCCGCCTGGAATTTGTCCAGACTGTCGTAACGCACCGGATCGAGCAGCCGCAGACGCGCGAAGTGGCCGCTGCGCCCGAGTTGCTCAGGCGTTGCCGTCAACAGGATCAAGCCGGCGGTTTTCGCCGCGAGCTGTTCGGCCAACGCGTATTCCGGACTCGTCGCCTCGGGCGTCCATGCGAGGTGATGCGCCTCGTCGACGATGAGCAAATCCCATTCCGCCGCCAGCGCTTGTTCGCGACGCTTCGCGGAATCGCGTAAGAAAGGAATGTCGCAAATGACGAGTTGTTCGTCGTCGAAAGGATTGCGTCCGTCGCCGGCGGTTTCGATGGATTCGCAGCGTTCCTCTTCGAAGATCGCGAATTGTAAATTGAAGCGGCGCAACAACTCGACGTACCACTGATACAGCAATGCTTCCGGCAGCAGAATCATCACGCGCGACGCACGTCCGGTCGCGAGCAGACGCGCGAGAATCATGCCGGCTTCGATGGTTTTGCCCAAGCCCACTTCGTCGGCGAGCAACACGCGCGGTGGACGGCGCGCTGACGCGATCTCGGCTACGCGCAACTGATGCGCGATCAGATCGACGCGCGACGACATCAAACCGAATGCGTTGGAGCGGCGCGAATCGGCGCGACGGGTCAACGTATCGAAGCGGAACTGGAATTGATCGGCTGAATCGACGCGGCCGGCGATCAGTCGCGCATCGGCTTTCGAAACGTTTTGCACATCGTCGAGTTCGCCTTCGGCGAAGGTTTTGCCGTTACCGAAATAGCGCAGCAGACCACCGTGCGACTCGATTTTCTCGATAACGAACGGATCGCCGTTTGCGCTGACGCGTTCGCCGGGACGGAATTCCGAACGCGTGAGCGGGGCGGTCTGCATCGAATACTGACGCACGACGCCGGTAGCGGGAAAGGCAAGTTGCACCGTGCGCCCTTCGACGCGCAGCACGGTGCCAAGTCCGAGTTCGGGCTCGGCATTGGAGATCCATCGTTGACCGGGAACATATTGCATCGGGTGATTGTAGAACTCGGGCGCGCGAAAGAAAA
>CAZZYA010000172.1:0-5370 GCA_964658115.1 uncultured Rudaea sp. | reverse complement strand
CCGCGGCGTTTGTATACAAATGGATAATTCCAGCTTTTACCAGATTTTTACCTGAACATCGGGCGCGCGAACCATCGGATCGCCCGACTTGCACGAAAATGCCGTGGCGAACGCTGCCATGTTCGACGGCGACGCTATGGCGCGCAGCATCGCCGGTGCGTGGACGTCGGTGTTTACTCGCAACTTCAATTCTTCGGGCTTGAACGACTCGGCCCAGCTTCGCGCGTAATTCAGGAAAAACCGCTGGTCTTGGGTGTAGCCATCGATTCTTTTGTTCGCTTCGCCGGGATTCTTGGCGAGCGCTTCCTGCAGCGCGTCGTAGCTCACGTTGAGGCCAGCAAGGTCCGCGATATTTTCACCGAGCGTTTGCTTGCCTTTGACGTGCAGATCGTCGATGGCAACATAATCGTCGAATTGCTTCACCAGCCGGTCCGTGCGCGATTCGAACTGCTTGCGATCGTCGGGCGTCCACCAATTCTTGTAGTTGCCTTGCGCATCGAATTGCGAACCGCGGTCGTCGTATCCGTGCGTCATCTCGTGGCCGATCACGGCGCCGATGCCACCGTAATTGAGCGCGTCATCGGCTTTCACATCGAAAAACGGCGGTTGCAGAATCGCGGCGGGAAATACGATTTCGTTCTGCAATGGGTTGTAATACGCGTTGACCGTTTGCGGCGTCATGCTCCATTCGGTGCGATCGACGGACTTTCCGATTTTCGTCATGCGCCAGTCGTGATCGAATTTCTGCGCGGCGCGCACGTTCGCGAAATAACCATCGTGCGAAACATTCAATCCGTTCCAGTCACGCCATTTATCGGGATAGCCAATCTTCGGCATGAACGTTTCCCATTTTTCGATCGCATGTTTCTTCGTTTCGTCGCTCATCCATTCGAGATGTTCGATGCGCGCCTTCAGCGCCGTGCGCAAATTGTCGACCAATTCCTGCGCGCGCGCTTTGGCTGCGGGCGGAAAATTCTGCGCGACGTAAAGCTGACCCAGCGCCATGCCCATGTTTCGGTCGACGGTTGATAGCACGCGTTTCCAGCGCGCCTTCTGCTCGCGCTGACCGCGCAGCGTGCGCGAGTAGAAATCGAATTCCGCATCGACGAAGCGTTTCGCCAGATATGGCTGCGCCGCACGCGACAGGTGGAAACGAAAATACGCGCGCCACGTGTCGGCCGGCGTTTCGGCGAGCAGCTTGTCCATCGTCGCGAAAAATTTCGGTTGCGAAAGCGAGAAGCCTTTCGCGTTCGTCACGCCTTGCGAGGCAAAGAATTTTTCCCACGAAAAATGCGGTGTGGTTTTATCCGCTTCCGGCATGTCGACGAAGTGGTACTGATTATCCGGATTGCGCAGTTCGATGATCGGTAACGATGCATCGGCGAGTTTGGTTTCCAGATCCATCACGGCTGCTGCCTGCCGCGTCGCGTCATCTTTCTTCACGCCGACGAGTTCGAGCGACTTGGCGACATAGACGAGATATTCGTCGCGGATCTTTTTGGAATTCGCATCCGTCTTCAAATAGTAATCGCGCTCCGGCAGACCGAGCCCGCCCTGACGCGCATACGCGATCATATTGCGCGAATCGTGAAAATCCGCTTGCGGCGAAAAACCGAACACGAACGGCAAACCTTGCGCGGCGTAGTCGCGAATGAAATTGGCGAAGTCGTCGGGCGAAGTGAGTCCGTCGATGCGCTTGAGATCGTCTCTGATCGGATCGAGACCGGCTTTTTCAATCACTGCTTCGTTCATGCCCGACGCATAGAAATCACCGACTTTCTGTTCGATGGAATCCGGTGCGTTCTTCGCTTTCTGCAAATTATCGACGATGGCGTGCTGCGCGTTGAGTGAACGCTCGTCAAGCATGCCGGACGAACCCCATGTGGTGCGATCGGCCGGGATCGGATTGGCTTTCAGGAAATTGGCGTTGACGAAATCCGACAGGTTCTGGCATGGACTCACGTTCTTGTCGAACTGCGATGCCTTCAACGACGGATCAGAATCGGCGGCGAAACCGGCGCTGGACAATGCGAAACTGATTCCGAACGCGAGCGGACGGAGCATGCTTTTCATGGAAACCCTCCCGACGTATTTCTAATTGTTTAAGGCCGCGAGCGCGGCGGCGCTCAGGCGAGCGACCGGATAAATACCGACTTTCTGCCGCGCATACCACGGCGAACGCCTATAAAAGAAATTGAGACGCGCTTCCGGATCGTCGGCGAACGCTTTGTCGGCGGCGAGCTTGGCGTCGAACTCACGCTTCAAGGCGGGATCGTTGGCGAGCATCTCGCGCGCGAGTTTTTCCAGCACGCGTTCATCGCCATATTCCTTTTCTTCGAAAATCGCATTGAGAAAACCCCAGCGCAAAAGCGAATCGGGCGCGTCGGGTTCGAGCAGATGTATCGCGACATTTGCCGCGCGCTGATCGAGTTTGACCACGATGGACCCGGCCGGAAATTCGACGCGTGCACGCTGTGTTTTTTCGTCGAACGAACGCAGCATCAAGCGCCCTTCGAACGGTTCGGCGCTCCATTTCGGATTGTCGAGCTGATATTGCTCGACATCGAGCGTCGCGGCTTTTGCGATGCGTGTAAATTCAAGTCCGTGCTGGCGCAGCTTTTCGATGATCTGCGCCCATCCCGACGGCACGACGTAGGCCGCCGGCACGTTCACGCGTTTGGTCGGCACGAGCGCCTGCCAGAACGGCACGTCGATGGACTTGGGTTTTTTCGGGTCGTATTGAACCCACGTATCGTTCGAGATATCGCTGTGCGTCTGCGAATACTCGACGGCTTTCAACGGATATTGCACCGGCGTGTCGGTGGTCTTGAACGCGATCGCGATTTCGCTGCCGGTTTTGCGCGCCACCGTGGCGTGATCCGCTTTTTCGACCGCTTTGCGCAACTCGCCGGGATGCGTGCGGAATTCGTCGAGGACGGAAACCAACAGGTCGTACGTCGAATGCACGCGGTTTTCATACGGCTTGAGCATATGCGTTTCGACGAGAATCGCGGCGCGATTCTGCAATGCGACGTAACCCGTCGAGAACCGCGGACCGGAGCCAAAGTTCACGATGCCTTTGCTGATGTCGCGATGATCTTTCAGTTCCAGATAGCGCGACAAAAGATGTCCGCGTTTTTCCGTCGCGGGAAACACGCGCTGGCTGAGCGCCGCATCCTGCCACGCGAGAACGGCGGGATCGAGCGGACCCCAATCTTCGGTGTACCACGTGAGATCGTATTGATAATCGGCGCCGTTCGTCGTGTGGATATCGACGAACAAATCCGGCAGCCAATCGTGGAAAAGTTTCAGCCAGTCCTGCATCTCGGGCGCGTCGGCTTTCAGATAGTCGCGATTGAGATTCAAGTTTTGCGCATTCGCGCGAAAGCCCATCGACTCCGGACCGTTCTGGTTGATGCGCATGTACGGCGAGGAATTCTCGTGGCCGTCGACATTGAAAATCGGCAGATACACGAGCACCGTATGGTCGAGCAGATGCGGCAGTTTTTCGCCGACCGAAAGATCGCGCAGTAGCATCAGTCCCGCGTCTTTGCCTTCGATTTCGCCGGCGTGAATGCCGGCTTGAACCATCAGGATCTGCTTGCCGGATTCGCGCGCCGCTTCCGGCGTGAATTCACCGCCGCTCGCCGCGACGACGAGCATCAGATCGCGGCCTTCCGGTGAAACGCCGAAACGTGTGAGTTTGAGTGTGTCCGGCGCCGCGGCGGCGAGACGTTCCAGATAGGCATGCGTATCGACGTAATTCGGCGTCGTTTTGAACTGCGCGGTTTCGGCGGGCGTGATCCAGTCGGCGTCGCTACTCATAACATCGGTCATTACGAGAAAGCCGACGATGATGACCGTGATGCGAACGATAGACGTATGAAGAAAGTCATGCGATGCGAATGTCGTCATTGTTTCGCGAGATGATCCGGATGTGCGGCATCCGGCAATTTGTCCGGTCCGACAGCGCCGCCGGAAAGAATAAATGCCATCGCCTGATCCATGCTCCAATCGGTCGCCACGAGTTTCTCCACCGGCACGATTTCGAGATAGCCGCCGGTGGGATTCGGCGTCGTCGGCACGTAGACCGAAGCGAGTTCGCGTCCTTGCGAATCGACGAACAGACGCGTCACGAATCCGATACTTTTCAATTCCGGCGACGGAAAATCGATAAGCACCACGCGCTGCGTGCCCGCCGGTTTCGTCGACAGCATCGTCATCAGTTTTTTCGCGCCGCCGTAAATCGGCTGCACGAGCGGAATGCGCGAGATCATCGATTCGAAACCGTTGAGCAGACGCTGACCGAATACGCGATTGGTCGCCCACCCGATGAGATAAAGAAAAAGAATGGTGAACACGAACGCGATGATCGATTGCAGCCAATCCTGGCTCAGCCACGTCGACGCGGAAGGAAATGCCGCGCCCAGCGCGACGGCCATTCCTGCCACGACGGGCGCACCGACGTGCGAGAGCAGCGTGAAAACGAACTTGAACACGACCCACGTGAGCCATAGCGGCACGATGGTCAGCAAGCCCGTGATCAGATAGCGTTTGACGTAAAGCGAGCGCATGCACGATGACGTACGAAAGGTCGTGTCATCATAGCTTGCGCGCAACGGTTGCGGGGAATTTATGGCGGAAGTTGGGGAGAAGAAAAGCGATGAAGTGGCGGTCGTCGTCGCGCTGATAGGCTTGCCGGGATCGGGAAAAAGCATTGCCGCGCGTGCGTTGCAGGACCAGCTTGGACTTCGACGCGTTTGTCGCGACACGATTCGTCAAGCCATGTTTCCACGCTGCGCGTACAGCTTCGCCGAAAAACGCGCGGCATTTCGCGCGTTGCTGCTTGCGGTGGAAGTGAATTGCATGCTCGGCGAATCCAGCGTGATCGATGGCGTCACGTTTTCTCGACATCGCGATTTGGAACGCGTCGACGCGGCGATCCGCCGTTACGGATTTTTGCCGATTCCGATTTATCTCAAGTGTTCGCCCGATGTCGCGCGTGCTCGCATCGCGGATGAGATTGCGACGAACCGGCATTTGGCGCGCGATCGCACGCCGGAGATTGTCGCGGACGTGATGGTGAGGTTCGATGCGCCGCCGGCGAATGCTGCCGTGATCGATGCGGACGTGGAAGCGTCGGAGTTGTGTCGGAGGGTGATTGAGGTGGTGAGTAGGGTTCGGAGTGGTTAGCTTTTGAATATTGAATGAGCTTTTCTGTGCTCTTGTGCGGATTTGTTTTCGCTGGCGAGCAGAAGCTTCCGCCGCGAGTGGCGGATAACTTCGTTGAAAGTGTGGCGCGTTTGGGTTTTTGAGCTAGAGCTTCCGCTCGGGACGAGCGGGTAACTTTTTGTCCGGTGACAAAAAGTC
>CAZZYA010000171.1:0-8073 GCA_964658115.1 uncultured Rudaea sp. | reverse complement strand
CTTATTTTCGGCGGACTCGGTGCGCTCGTCCTCATCGCGCTGATCGTTTGGATACTTTTATACATTTTCGTTTTTTCGCAACGCGAAACGACGGACGACGCCTACGTCGGCGGCGATCAGGTCATCATCTCCTCGAAGGTTTCCGGCACGGTGGTGCAGGTTCTGGTCGACGACACCGAGCCCGTGCACGCCGGGCAGGTGCTCGTGCGGCTCAATCCCGCCGACACCGGCGCGGCGCTCGAAGGCGCGGAGGGTGCGCTCGCGCAAGCCGTGCGCCAGACCGAGCAGCAATTGCAGCAAGCCGCGCTCGCCGACGCGCAGACGAATGCGCGCCAGGCCGATCTCGATCGCGCCGCCGCGGAATATCGCCGACGCGCACCGCTGCTCGCGGCGAACGCGACATCGCAGGAAGACGTGACGAATGCCAAACAGCAGATGATCTCCGCGCAGGCGGCGCTCGAACAGGCGCGCCGGCAGGCCAACGCGGCGCACGCCGCCGTCGATGGCGTCGACGCGCGCACGAGCCCGGCGGTTTTGCAGGCGCGTTCGCAATACGTCACGGCGTGGATCAACAACGCGCGCAACGGCATCGTCGCGCCGATCGACGGTTACGCGGCGCAGCGTCAGGTGCAGGTCGGCCAGCAGGTCGCGCCGGGACAGCGTCTGCTCGTCGTCGTACCGCTGGAGCGCTTGTGGGTCGATGCGAATTTCAAGGAAAGCCAGTTGCACCATATCCGCATCGGCCAGCCGGCGACGGTGGTTCCTGACATCTATCACGGCGACGTCGAATTCCACGGACACGTGGTCGGCCTCGCCGCCGGAACCGGCAGCGCGTTCTCGTTGTTGCCGCCACAAAACGCGTCCGGCAACTGGATCAAAATCGTACAGCGCGTACCGGTGCGCATCGCGATCGACGCCGGCGAACTGCAGCGCCATCCCTTGCGCATCGGCTTGTCGACCGACACCAAAATCGACACGCACGACCGCACCGGCACCGTGCTCGCGACCGTTCCGCGTCAGGAGCCGCTCGATTCGACCGGCGTCTACGGCGAGGAATTGTCGGATGCGGATTCGGCTGCCGATGCGATCATCGGACGCAATCTCACCAGCACGCCGAACACGCGCGCCGGTCTGTAATCCGTGTCGGACAAGAAGTCTAAGAACGGATTGAAGCCGCTGCACGGTGGCACGCTTGCGTTGCTCACGCTCGCCATCGCGATGGCGACGTTCATGGAAGTGCTCGACATTTCCATCGTCAACGTTTCGGTGCAAACGATTGCCGGGAATTTAGGCGTTACTCCATCGGAAGGCACCTGGACCATCAGCGCGTATTCGATGTCGTCGGCGATCATGCAGCCGTTGAGCGGTTTTCTCGCGCGGCGCTACGGCGAAGTGCGCGTGTTCCTGATTTCCGTGGCGCTGTTCATCGTGTTTTCGATCCTGTGCGGATTCGCGGTTTCCATCCAAATGCTCGTCGTCTGCCGCCTGTTGCAAGGTGCGGTGTCGGGCCCGATGGTGCCGCTGTCGCAATCGATCCTCCTCAAGAACTATCCGCCCGAAAAGAAAGGCATGGCGATGGCGTTCTGGGCGATGACGGTCGTCGTCGCGCCGATTTTCGGCCCGATCCTCGGCGGCTGGATTACCGACAACTATTCGTGGCCGTGGATTTTCTTCATCAACGTGCCGGTCGGCGTGGCGGCCTTCATCATCTCGTTCACGATCCTGCGCGACCGCGAAACGAAAACCGTGAAAGTGCCGATCGACGCGATCGGATTGTTCCTCCTCGTCGTCGGCGTCGGTTGCCTTCAGTTCGTGCTCGACAACGGCAACGACAACGACTGGTTCGGATCGCAAATGATCCTGTCGGTATTCATCGTGGCGATCATCGGCTTGATGTTCCTCATCCCGTGGGAATTGATGCGCGACGAACCGATCGTCAATCTCCGGCTGTTCACGCATCGCAATTTCACCATCGGCGTACTTGCGCTTGCATTCGGCATGTTCGCGTTTTTCGGCAGTACGGTCGTGTTGCCGCGCTGGTTGCAGGATGCGATGGGCTACAACGCGACATGGGCCGGGCTCGCCGTCGCACCGGTCGGCATTTTCGCGTTCCTGCTGTCGCCGCTGGTGGGCAAGTTCAGCAGCAAAATCGATTTGCGACTGCTCACCGCGATCGCGTTCGCCGTGTTCGCCGGCGCGTCGTTCTGGGCGGCGGATTTTTCCGATCAGGCATCCTACGGTTCGATCGTCGCGCCGCGCTTGTTACAAGGCGTCGGCGTCGCGATGTTCTTCGTGCCGGTCAATCAGATCATCCTTTCCGGATTGCCGCCGGACGACGTGGCCAGCGCGTCGGGCCTCGCCAATTTTTTCCGCACCATCGCGTCGAGTATTTCCACCGCGATAACGACCACGCTCTACGATCACCGCACGATTTTCCATCACGCGCGGCTGGTCGAGAACATTCAGGACGGCTCGCCTGCCACCACCGAGTACCTGTCGGGGCTGAACACGCTCGGCGCGCAAGGCAACGCGGCGTATGCGGCGGTCGATCGTGTCATCACGCTGCAGGCGAACACGATTGCGCTCAACGACATCCTGTGGATGTTCGGCGTGGTGTTCGCCGCGATCGTATTTTTCGTCTGGCTCGCCAAACCGCCGTTCGGCGCGGCCGGCGCGCCCGCGGGCTAGGAGGCAACACCGTGAAATCGAAAATGCTCAGTCACGCCAATGGAACGAAGATGTACGTCGTCGTGCTCGATGTGGACGAAGAAGCGTTGTCGTCTCTGTTGAGCACGGAACACGATTTTTGCGAAATGACGTTCAATTCCTGAGGCGTGAGTTTGCCCGCGCCGGGCAGCTCGCGTTCGATCACATATTTGGGCATTGCGGTTTCTCCTGAGATGCCGATCATGCCGGCTCGGAACAACAATAACGCTGTCAGGCGCCGAAGTGCCTCATGACCTGCGTAGCTCGGCGCGCACGCGGCGAGAGTTTCCGCATTGCCGTCACGCGTCTGTCACCTCGCCTTCCTACCTTTGACATGCGGCTGTCCCGCATTGAACACATTCCCCGATGGCACTTCGCGACCGTGTCGACCATTTCGTCTTCAACGCGATCTATTCGCGCACGCTGGTTTACAACGCGTGCTGGGAAGATCCGGCCGTCGACCGTCAGGTGCTCGGCGTCACCGCCGACGACAGCCTGCTCGTCATCACCAGCGCCGGCTGCAACGTGCTCGATTACGCGCTGCTCGGCCCGAAATGCATTCACGCGGTCGATTCGAATCCGCGCCAGACGGCATTGCTCGAATTGAAACTTGCCGGCATCCGGCATCTGAAATTCGACGATTTCTTCGCCGCGTTTGGCAACGGCTATCACGCCGATTTCCGGGCGCTGTACACGAAATATCTTCGCGACGATCTTTCCGGATTCGCTCGCGGCTGGTGGGACAAACATTGCGGCTGGTTCACCAGCAAACGCGGCAGTTTTTATTTCCACGGCTTGTCGGGACTCGTCGCATCGGGCGTGCGCGGCTACTTTCGGATGCGGCCGCGTCTGCGCAGCGCGGTGGACGAATTGATCGGCGCGCGCAATTTGCCGGAACAGCGCGAGATTTACGATCAGCGCATCGCGCCGCTGTTGTGGAATCGCGCGGTGAACTGGACCATCTCGCGGCAGTTCGTGATGAGCATGCTCGGTGTGCCGTATCCACAACGCAAGCTCGTGGAAGCACAACATTCGCGCGGCATCGCCGGGTTCATTCGCGATTGCGTGGAACACGTGTTCCGGCAATTGCCGCTCGCCAGCAATTATTTCTGGCGGCTGTATCTCACCGGCCGATACGATCGCGATTGTTGTCCGGAATACCTGAAAGAAGACGGTTTCGAGGCGTTGAAAAACGGATTGGTCGATCGCGTCGCTCCACACACGACGACGGTGACGGAATTTCTGAAGTCGCACGACGAACCGATTTCGCGCTTCGTTCTGCTCGATCACATGGACTGGATGAGTTCGTATTACCCGGACGCGCTGATCGAAGAATGGAACGCGATTTGCGATCGCGCCTCGCCCGGCGCCCGGATCATTTTGCGTAGCTCGCACGCGAAGCCGGCGTATCTGGAAGACATCAAAGTCGGACCGGAAGGCCGGCGCCTGCGCGAACTGTTCACGTTTTTCGACGCGGAAGCGAGCGCGCTGCAGACGCAGGATCGCGTGCACACCTATCCGGGTTTCGTGATCGCCCATGCTCCTGCTTGAGCGGCTGCGCAACGATTTCGTCGTGCTGCGTCAGCTTGTGCGCGGCATGCCGCGCGAGGCGGCACAGTCGCAGCAGTTGCAGGCGTTCTATAGTCCGCAGGCGGCGCACTACGACGAATTCCGCGATCGCCTTCTGCCGGGTCGGGCGGAACTGATCGGCCGATTGCCGCTGCAGGGCGGCGCGTCCGTGGTCGAACTCGGCGGCGGCACCGGACGTAATCTCGATTTCTTCGGCAACAGGCTCGATGCGATCGCGTCAATGGAAATCGTCGATCTATGTGCGGCGCTGCTCGACGTCGCGCGCGAACGTGCACGCGACCGCGACAATGTACGCGTGATCGAAGCCGATGCGACGACCTATCGGCCTGAACTTCCGGTCGACTGCGTATACTTTTCCTACTCGCTCACCATGATTCCGAACTGGCGCGCCGCGCTCAGCAATGCGTGGGCGATGCTCAAGCCAGGCGGCACGCTCGGTGTCGTCGACTTCTGCGTGCCGATGAGTTCGGCGATCAAAGTGCGCGCTTTGCAGTCGATCGAAAGCGCGTTCTGGAAACGGTGGTTCGCGCATGACGGCGTTCGCTTGAATGCGGATCATCGCGCAATGCTGCGGCAACTTTTCCCGCAAAACGAAATCGTCGAACGCCGCGCGCGCGTACCGTATCTTCCGGCGGCGATGGTTCCGTATTACCTTTTCGTCGGTCATAAGCCGCCGATGAGCTGATCGCATGGCGGCGGTTCCCGTGGGTACGAATGCGATGCTTGCGAGCGCATTCCTCGCGGTAAATTTTTTGGGCGCTGTTCGCGTTGCCGCTGATGGAAATGCCGCAGGACCCATCGCGATCGACGATCCCGCGAATCGCCGCCAAGCGTTAAGCGCGCGTGAGAGTCACGTCGCACTCACGCAACGCGTGTAAGGATTCGCCGTGCCGAGCCGTCTAAGCACATACGGCTATCGAGGAACCCGCAATGTCCGATTCGAATCACACGATGTCACGTCGCAAAGTTCTGTTCTCGCTCGGCGTGATCGCCGGCGGCGCTTTTTTGTTGCGCGACCGTTTTCCTGGCACGCGCGAAGCGCGCGCAGCCAGCGGAGAAACGTTTCCCGTGCAGCACACCGACGCCGAATGGCGCGCACTGCTGACGCCGGCGCAATACGACGTGTTGCGTGAGGAAGGCACCGAGCGCGCGTTTTCCAGTCCGCTCGATCACGAAACGCGCGCCGGCAATTATTCGTGCGCCGCCTGCCAGAACAAATTGTTTTCGTCGGACACGAAATACGACAGCGGCACCGGCTGGCCGAGTTTCTGGCAACCGCTGCCGGAGGCCGTTTCGAAGCGCACCGACACCACGCTCGGCATGGTGCGCGACGAAGTGCATTGCCGTCGTTGCGGCGGTCATCTCGGCCACGTCTTCGACGACGGTCCGCGTCCGACCGGCTTGCGTTACTGCATGAACGGCGTAGCGTTGCAATTCAATTCCGCGAGCGCGTGATGAAAACGATTGTCCTGACGCTGCTGTTGAGTCTGTTTACTTTTTCCGCGTCCGCCGCGACCACGGCGCCGGAAATCGCGCAGCCGGGATTGCAATGGTTCAACGTCGAGAACCCCATTCCGATCGCTTCGCTGCGCGGGCGCGTGGTCATTCTCGATTTCTGGACGGAAGGCTGCATCAACTGCATCCACATCATTCCGATCCTGCGCGGCATCGAACAGCAGTTTCCGGAACAGATCGCGGTGATCGGCGTGCATTCGCCGAAATTCGCCGAGGAAAAGAATGCATCGAGCGTCGAGGACGCGATTCAACGCTACGAAATCCATCACCCGATCGTGCACGATCCGAGCTTGAGCATTTGGAAAGAATACGGCGTGCAAGCGTGGCCGACCTTGGTGATCATCGGACCGGACGGCGCTATTCTCGGTCAGCTCGCGGGCGAACCCGATCCGGTCAAATTTCCGCAGGTGATCGCATCGCTCGTGGCGGCGGCGGGAAAAAATGGCGATCTCAAACCCGCCAAACTCGCGCTGAAACTCGAAGAGGAACCCAAAGGCCGCTTTCTGTTTCCGGGCAAGTTGAAAGCGGTGCCGGGTGCGACGACGCAATGGGCTCTGGCGGATTCCGGACACAACCAGATCGTGCTGCTCGACGACAGCGGCGCCGACGCGAAGCGCTTCGGCAGCGGCGTGCAAGGATTCAAAGACGGCGACGCGGCGAGCGCGACGTTCGATCATCCGCAAGGCCTGATCGCATCGGACGACGCGATTTTCGTCGCCGACACGGGCAACCATGCGATCCGCCGTATCGATCGCGCGTCCGGCGTGGTGACGACGCTGGCGGGCAACGACAAACGCGGCACGATGCTCGGCGACGCCGCTTCCGCGAAAGCTACATCGCTCGCGTCGCCGTGGGACCTGGAGAAGAAAGGCGACAAAGTATACTTTGCCAATGCGGGCACGCATCAGATCGGCGTGCTCGATCTGGGTAAAGGAACCGTCGCGCGCTTGGCGGGCAGCGGTGCGGAGAATCTCGTCGCAGGATCGGCGTCGCAGTCCGCGTTCGCGCAGCCGAGTGGTCTCGTGCTGAGCAAGGACGGCAAAACCCTGTTCGTCGCCGACGCGGAAAGTTCGGCGATCCGCGCGATCGATCTCGCCGATGCATCGACGAAAACGCTGGTCGGCGCCGGCCTGTTCGACTTCGGTAAGAACGACGGCTCGTTTTCATCGGCGCGATTGCAACATCCGTTGGGTGTAGCAGTCGATGGCGATTCGCTGCTCGTCGCCGACACGTACAACAGCCGCATTCGCACGCTCGATCTGACGAAAAAAACCGTGTCGGAATTCGACGGCGGCAAATTCACCTGCACCGATCCGATCTGCTATCCAACGCGCGAGCCGGCCGGCATCGTCACGGCGGGAAGCGATCGCATTTTTCTGGTGGACACCGGCAATCAGCGCATTGAGGAATACACGCCGTCGACGAAAACATCGCGGACGTGGGCGCGCTGATGAATTCGGGTTAGTCGCGTCGCGCTATTTGGCGACGACGCGATTGCGGCCCTTGGATTTCGCGCGATAAAGCGCTTGGTCGGCCGCTTTCAATACATCGCCCGGCGCCTCCGAGCGCGCGTCGCGTGTCGCGATGCCGACGCTGATCGTCACGTGCACATCGGTCGCATCGACTTTGCGCACGGCTTGTCCTTGCCGGCGCTTCGCGGGCGCCGAGCGAATGCGCACGCGCGTGGATTCGACACGCTTGCGCGTTTCCTCGCACGCTTTCTCCGCGTCACGCACGCGTGAACCGGTGAACAGCAGACAGAATTCCTCGCCGCCGTAACGGAATGCGCGCGCACCGGCGGTCTGGCGCAGCTGCTGCGCGATCGCGTGCAGAACTTTATCGCCGGCATCGTGGCCGTGCGTGTCGTTGAACTGCTTGAAGTGATCGATGTCGGTCATCGCGATCGCGAACGTGCCGCTCATCCGCGACAGCGCCTCGTCGAGCGCGCGGCGATTCGGCAGCCGCGACAGCGCATCGACAAAAGCCATGCGATACGATGCAAACAGGATCGTTCCGATCGCTGCCAATCCGGCAAGTGATAGCGCAAGCCGCGCGCCGTCGGTCTGCACCGTCGGCGGCAACGCACTTGCCGTAAGCAAAAGAACGACGCCGAGTCCGGCTTCCATCGGCGTCGCGATTAGCGTCCAGCGCAGCACGCACAGCGCTGCGGCGATGAGCGTGATGGCGGTCGCGACCGTCGCCGCGCTCCACGGCACAACGCCGAGCGGCAATGCGGCGCGCAGCGAGGTCCATACGTGCGCC
>CAZZYA010000170.1:0-8104 GCA_964658115.1 uncultured Rudaea sp. | reverse complement strand
CGCCGATGCGCGACGTTACACCACCGCGATGCCGTTCTACCTGCCGGCGGACGGCGCCGATCGGCAGTGCCTTCGTGTCGGCTTTGTCATTTGGCCGCAGTGGCATGATCGAGTAATTCCTGCTGCTGACGGCTGAATTGTTCGTAACGCTTCTGCCATTCCGACGGTTGCGTCACGCGCGTTGCCTGCACGGCGGTCACTTTGTATTCCGGACAGTTGGTTGCCCAGTCCGAATTTTCCGTGGTGATCACATTCGCGCCCGAGCCCGGAAAATGGAATGTCGTATATACGACGCCCGGCTGCATGCGCTCGCTCACTTTCGCGCGCAATACGGTTTCGCCGGCGCGGCTTTCGATGCCGACCCAGTCGCCATCCTTGATGCCGCGATCCTCCGCATCGACCGGATGAATCTCGAACAGGTCTTCCGCATGCCACGCCACGTTCGCGGTGCGACGCGTCTGCGCCCCGACGTTGTACTGCGACAGGATGCGTCCGGTGGTGAGAATGAGCGGAAATTTCTGATTGACCTTCTCTTCGGTCGCCACGTACTCAGTGAGCAGGAATTTGCCCTTGCCGCGCACGAACTGATCAATGTGCATCGTCGGCGTGCCTTGCGGATGTTCCGAATTGCACGGCCATTGGATGGAACCGAGCTTGTCGATTTCGTCGAAACTGACATTAGTGAAGGTCGGCGTGAGACGCGCGATTTCGTCCATGATTTCCGATGGGTGCGAATACGTCATCGGATAACCCATCGCATTCGACAGGAGCTGCGTGATTTCCCAATCGGCGTAGCCGGACTTGGAGTCCATCAACTTGCGCACGCGCGATATGCGGCGTTCGGCATTCGTGAACGTGCCGTCTTTCTCCATGAACGACGAACCCGGCAAAAACACGTGCGCGAATTTCGCCGTTTCGTTCAAGAACAGATCTTGCACGACGATGCATTCCATCGCCGTCAGCGACGCGGTGACGTGCTGCGTGTTCGGATCGCTCTGACCGATGTCCTCGCCTTCGATATAGAGGCCTTTGAATTCGCCATCGAGCGCGGCTTCGAACATGTTCGGGATGCGAAGACCCGGTTCGTTTTGCAGCGGCACGCCCCAGTTTCTCTCGAACAGTTCGCGCACGGTGTCGTCGCTGACGTGACGATAGCCCGGGAATTCATGCGGGAACGAACCCATGTCGCATGATCCCTGCACGTTGTTCTGACCGCGCAATGGGTTCACGCCAACGCCTTCGCGGCCGATGTTGGCAGTGGCCATCGCGAGGTTGGCGATACCCATGACCATCGTCGAACCTTGCGAATGCTCGGTGACGCCGAGCCCGTAATAGATCGCACCATTGCCGCCCGTCGCGTAAAGGCGAGCGGCCGCGCGCACTTTCTCCGCCGGCACGCCAGTGATCGCTTCCATTTCTTCCGGCGAGTTGCGCGCTTCGCTGACGAACGTGCGCCACTTCTCGAACGAGTCGACTTCGCAACGCTCGCGTACGAAATCTTCCTTGACCAGCCCTTCGGTAACGATGACGTGCGCGAGCGAATTGATCAGCGCGACATTCGTTCCGGGACGCAGCGGCAAGTGATAGTCGGCTTTGATGTGAGGCGTCTTCACGAGATCGATGCGGCGCGGATCGGCGACGATCAATTTCGCGCCCTGCCGCAAACGGCGCTTCATCTGCGAACCGAACACCGGATGGCCGTCGGTAGGATTCGCGCCGATGACCATGATCACGTCGGCTTGCATGACCGAGTCGAAATCCTGCGTGCCGGCAGATTCGCCGAGCGTCTGCTTCAATCCATAACCGGTCGGCGAATGACAAACGCGCGCGCACGTATCGACGTTATTGTTGCCGAAAGCCGCGCGCACCAGTTTCTGCACGAGATATGTTTCCTCGTTCGTGCAACGCGACGACGTGATGCCACCGATCGATTCGCGGCCATACTTGGCTTGGATGCGTTTGAATTCCGACGCGGCGTAACCGATCGCTTCCTCCCAGCTCACTTCGCGCCACGGATCGGATATCTTCGAGCGGATCATCGGCTTCACGATGCGATCCGGATGCGTCGCGTAGCCGATGGCGAAGCGGCCCTTCACGCAGGAGTGACCGTGATTCGCCTTGCCGTCCTTGTTCGGCACCATGCGCACGACTTCGCCACCTTTCATTTCGGCGCGGAACGAACAGCCGACGCCGCAATACGCACACGTGGTCACCAGACTATGATCAGCCTGGCCCATCGCGATCAGCGATTTTTCGCTCAGCGTTGCGGTCGGGCACGCCTGGATGCACGCGCCGCACGATACGCATTCGGAGTCCAGAAAATTCTCGTTCTGGCTCGGCGACACCTTCGACTCGAAGCCGCGCTTCTGGATCGTCAGCGCGAGCGTTCCTTGCTGTTCGTCGCACGCGCGCACGCAGCGCGAGCAGACGATGCACTTGGACGGATCGAAAGTGAAGTACGGGTTGGATTCGTCCTTCCCGGCGAACAGCGGATTGAGCGCGCCGTCGGCCTTTTTCGCATAGACGTGATTTTCGCCCTCGTAACCGTAACGCACTTCGCGCAGGCCGACGGCACCGGCCATGTCCTGCAGTTCGCAGTGCCCGTTCGCCGGACACGTCAGGCAATCGAGCGGATGATCGGAAATGTACAGCTCCATCACGCCGCGGCGGATTTCGGCGAGCTTCTGGTTCTGTGTCGTGACTTTCATGCCTTGCGATACCGGCGTCGTGCATGAAGCCGGATAGCCTTTCATGCCTTCAACCTGCACGAGACACAGGCGGCACGAGCCGAACGCGTCGAGCAGTTCGGTAGCGCAAAGTTTCGGGATGTTGATGCCGATCATCGCGGCCGCGCGCATCACCGACGTGCCTTCGGGCACGTTGACATCGAAGCCGTCGATGCTCAGCGAAACCTGTTTTTCGGAATTTTTCTTCGGCGTGCCGAAGTCCAGTTCAACGATGGATAACATGACAACTCTCCTTCGCTACACGGCGTTCGCAGCGGAACTTCGCGGCGCGAAATCTTCCGGAAAATATTTGAGTGCCGAACGCACCGGATCCGGCGTCAATCCGCCCAGCGCGCACAGCGAACCGTGCCGCATGGTTTCGCACAGGTCGGCGATCAGTGCGAGATTCTTGTCGCGTTCGATGTTGGCTTTGATGCGATCGATCACTTCGACGCCGCGCGTCGAGCCAATCCGGCACGGCGTGCATTTGCCGCAGGACTCGATCGCACAAAATTCCATCGCGTACCTCGCCTGTTCGAGCATGTCGACGGTGTCGTCGAACGCGACGATGCCGCCATGCCCAAGCATTGCACCGGCCGCCGCGAATGCCTCGTAATCGACAATGGTGTCGAATTGCGACTCGGGCAAGTAGGCTCCGAGCGGTCCGCCGACCTGGACCGCGCGAATCGGCCTTCCCGACGCGGAACCGCCGCCGACGTCGTACAAAAGTTCGCGTAATGAAACGCCGAATGCTTTTTCGACCAGCCCGGTGCGCTTGAGGTTCCCGGCGAGTTGCAGCGGCAAGGTGCCGCGCGAACGGCCTACACCGAAGTCTTTGTAGAACGCCGCGCCGCGATCGAGGACGATCGGCACGCTCGCGAATGTGATGACGTTGTTGACCACCGTCGGCTGCCCGAACAGACCTTTGAGCGCCGGCAGCGGCGGCTTGAAACGAATCTGACCGCGACGTCCTTCGAGACTTTCGAGCAATGAAGTTTCTTCGCCGCAGATATAGGCGCCCGCGCCCAGCCTCACTTCAAGATCGAAACGCTTGCCGCTGCCGTGAACGTCCGCTCCGAGCCAGCCGGCCGCGTACGCCGCGGCGATCGCTTCGTTGAGCGCTCGGTGCGCGTGCGGATATTCCACGCGCAGATAGATGTAGCCGCGCGTCGCGCCGACGGCGACGCCCGCGATCGTCATGCCTTCGATCAGGCATAGCGGATCGCCTTCCATCAGCATGCGATCGGAATACGTTCCCGAATCGCCTTCGTCGGCGTTGCACACAATGTACTTTTGTGGAATTTGCGACAACGCGGCCTTTGCAGCATCAAGCGGGGAAGCGTCGTGCACCGTTTTCCATTTGATGCCCGCTGGGAACGCGGCGCCGCCGCGACCGCGAAGTCCCGAATCGGTGACTTCCTTGACGATATCGGCGCCGGACATGCCCAGCGCTTTTTCCAGACCGCGATATCCGCCGTGCGCGCGGTAATCGTCGACATTCACCGGGTCGATGATGCCGACACGAGCGAACGTGAGACGCTCCTGATTCTTCAGGAACGGAATCTCATCAGCCTGCCCCAGTTGCAGGAAATGCGTTTTGCCATCGAGGAAATTTGCATCGAACAGCGACGCGACCTCATCCGCTTTCACCGGACCGTACGCGATGCGTTTGTTACCGACCTCCACCTCGACAAGTGGCTCGAGAAAGAACGCACCGCGCGAACCGTTGCGGACGATCGTCACGTCTACATGCCGCTTGCTCGCTTCGCTAGCGATGGCGCTGGCCGTCGCGTCCGCACCGAGCGCAACGGCGGTGGCATCGCGAGGAATGTAAATCCTGACCGTCACGGCGCCGACCTCGCGCGCGCGACGAGCGCATCGAACGTATGCGCCGTCACGTTGGCGTGCAGCGCGTCCTTGTCGACGAGTACCGACGGTCCGCAGCCGCAGTTGCCGAGACAATACACAGGCTCCAGCGAAATCGCGCCGTCGGCGGTGGTTTCGTGGAAATCGATGCCGAGCGACGCCTTCGCGTGCGCCTCGAGCGCGCGTGATCCGCGCGCCTGACACGCTTCGGCGCGGCAGATGTATACAATGTGGCGTCCCGGCGCGTGATCGCGGAAATAGTGATAGAAACTCATCACGCCGTGAACTTCGGCGCGCGTGAGATTCAGATCGTGCGCGACCAGCGATACCGCGCCGTCCGGAATGAAACCCAATTCGTCCTGCACGGCGTGCAGAATCGGCAGCAGCGGTCCGTCCGCGTCGCGCAGGCGTTCGGTCGCTCTGCGCACCGCTGCGCGTTCTGCCGACGAGAGCGTCTCGCCGGGTTCGACGCGAATCGGAATCGGTTGACGCGGCTGTTTCATCCGCATTTCCCGATCATTTGAATAGCACGGCGGCTTTCTGCAGCGCGATCCAGAAACCGATCAGAAACGGAATTCCAACCGCCAGCCACGCCAGCGCGCCGGCAACGCCGAAACCGCCGCGTGCCGCGGTTTCCGCCCGCGGGTCGGACAACGTTTCGTGCGCGAGCTTGCGCTCGGCGGCGAGTTCCTCGTCGGTCATGGCGTATTTTTCGTCGACGGGTTTCACCAGTGCATTGGCGATCAAGCCGATCAACAACAAGCCGGCCAGGATGTATAGCGTGTTGTCGTATACGAGGTTTTTCGCGACGCCGTGATCGAGCTGGAACTGGCGAACGTTGGCGATGAGCAAAGGTCCGATCACGCCGGCCACCGACCACGCCGTCAGCAACCGACCATGGATGGCGCCAACCATCTGCGTGCCGAACATGTCGGCGAGATACGCAGGCACGGTGGCGAAACCGCCGCCGTACATCGTCATGATCACGCACACGGTGACGACGAACAAACCGGCGAGTCCCGCGTGGCCGAGTGTGGGCATCAGGCAGTACAACGCGATGCCGAGGACGAAAAACACGAAGTAGGTATTTTTGCGTCCGAGATAATCGGAAACCGATGCCCAAAAAATACGGCCGAGGCTGTTCAGGAGACTGATCATGCCGACCAGTCCGGCAGCGGCTGCGGCGATGGCGGCTTTTTGCGCGTCGGTCAGCGCGACGCTCGGGTCGACACCGATCAGGCGTCCGCCGAACACATCCTGAAACATCGGGCTGGCCATCGCGATCACGCCGATGCCGGCCGACACATTCATGCACAGCACGACCCAGATGCACCAGAACTGCGGGGTCTTCCATGCCTTGCTCAGGTGCACGTGGCGGCGCGTGATCATCGCGCTTTGATTCGCGGGAGCTGTCCAATTGGCGGGCCGCCAACCATTCGGCGGAATGCGATAGCCGAACGCACCGCCCAGCATGTAGATGAAGTAAATCGCCGCGAGACACAGATACGCTTCGGCGACGCCGTGCGTGTCGCTCGATGCGAAGTTGCCCATGAGCCACGTCGCCAGCGGCGAACCGATCAATGCACCGCCACCGAAACCCATGATCGCGAAACCTGTCGCCATGCCGCGGCGATCGGGAAACCATTTGATCAGCGTCGACACCGGCGAGATGTAACCGAGCCCAAGACCGATACCGCCGAGCACCCCAGTGCCCAGCCACACGATCCACAATTGATGCGTCTTCACGCCGACCGCACCGAGTGCCATGCCGGCGCACCAGCACACTGCCGCAACCACACCGGCCTTGCGCGGACCGACACGCTCGAGCCAACCGCCCCAAATAGCGGCGGCGATGCCGAGGAATGCGATGAACAGCGTGAACGTGAAACTGACCGACGGCACCGACCAGTTGCATGTCGTGGTGAAGAGATCGCTGGTCCAGCTCGCGTCTTTCGGGCATGCCGCATCGGGCGTGCCGAGAAGCTTCGTCATCGGCAACCAGAACACTGAAAATCCGTACGCCATGCCGATACAAAGATGAATCGCCAGCGCCGCGGGCGGCACCAGCCAGCGGTTGAACGTCGGACCGGCGACGGTTCGTTCTTTCGCAAGAAGTCCGGACGTAGTTCCCGTTGCCGGGATAGCCCCAGAAACACTCGACATACACCCCTCCCGTTTTCGCCACTCGTGGTGACGTTTTTTTTGGAATTTCGCCCAAAAACGTTTGAACGTGCTTCGAGCGAACCTGCGGCGCCCGACATTAGCGCAATCCGCCAAAACGAAATATGCTCTTAAAAGCGCATACGCGAAAGTTAGACTAAAGATAGTGTTCAAAGTCGAAATCCGTCCGGCGTGGGAACTGCGGTCGCTGGGCGGCGAATCGGTGGTGCAGCGGCTGATCGACCTGCTTGTCGGCATCAGCGAAGACGGCAGTCTGGCCAAGGCCTGTGCACGCGCGCAGCTTTCCTATCGTTACGCGTGGGGAATCCTGCGCAGCGGGCAAAAGATTCTCGGCGCACCGCTGGTCGAATCGACGCGCGGCAGCGGTGCGAAACTGACGGCACTCGGCGAAAAACTCGTTTGGGCGAATAAACGGATAGCCGCCCGTTTGTCGCCGCTGCTCGATAGTCTCGCGTCGGAAATCGAAGTGGAATTCGAGCGCGCGGTAGCGCATGCCGAATCGATCCTGCGAATTCACGCCAGTCACGGATTCGCGGTGGAGACATTGCACCGTTTTCTGACGCGCAATGAAATCGCAGCGGACGTGAAGTATCGCAACAGCATGGAAGTGGTATCCGCACTGATGCACGACAGTTGCGATCTGGCGGGCCTGCATGTTCCGGTCGGCGAGTTCGCACCGAAGTTTTTGCGGCGCTATTCGAAAGTGTTGCGCGGCGACACGTATCGGCTCGTTGATCTGGCGACACGCGATCAAGGGTTGATGGTTGCGAAGGGTAATCCGAAAAGGATTGCGTCCGCGCGCGATCTCGCCCGTCGCGGCGTTCGCTTCGTGAATCGACAGAGCGATTCCGGAACACGTTATTTAATCGACCTGCTTCTCGCGAAACATAAAGTCGATCATCGCGATATTCAGGGATACGACACGAGTGAATTCACACATGCTGCGATAGCGGCCTATGTCGCTAGCGGAATGGCGGATGTGGGTTTTGGCGTGGAGACGCCAGCGCGCAAGTTCGGGTTGGACTTTATTCCGTTGTTGAAGGAACGCTATTTCTTTTTGTTTCCTTCGGACAAGGAGAATTCCTCGGTGATCGCGGATGTGTTGGGGATGTTGCGCAGTCCCGCGTTTCAGAAAGCAGTCGATCGGTTGCCGGGATATAGCGCCGCGAGCTGTGGGAAAGTTATGCCAGTTAGGGAGGCGTTTGGCTGAGCTGAAGCTTGGGGCCGCTAGCAGATAGTTTTTCTTTAGGTGCGTGGCGTGTGTTATTTCGAGCGGGAGCTTCCGCCGCAAGCGGCGGGTAACTTTTTGCTCAACGGCAAAAAGTCACCAA
>CAZZYA010000169.1:0-8158 GCA_964658115.1 uncultured Rudaea sp. | reverse complement strand
GAGCGATTCCGCATCTCTCACTTCGCCGACGACGAAACGTCCTCCGGCAAGATCGACCCATGCCAAGCCAACGCCGGTGCGTCCGGCAGCGACGGCGAGCAACAGATTGTCGCGACGCTCATCGAGCAGCGCTTCGTCGGTCACCGTGCCCGGCGTGACGACACGAACGACCTTGCGCTCGACCAATCCTTTCGATTGCGCCGGATCGCCGATCTGTTCGCAGATCGCGATCGATTCGCCGAGCCTGATCAGCTTCGCCAGATAACCTTCGGCCGCGTGGTGCGGTACGCCGGCCATCGGAATCGGCGCGCCGCCGGATTGCCCGCGTTGCGTGAGCGTGAGATCGAGCAAACGCGCGGCCTTGCGCGCGTCGTCGTAAAACAGTTCGTAGAAATCGCCCATGCGGAAAAACACGAGCACGTCCGGATACTCCGCCTTGGCGGTGAAGTATTGGCGCATCAGCGGCGTGTGTTGGGCGAAATCGTCGCGATTCATTCGTGCGGACGGCGTGCGGAACGGACAATCTTACCCGACTCGTGCGAGCGCGATGGCGGACGCGCAAACGCCTTCGTCGTGACATGCGCCTTTTGCGCGCGCGCAAGAAATCGGATAGAACGGACGTTGGTAATCGGAGAGACACGCGCATGGCCGGCATCGGCAGCGACGAAGACCTGTACGCGTTGGCGCAATCGATCGCGACGCTGTTTTCGCAACGCGGGGCGACGCTCGTCACGGCCGAATCGTGTACCGGCGGATGGATCGCCAAAACCCTGACCGACATCGCTGGATCCTCGACATGGTTCGAGTGCGGCGTGGTGGCGTACAGCTACGAGGCGAAGGAAGCGTTGCTCGGCGTTCGTCCGGAAACGTTGGAAACACAAGGCGCGGTGAGCCGCGAGACGGCGATCGAGATGGTTTCCGGCGCGCTCGCGCGTTTCGGCGCAACCGTGGCGGTAGCCGTCACCGGCATTGCGGGTCCGACCGGCGGCACGCCTGACAAGCCGGTCGGCACCGTCTGGGTAAGTTGGAAACGGCGCGGAGGTTATGCGCACGCGGAACTGTTCCATTTCGAAGGCGACCGCGACGCGGTGCGCCGGCAAACCGTCGATGCCGCCTTGCGCGGCGCTCAGAAAATTCTTACGGGCTGACGCGCGATTTGACCGTTCGTTCGCGACGGGAAATGCGATAATTTGGTCATTGTTCCGCACACGTCGCAGTGTGTGAGACGATCCTTGCGCACAGTCGCATCAACCGAATAGAAACCGAGGAATCCGCAATGGAAGACAACAAGCGCAAAGCGCTCTCCGCCGCGCTGGGCCAGATCGAAAAGCAGTTCGGCAAGGGCGCCGTCATGCGCATGGGCGACAAGGCTATCGAGGCGATCGAAGCCATCCCCACGGGCTCGCTGATGCTCGATATCGCGCTCGGCATCGGCGGTCTGCCGCGTGGCCGCGTCGTCGAAATCTACGGACCGGAATCCTCGGGCAAAACCACGCTGACGCTGCAGGTCATCGCGCAAGCGCAGAAACTCGGCGGCACGTGCGCGTTCATCGACGCGGAACACGCGCTGGATCCGAGCTACGCCGAGAAACTCGGCGTACAGGTCGACGATCTCCTCGTCTCGCAGCCCGACACCGGCGAGCAGGCGCTCGAAATCGCCGACATGCTCGTGCGCTCGAGTTCGGTGGATGTGGTCGTGATCGACTCTGTCGCCGCGCTGACGCCGCGGGCCGAAATCGAAGGCGAAATGGGCGATCAGTTGCCGGGCCTGCAGGCGCGTTTGATGTCGCAAGCGCTGCGCAAGCTGACCGGCAATATCAAGCGTTCGAACACGATGGTGATCTTCATCAACCAGCTGCGCATGAAGATCGGCATCATGATGCCCGGCCAGAGTCCGGAAGTGACGACGGGCGGCAACGCGTTGAAGTTCTACGCTTCGGTGCGTCTGGATATCCGCCGCATCGGCGCGGTGAAGAAGGGCGACGAGGTCGTCGGCAACCAGACGCGCATCAAGGTCGTCAAGAACAAGCTGGCGCCGCCGTTCAAGCAGGTCGTCACTGAAATCCTCTACGGCGAAGGCATCAGCCGCGAGGGTGAACTGATCGACATGGGCAGCGACAACAAGATCGTCGAGAAATCCGGCGCGTGGTACAGCTACGGCAGCGAGCGCATCGGACAGGGCAAGGACAACGCGCGGCAGTATCTGAAAGACAATCCGAGCGTTGCGAAGGAAATCGAAGACAAGCTGCGCGCGGTATTCGCGGCGAAGATGGCGGGTGCGGCGCCGCAGGTCGCGGAAGAGATGGAAGAAGCGTAAGCAAGCGCGATCATGACGAAATGGACTTCGCCATTCGGGACGACATCGCGGATGTCGAAACGGTCGCGCGCGGAGCGGGCATTCGAGAGATTGCCCGCCTCCGCAAACTCTATGGACCGGCGACTTGGAGAAGGCGCAAAGGACGTGCGGCGTAAAGAGGCGCAGCCGGTCAACGGCTACGAGAAAGGCATCGAACTGCTCGCCCGCCGCGAGCATTCCGCGCGCGAACTGAAATCGAAACTCGCGCGCCGCGGCATCGAAAAGAACGAAGTCGATGCCGTCCTGTCGACGCTGCAATCGAAGGATTTCCAGAACGACGCGCGTTTCGGCGAAATGCTCGTGCGAACCCGCATCGAATCGGGTTACGGCGCGCGCTGGATCATCGCCGAATTGAAGACGCACGGCATTGCGGAAACGAAAGCGCGCGAACTGATCGATGCCGCCGAACCGGATTGGCCGTCCATCGTCCGCAACCAGATTCGCCGTCGCTATGGCGGCAAGTGGCCGACCAATCTCGCCGAACGCGTCAAGCGCGCGAATTTCCTCTTGCGTCGCGGCTTCGACGCCGCCACTGTACAATCAGCGACCCGCGCTGAAGGGCTGGAATCGGCTGACGAGTTGGATTGAAAAACTCTTTGTCGGCAACGGCCCGTAGGCGTAACTCCACGACCGATCCGATGAAAACCAGCGCCGAAATCCGCCAGACGTTTCTCGACTTCTTCAAGTCCAAGGGACACACGATCGTTCCGTCCGCGCCGCTCGTGCCGGGCAACGATCCGACGTTGTTGTTCACCAACTCCGGCATGGTGCAGTTCAAGAATGTTTTTCTCGGCAGCGAGAAACTGCCTTACGTGCGCGCGGCCGACGTGCAGCGCTGCTTGCGAGCGGGCGGCAAACATAACGATCTGGATTCGGTCGGTTACACCGCGCGGCATCACACGTTCTTCGAGATGCTCGGCAACTGGTCGTTCGGCGACTATTTCAAGAAAGATGCGATCGAGTGGGCGTGGGAATTGCTGACGGTGGTGTTCGGTTTGCCGAAAGATCGTCTGCTCGTCACCGTCTATCACACCGACGACGAAGCGTTCGATCTGTGGCACAAGACCATCGGACTGCCGGCCGACCGCATCATTCGCATTGGCGACAACAAGGGCGCGCCGTACGCGTCGGATAATTTCTGGCAGATGGCCGATACCGGACCGTGCGGCCCGTGCACCGAGATATTCTTCGATCACGGCGCGGAAATTCCGGGCGGTCCGCCGGGATCGCCCGACGAAGACGGCGATCGCTTCATCGAAATCTGGAATCTCGTGTTCATGCAGTTCGACCGCGCGGCCGACGGCACGCTGTCGCGTCTGCCGGCGCCGTGCGTCGATACGGGCATGGGATTGGAACGTCTTGCGGCAGTGCTGCAGCACGTTCATTCGAATTACGAAATCGATTTGTTCCAACGACTGATCAAGGTCGCCGCGACACTCACGAAAACGAGCGATCTCGAAAACAAATCGCTGCGCGTGATCGCCGATCACATCCGCGCGTGTTCGTTTCTGATCGTGGACGGCGTGCTGCCGTCGAACGAAGGACGCGGTTATGTTTTGCGCCGGATCATTCGCCGCGCATTGCGCCACGGTTACATGCTCGACACGCGCGATCCGTTTTTCCACAAGATGGTCGCGCCGCTCGTCGACGAAATGGGGGCGGCGTATCCGGAGCTGGCGGCCAAGCAGTCGATCGTCGAAAAGGCGTTGCTCGCCGAGGAAGAACGTTTCGGCGAAACGCTCGAACACGGCATGAAAGTTTTTGACGATGTCGCCGCTAAGTCGACGAAGGTGATTCCCGGAGCGGACGCTTTTCGTCTGTACGACACTTACGGTTTTCCAGTCGATCTGACGGCCGACATCGCGCGCGAACGCGGCCTGGCGGTCGACATGGCCGGTTTCGAAAAGGCCATGAACGAACAGCGAGATCGCGCACGCGCGGCGAGCCAGTTCGATACGAAGAGTTCGCTTTCCGCTGATCTCGTGCAGAAACTGAAGCCGACGGAATTTCTCGGGTATGAAGGCTTGTCGTCGGAAGGATTGAACGTGATTGCGATCGTTCGCGACGGCCGCGAGGTCACCGAACTCAACGATGGTCAGGAAGCGACGTTGATACTCGACCGCACGCCGTTTTATGGCGAATCCGGTGGCCAGGTTGGAGATGCCGGTAGGCTGTCGTCGAATGACGGTGCGTTCGATGTGGTGGATACGGTGAAGCTCGCTGGCGCGTTTCACGGCCACGTCGGCCGATGGAACGGCGCGACGCTCCGCGTCGGCGCGACATTGCACGGCTATGTGGATTCCGTCCGTCGCCAATCCACGGTACTCAACCATTCCGCGACGCATTTATTGCACGCCGCACTGCGCAAAGTGCTGGGCGATCACGTCACGCAGAAAGGATCGCTGGTCGCGCCGGATCGTCTGCGTTTCGATTTCGCGCACTTCAAACCGATGACGCCAGACGAAGTGCGCACGGTCGAAGATTTGGTCAACACTGAAGTGCGCCGAAATTCCGAAGCCGAGATCCGCAACATGGCTTACAACGACGCGATCGATTTCGGCGCGATGGCGTTGTTCGGCGAAAAGTACGGCGATCACGTGCGCGTGCTGCGCATGGGCGATTTCTCGACGGAACTTTGCGGCGGCACGCACGTCGCGCGTACGGGCGATATCGGTCTGTTCAAGATCGTGAGTGAGAGTGGCGTCGCGTCCGGCGTTCGTCGTATCGAAGCGTTGACGGGCGAGGGTGCGCTCGCTTACGTGAAAGAAGAAGAGCAACGGCTCGATGCCGTGGCGCACCTGCTTTCGTCGAGTGCGCACGATGTCGTCGACAAACTGCGCCAGGTTTTCGATCGGCAGAAAAAACTCGAACG
This sequence comes from uncultured Rudaea sp., assembly GCA_964658115.1. GTDB lineage: Bacteria > Pseudomonadota > Gammaproteobacteria > Xanthomonadales > Rhodanobacteraceae > Rudaea. The sequence continues at coordinate 2,930 of CAZZYA010000169.1, read as the reverse complement.
CGAACTTGAAAGTCTGAAAGCGAAAGCGGCGTCGGTCGCGACATCGGATCTCGCGTCGATGGCGAAAGACGTCAACGGCATCAAGGTCGTCGCCGCGCGTCTGGACGGAGCAGACGCGAAAACGCTGCGCGACAGCGTCGATCAATTCAAGCAAAAACTCGGCGACTGCGTGATCCTTCTCGCCGGCGGCAGCGACGGCAAAATATCGCTGGTTGCGGGTGTGAACGGAGCAGCGCTCGGCAAGATAAAAGCCGGTGATCTGGTTTCCGATGTTGCCAAAAAAATTGGTGGAAAAGGCGGCGGACGCCCGGACATGGCGCAGGGTGGCGGTGAAGATTCGCCCGCGCTCGGCGCCGCTTTGGAAGCGGTACCAGCGTGGATTGCCGCGCATTTGACGTGACTTTCGATAGGGGTTTCGGCGAACAGTCGGTCATGTAAAGTTCAGCCCCGCGGATTGCGCATGCATGCGTTGGGGTCTAGTATCAAGCGCGACGACTGAGTGGCGGCGGCCGTCTAAATGAAACGATACGCGGTCGGTGCGAGCGCATGAAGCGATCGGTCGGTCGGCGAGCACCAAGGATGTGAAGGCGGTGGCGAGGGGATCGCCGTCGCGTTAGGAAAGACGACAGCCGTAAGGAGAAAGACAATGCTGATTCTGACACGCCGAGTGGGTGAAACACTCATGATCGGCGATGCAGTAAGCGTGACGGTGCTGGGTGTCAAGGGGAACCAGGTGCGAATTGGCATCAATGCGCCCAAGGATGTGGCCGTGCATCGCGAAGAAATCTACCAACGCATCAAACGTGAACACGAAGGCGGTGGAGAATCGCCACAGCCTTCCGAAACCGGCTGACGTCATCGTCGACAAGATCGTCGCCGATTAGGATGATCGCCGCGTAAGGGGAATTCGCGTGCGTAGCGTGCTGCTCGGTTGTGTATTGTCCGTCGTCGCTGCGTCGACACATGCAGACTCATTCGCGTTTACCGAAAAGCCGGGCGATTACGCGGTCGGCTTCAAAGTCGTGCAGCAGTACGACACCACGCGCACTTATCTCGGCCGCTTCGACGACACCACCGGCGAGGCCATAACACGCAATCGCGCTCGACCGATCCAGACACTTATCTGGTATCCAGCGAGGCAGTCCTCGAATCGGATGCGTTATGGCGACTATCTGTTGCTCAGCGGCAGCGAGGACGATTTTTCGCGCAGCGATGATCAAATCGCCGCGGTCGCTGAATTCCGACTCCGCGATTTCGTGCCGCCAAATATGCCGGCAGCGACGATCGCGTCGATCAAAAATCAGACGATGTGGGCGACGCGCGACGCCGCGCCAGCCGACGAAAAATTCCCGGTCGTAATCTACGCGCCGAGCCATAACGAGTCGGCAGCCGAAAATGCGGATCTGTGCGAATACCTGGCTAGTCACGGTTACGTAGTTATAGCTAGTCCGTCAATCGGTGCGCACAATCGCTGGCTGGGTCTCTCACTCGCCGACGCGGAGACGCAAGCCTCGGACATCGAGTTCCTCGTGGGCTACGCTCCGACGTTGGTCGATGCGGACGCAGACCATCTCGCGGTCGTCGGTTACAGTTGGGGCGGCGTCGCCAACGTGCTCGCTGCCGCGCGCGACAGCCGCATCACGGCATTGGTCGGACTCGACGGCGGTATCCGGCTCGTCGGCAAACTCGTCGCCGAAACGAAGTACGTCACACCCGAACGGATCACGATTCCTTATCTGTATTTATCGTCGCGCGCGAGTTCCATCGAAGATCTGTTTCGGCAAGAGCAGGATTTGTCCGGCGATCTTCTCGCACGGCTCAAATATGCCGATTTATTCGTGGTGACGTTTGAGCCCATCGTCCACTACCAGTTCGCATCCAAACATCTTCGATTTCTCGATGTCAATGAACCTGCTGTTTTTCCGGGCGACTATTCGCTGAGCGAAACGTTTCAAGCCAACGGATGGATCGCGCGTTACACATTGGCGTTCCTCGACGCCGAACTTAAGCACGATGCACGCGCCGCGAGTTGGTTGGTGACTCCGCCCACTGCGAACGGTTTTCCGCCGCACGCGGTCAAACTCGAAGTCAACCGCGGCCACGGCATACCGCCGACGCGCGAAGCGCTCGCAGCAGAGCTCCACCGACGAGGATTCGCACACGCCGGCGAAGTTTTTGCCGAGATCAAAAAACAGGATGCGCAATTCAAACTGTCGCCGGACGAATTCGTCAACTGGATCGAAAGTCTACAAACGCAGCATAAAATGGACGACGCGATAGAAATCGCCAAACAATTCGCCGCGGCTTATCCGGAACGCGCGGGTCCATTTGCCCGGCTAGGCGACGCATTCCGTATGCGTGGCGACAGAAAACAAGCAATCGAATCGTACAAAAAAGCGCTCGCCATCGATCCGACCAATCCGTTCGCCAACGAAGGGCTCAAACAAGCGATAAGCGCATCGCATCCTGGCGGATAACGATCGTGCAACATCGGCGATGAAACGCTACAATAGCTTCGCTCACGCGGTCTGCCCGCGCAGCCATCGAACGAAATGCGGAGAGGTGCCCGAGAGGCCGAAGGGGCTCCCCTGCTAAGGGAGTATAGGGTCAAAAACTCTATCGAGGGTTCGAATCCCTCCCTCTCCGCCAAATTACGACATAAGTTATTGTTTCAAATTACTTTATGCAACTCATCCAGCCGCTTCCCTAGTTAGTACCCTAATCAAAAACATGCAAGCGTGCGGCAAGAAATTTTCACTGAGTAGGGAAAGCGCGGTTGGCGAAACACGTAGCTATACCACCTGACAGGCTGCATGCAGACACGATTCACCCTCCGGGATTTATCACGTTAATCGACCGAAGTGGTCGAACGGTATTCACGTTGCTTAAGGAAAGCGGTCGCCGAGAGAATGCGCAGCAGGCTGCGGACA
>CAZZYA010000168.1:0-8239 GCA_964658115.1 uncultured Rudaea sp. | reverse complement strand
GCGCATACCGGCGGTATCGACACCGGCGCGGTGCTCGGCACGCTTGGGAAGCTGACCGTATTCCTCGTCGTTTCGCTTGTCATCGGTATTCTTGCCGTGCCGCGATTGCTCGATTTCGTTGCGCGCTTCAACAGCAACGAGATGCTGTTGGTGTCGGTGCTCGGACTGCTGTTCGGTTTCTGCCTGGTGGTTTCGCAGCTCGGCTACGACATCGCGCTCGGTGCATTCGTGATCGGCGTGATCGTTGCCGAAACGAAAGCGCTGCGGCGCATCGAGCGACTCATCGGTCCGGTGCGCGACATGTTCAGCGCGATTTTCTTCGTTGCCATCGGACTGATGCTCGATCCGCGCGTGCTCGTCGACTACGCCGCGCCGATCGCGGTGGTCACGCTGGTGGTGATCATCGGCAAATCGGTATCGCGTTCGTTGTTCGCATTCGTCGCGGGGCAGGACGGACGGACGTCGATGCGCATCGGCATGAGTCTGGCGCAGATCGGCGAATTCTCGTTCATCATCGTGACGCTCGGCGCGACGCTAAATGCGACAAGTCCGTTTCTGTATCCGATCGCGGTGGCGGTGTCGGCGCTGACGACCCTCTTCACGCCGTACCTGATCCGCGCTGCCGATCCGCTCGCGAGGCGTATCCGCGCCGCTACGCCGCACGGCGTGCGCCGCGTGCTGCAGCTTTATTCGAGCTGGCTGCAAAGTTTGCGCTTCGAAGGTGATCGCGCGGTGATCGCGGCGATGGTGCGCCGTATACTTTTACAGACGTTCGTCAACTTCTGCTTGATCGCGGCAATTTTCGGCGGCGGCGCGTATCTGGCGAGCGAGCGCATCATCGATTTGCGCGAATGGATTCCGAACGATGCCGTCGCGCACGCGGCGATCTGGGGAGCGGCGTTGGTTATGTCGCTGCCGTTTCTGATCGCGGCCTATCGCAAACTGAAGGCACTCGCGATGATGCTCGCCGAAGCGAGTGTGCACCTTGGGCGTTACACCGACAGTGTTCGGCGCGTCGTTGCCGAGATCATTCCGGCCGCCTCGATCGCCGCGATGTTGCTGCTCGTCAGCGCGCTGAGTTCAAGCATTTTGCCGCCGGCGGAATTACTGGTTGCGGTGCTGGCGATGGGCGCGCTGATTCTGGTGCTGTTGTGGCGGACGCTGGTGAAGTTGCATTCGCGATTGCAAATCGCGTTGCTGGAAACGCTGCAATCCGAGAAGGAACCGCACTGAGGTTACCCAGCCGGCGCGCGGCAGATCGCCTCGAGTTGCTTGTACGGTTTCTTGGGCAACTCGGGATATTTCAGATGGCGCACGTCCATCCATTGTTCGAGCAACGTTCCGCCGTATTTCGATCCTACGTCCGGATCGGTTTCGTACGCGGCGTCGCTTTGGGCCTGTTCGAGCGTGACGAATGTGAAACCTTCCTTTTTCATCAGCGCGAACAGATCAGGCAGGATGGTCGAGCTGAAAGCGCCGAGATGCAGCAATAACACGTGATTAATCGGGTGTCCGAAAACGAGATCGGCCATCTGACGGTTGGCGCGAAGATACGCTTTCGCCGTGTCGAGATAACTGCTGCGCAGCCACGCGATGGATTTCGCGTCATGCGTCGCAAGACAGCGCGCGTACGGCGTATTCCAGAGATAGTCTTCGTAATCCAGGGTGACCTGTGCGATGCGATAGTTGCGATCACGCAAGGCGGCGCGAACCTGCCGTCGCTTTTCAACGGTGTCGCCCTCGCGCAGATACGGGTAGCGCAGCCAGCGCCAGTTTCCCGTGTTGTCGAGCAGTTCGAGAACGGGTTCGTCCCCGCGCAAGTCTGCGAGAAATGCTTCGGCCGACGATTGATGCAGATCGATGTGGGAATACGTGTGATTGCCGACGTGCTGACCGCCCGCGACCCATGCCCGCAACGCCGCTGCGCCATCGTCGGAACCTTCGAGTTTTTTTGCGTTGACGAAGCCGTACACCGGCGGCAAGCCGAACTTCGAAAGAATCGGAAGCACGTCGGCGACGATACCTGCGCGCGTCGTGTTCGGTGCGAGCTCGCCGTTGAGCGGAAGATCGTCGAACGTCACCGCGACCGGATCGGCCACGGCGCATGCGTGCGCGAGCAGCAGAAAACCGAGTGCCGCCGCTGCGCGCAACATCATGCGCGGTCTACTTCGCGCTCATCATCGCCAACGTCATGTCGAGCATGCGGTTGGAGAAACCCCACTCGTTGTCGTACCAGCTCAGCACTTTCACGAGCGTGCCTTCCATGACGCGTGTCTGCGTGGAATCGTAAATCGACGACAGCGGATTGTGGTTGAAGTCGATCGAGACGAGCGGCTTCTTGTTCATGCCGAGAATGCCTTTGAGCTTGCCTTCGCTGGCTTCTTTCACGATCGCGTCGATTTCTTCATGCGACGTCGCGCGCTTGGCGACGAACGTCAGGTCGACCACCGATACGTTGATGGTCGGCACGCGCATGGCGAAACCATCCAGCTTGCCGTTGAGCTCGGGCAGTACGAGTCCGACCGCAGCGGCGGCGCCGGTTTTGGTCGGGATCTGCGAATGCGTGGCGCTGCGCGCGCGGCGCAAGTCTTTGTGGAAAACGTCGGTGAGAACCTGATCGTTGGTGTAGGCGTGAATGGTCGTCATCAGTCCGTGAACGATGCCGATCTTTTCGTGCAGCACTTTGGCAAGCGGCGCGAGACAGTTCGTCGTGCACGAGGCGTTGGAAATGACTTCGTGTTTCGCCGTGAGCTTGTCTTCGTTCACGCCGATGACGAAGGTGCCGTCGACGTCTTTCTCGCCCGGCGCGGAGATGATCACTTTTTTCGCGCCGCCGGCGATGTGCGCACCGGCTTTCGCTTTCGAGGTGAACAGGCCGGTGCATTCGAGCACGACATCCACACAGAGCGAACCCCACGGCAATTTCGATGGATCGCGCTCGGCAAATACTTTCACTTTGTCGCCATCGACGACGAGATCGCCGCCAGCCACTCCGACTTCGCCGGGGAATTTGCCGTGCGCGGTGTCGTATTGCGTGAGATGCGCGTTGGTTTCCGCGTCGCCGAGATCATTCACCGCGACGATCTGGATTTCCTTGGTGCGCCTGGCTTCGTACAGCGCGCGCAACACGTTGCGACCGATACGGCCGTAGCCATTGATGGCAACTTTCACCGCCATGACCAACTCCTCGATGAGCAGACAAGGCGGCTATTGTAGCGGCGCGACGACGAGATGGGGCGGTGCGAATATCCGCCCCAGTCCTACACAGCGATCAGCCGTTGCCTTTGGCTTCCGATGGTGCGTCGGCGGCTTCGTCGTCATCGGTGAGCGAGTACGTGAACGGCACGAGCACGTAACCTTCGAACGGCTTGCCGTCGTGCAACCCCGGATTGAAACGCCACTGCATGACGGCGGAAATCGAGGCGTCGGCGAATATCGCCTCGGCTTCCGGCGGGGTGGCTTCGTTCACTTCCGCCGACACCGGCTCTCCGGTGGCGCTGACCAATACTTTGAGCACAATCTTGCCCGACTGATGCGCCCTGATCGCCGACTGCGGATATTTCGGCGGACGCGACATGCGGAACTGCACGTTTTCATTCGGACCATGATCTTCGGAAGGCGCGTCGGCCGTCGCCAGCGGAATTCGCACGGTGATGGCGTCGAGCGCATCAGGCATGCTGGCTTTGTTGTTGCGCTGGTTCGGTGCTTCGAACACGATCGGCACGATCTCGTCGCTCGACACCGCGACGCCATCGCGCTGCGCGGGATTGAACGTCCAGCGTTGCACGCCGGCCAGCGCGGCGGTGACGAGCGGATAGACATCGGGCGCGCTGCCAGGTCCAGCTTTCAGCGACGTCGATACGACGTGGCCGTCCGCCGCGACGTGCGCGATCACGAACACCGTTCCGCCGGTTCCACTTCTCGCCTGCGCGGCGGGATATTCGATCCGCGTGATGGAGCGATAGCTCGCGTGCGACGGTTTCGCGGCGCTTGCCGGCGGCTCGGCTGGCGTCGACACCATCGTGATCTGCGCTTCCACGCCTCTGAAACTGCCGTCGGCTGCGTCTTCGCCAATCCGGAATGCGCCCGGCTCGCTTTGCTCGGTGAGCATGCGCGGCACTCCCACGCTTGCGCCGTTGTGAGACAGGTCGGCGGTGAACTGCAGCTTGCCGTCCGGCTCGCGCTCAGCTGTTCCGATGATTCGCCAGGACTCCGCGTCTTTCGTGAATCCCATCGTGAACGAACTTCCCGACGGCACGTTCATCGTGAATTCGGAATACTCCGACGACGATCGAATGGCGCGCGCGTGTCCGTCGGGCGCGTTGAAAGTCCACCCGTCGAGATTGTGACCGTCGATCTTGATGCGTAGGTTGGTGGAGACGTCGCCGTCGCCGGTCGTGGACGTGGGAAGCCGTTTCGGCTGCTCGGCCCATGCGACAGCGGCGACGCACGCCATAGACGCAGCGCACAGCGCAAGCCCTAACCGCTTTTTGCGCGGACTGGGCAAACTGGATTTCAACATGGAAATTCTCTCCTTCAGCGGATGGCTGGACTGCCAATGGCAACCGACCGGCAGTCCGATATCGGCCAGTTGCGTTTTCAACATCGCGTCGGCATACGACCGGCGCGCTTCCGGAAAATGGGAGATCACATCGGCGTCGCACGCGAGTTCCTGATCGAAACGGAAACGCGACGCGGCGGCGTGTATCAGCGGGTTGAACCAGAACACGCAGCGCAAAACGCTGACGGCGAGATTGAGCGCGGCATCCGCGCGGGCGACATGCGTGCGTTCATGCGCGAGGATGAGCGTGCGTTCGATGTCGGTGTAGCGTTCGTCGAAATCCTGCGGCAGCACGATGCGCGGACGCCATGCGCCGATCAGTGCCGGACACGACGTGACATTTTCCGCGCGCCAGGCATTGTCGGCGTAGCGGTCGAGACGTCCGAGTTCGGCAAGAAAACGGCGTTGCTGACGCGCGAGCCACGTTACCCACAAACCTACGCCGACGAGCCACGCGGAGATCAGCCAGGTTTCGACATCAATCGACGGCGCGACGGTTTCGGAAATCGGGAGCGATATCGGCGCGACGACGGGCGCGAGCAGCGGCGAAATCGGCGCGGCGATTTCAGAAGCGACCGGCGCAGGAATCAACGACACGGCGATCGCCACCGGCACAAGCGCCCATAACGAATACGCGACGTGCGCGCCGAAGCGGTGGCGTAACGGCTTACGCAGCACCAGCACCAGAACGATCGCGATGCTGGAAGCCAGCGTCGCGTGCAACAGCAACGTCAGCAGATCAGCGATCATGATCGAGCTCCCCGATGAGGCGCTTGAGTTCGGTGATGTCTTTCTTGGTCAGTTTGCGGCGCTCGGAAAAATGCGCCACCAGCGGGGCGACGCGTCCGCCGAAAAGTCGATCGAGAAGCGTGGTGCTGGCCGCGTCGATGTAATCCTCGCGCTTGAGCAGCGGGCGATAGAGATAACGTCGGCCGTCGCGCACGGCAGCGACCGCGCGCTTTTTCAGAAGCCGATTGAGCAACGTCTTGATGGTCGGTTCTTGCCAATCCGTGGTTTTGGAAAGTTCGGCCACGACATCATCGGACGTGGCCGGATTCTTTTCCCACAAAACTTCCATCACCAGACTTTCCGCGTCGCTGATCGCCATCGATGCACCATTTACGGCTGTAATCTCTAGTTAAGATTACGCCTGTAAATTTATAAGTCAAGCGGCGGTGCGACGAAGCGTAAAACGGTCGATTTAGCGGGAGATAAGGCGTTTAGCGGTAGCGACGACGTTGTCGACAGTGAATCCGAAATGCTTGAACAACGCGTCGGCCGGCGCGGACGCGCCGAACGTGTCGATGCCGATTACGGCACCGTCGAGACCGACGTACTTGCGCCAGTAATCGGTGACGCCTGCTTCGATCGCGATGCGGCGGCGGCAGTCGGGTGGAAGCACGGCATCGCGGTACGCTTGCGGCTGGCGATCGAAAACGTTCGCGCAGGGCATCGACACGACGCGCGCCGCGACGCCGTCCTTCGCGAGCGCGCGCATTGCCTGCGTGGCGAGATCGACTTCGGAACCGGTGGCGATCAAGATCACATCGAACGCCGCGCTGGGATCGCTGAGGATGTAGCCACCGAGCGACACCAGACCGAGCTGCTCGTCGGTGCGCGGTTGGTGCGGCAAATTCTGACGCGAGAAGATCAGACACGAGGGTCCGTCTTTGCGTTCGATCGCGGCTTTCCACGCGACGGCGCTCTCGACTGCATCGCACGGACGCCAGACATGGTTGCGCGGGATCAAACGCAAACTCGCGAGATGTTCGATCGGCTGATGCGTCGGTCCGTCTTCACCGAGTCCGATCGAGTCGTGTGTATAAACATGGATCGCGTGCGCAGGAATCAGCGCGGACATACGCACGGCGTTGCGCGCGTAGTCGGAGAAAACGAGAAACGTCGCGTCGTATGGAATGAATCCGCCGTGCAGCGCCAGCCCATTGCTGATCGCGCTCATACCGAATTCGCGCACGCCGTAGTAAACATAATTGGCGTTTGCGTCGTTGGAGTTGACGTCTTTCGATCCTTTCCAGATCGTGAGGTTGGAACCGGCGAGATCCGCCGATCCACCGATCAGTTCCGGCAGTTTCGGACCGAATGCATCGAGCGCCATCTGCGATGCTTTGCGCGACGCGACGGTGGCACCGTCGGCCTGCAGTTTGCGTATGTAGGCATCGGCGTGATCGGTCCAGTCTGACGGCAGCGCGCCGGCCAGACGCCGTTCGAATTCCTCCGCTTCCGCTGGATGCGCATTTTTATACTTTGCGAATTTCTCGTTCCATGCGGCTTCGCGTTCGGCGCCTTTGCGCTTTGCGTCCCAGCCGGTATAGCTCGCGTCGCTGATATGGAATGCCGCGTCGGACCAGCCGAGCGACGCGCGCGCGGCGACGATTTCATCGGGCCCAAGCGCAGCGCCGTGCGAGGATTCTTTGCCCTGTTTATTCGGTGCGCCGAAACCGATGATGGTCTTGCAGCAAATCAGCGTTGGCTTGTCGCCCGCGCTCGTCGCTTTCGAGATAGCGGCTTTGATGGCTTCGGTGTCGTGTCCATCGACATTGGGAATGACGCGCCAGCCGTACGCCTCGAAACGTTTCGGTGTGTCGTCCGTGAACCAGCCGCGCACTTCGCCGTCGATGGAAATGCCGTTGTCGTCATAAATCGCGACGAGCTTGCCGAGTTTCAGCGTGCCGGCCAGCGACGCCACCTCGTGCGAGATGCCTTCCATCAGACAGCCATCGCCCATGAACACGTAGGTGTGATGATCGACGATCTCGTGGCCGGCGCGGTTGAAGCGTTCGGCGAGCACTTTTTCCGCGAGCGCCATGCCGACGGCATTCGCGAATCCCTGACCGAGTGGACCGGTCGTCGTCTCGATCGCCGCAAATTCGCTCGCTTCTGGATGGCCCGCAGTCTTGGAGTGAAGCTGACGAAAATTCTTGAGTTCAGCGATCGGCAAGTCGTAGCCGGTGAGATGCAGCAGCGAATACAGCAGCATCGAACCGTGACCGTTGGAGAGCACGAAACGGTCGCGGTTGAACCATTTCGGATTTGCCGGATTGTGCTGCAGGAAATCATTCCACAGCACCTCGGCAATGTCGGCCATACCCATCGGCATGCCGGGGTGTCCGGACTTCGCGGCCTCGACGGCATCCATGGACAACGCGCGAATGGCGTTGGCGAGTTCTCTGCGGCTCGTCATGACTTTCAATCACGGACAGCGATGGAGCGTCGCTCCAACGGGGCGCGCATTGTCGCCGAATCGCAGCGTGTTGTCGTCAAAAAAAACCCCGGCGATGGCCGGGGTTTCGAAGGTTGCATTCGTCTGCGTTACTGCGTGCAAATGGCGAGCGCCTTGATCGTAACGGTTCCGTTGGCGATGTTCTCGGCCGTAACGACCCACTGGTTGACAGGGCCGTTGGTAACCGACGATGCCGGATAGCTTTGCGTCATGTGCAACTGGCCCACCGCACCCGAAGCGACTTGCAGTCCGCCACCGGTGACGACGAGCGATCCAGAGCAGGTGACCGTGACCGTGCACGTGCTGAAACTCGCGCAAGTTCCTGTGCTCGAACTCGTCGTCAACGCTGCGTTGGCACCGATTGTCGAAACGCCGCTGAAGGAAACCGTGGCGCCGCTCGCCATCGTGTTGCCGCTGGCGCCGGCGACCACGGACAG
>CAZZYA010000167.1:0-8244 GCA_964658115.1 uncultured Rudaea sp. | reverse complement strand
TTTCTCGCACGGGATGTTGTCCGCGGACAGCACGTCCGTGCTGCTGGCTGCGGACTGCGCGCGATTACCGTCGCGACAAGCCTGCGCGCCGGTGTAGGAAGAGGCTTGTAAAAATGATCGCACGCCGTGCTGTCCGGTAGAGGACGGCAAGAGCGTCAGATATGTTCTTTTGAAAACTTGTCCACGAGAGCACGGCGTGCAGCTCCGACTTACAAACCTCTTTCTACTGGTCGCGCTCAGTCTGGTGCGACGGTGTTCGCGCGGAGGAAGCGCGCGGTCCGCGCATGGCCAGGGATAGCCACTCACTGACGGGATCTGTGGGAGAAAAGCGGTGTTTTTTGATGACTTTTTGTCACCGGACAAAAAGTTACCCGCTGGCCGCAGGATGGCGGAGGCTCTGCGGCGTCCACGCAACCCAATCACGCCACCACCTCCTCGGCATGACTGTCCGATCCAAACCGCCTCCGCACGCGAAACGCCAACCGATCGAACGCCAGATAAATCACCGGCGTCGTAAACAACGTCAACACCTGACTCACGATCATCCCACCCACGATCGTGATACCGAGCGGATGCCGCAACTCCGAACCAACACCCGTACCGAGCATCAGCGGCAACGCGCCGAAAAGCGCAGCAAGCGTCGTCATCAGAATCGGACGGAAGCGCAGCAGACACGCTTGATAAATCGCCTCGCGCGGCGGCTTGCCGCCTTCGCGTTCGGCATCGAGCGCGAAGTCCACCATCATGATCGCGTTTTTCTTGACGATGCCGATCAATAGGATGATGCCGATGATCGCCACGATACCCAGATCGTCGCGCGCGATGATCAGGGCGAGCAGCGCACCGATGCCCGCCGATGGCAATGTGGAAAGAATCGTTATCGGATGGATGTAACTTTCGTACAGCACGCCGAGCACGATATACATCGTCACGATCGCGGCAAGGATCAGCAGCACGGTGTTGGTGAGCGAAGCTTGGAAAGCGAGCGCGGCGCCCTGGAAATTCGTGCTGACGCTGGCGGGAATTTTCATGCCCGCTTCGACTTGCTTGATTGTCTCGACGGCCGCACCGAGCGAATACCCCGGCGCGAGGTTGAACGACACCGTCGTTGCCGGGAACTGGCCGAGATGGTTGATCGATAGCGGCGCCGCGCGCTCATGCAATGTGGTCACCGTGTTGAGCGGCAACTGTCCCGACGAGACGGCGGCGGCGGTGAGTCCCTGTGTGACACCGGGTGTCGCGCCTTGCGGCGTGCCGCCGAACGACGATGCGTTGGAATTGCCCGCGGATCCGGTCGAGCCTTGCGAGGTCTGCGCGACGCTGTTGGCGTTGCTCAAACCGGGAATGTAGATCTTGTCGAGCGCGCTCGGTCCGGTCTGCAGTTCCGGCTGTACTTCGAGCACGACGCGATATTGATTTGATTCGGTGTAAATCGTCGAAATGAGGCGCTGGCCGAATGCGTCGTACAGAATCTGATCGATCGCCGCCGGCGTGATGCCGAGTCTTCCAGCGGTATCGCGATCGATTTCGAGATACGCCTGCAAACCTTGCGATTGCAGATCGCTCGCGACATCGGCGAGTTCCGGGCGCTGGTTCAATGCGTCGACGAGTTTCGGCACCCACGTGTTGAGATCGTCGAGGTTCGGCGAGCCGAGCGTGAACTGGTATTGCGTACGGCTGACGCGATCTTCGATGGTCAGATCCTGCACGGGCTGCATGTACAGTGCGATGCCGGTGACATCCCGCGACGATTTCTGCAGGCGGGCAATGACCGTTTCGACATCGTCGCGCGTGCCGTGTTTTTTCAGGTTGATCAGGAAACGGCCGCTGTTGAGCGTGGTGTTGGTGCCATCAACGCCGATGAACGAGGACAGCGATTCGACGGCGGGGTCTTCGAGAATTTTCTTGCCGAGCGCGGCCTGACGCTCGGACATCGCCGCGAATGAAATCGATTGCGACGCTTCGGAAATTCCCTGGATGAGTCCGGTGTCCTGCGTCGGAAAAAATCCCTTCGGAATGACGATGTACAAAATGATCGTCAACACCAACGTCGCGACGGCGACGAGCAGCGTCGCGAACTGGCGGTCGAGCACCCAGTTCAGCCAGCGGCCGTAGGCGGCGACGATGCGGTCGAACATTTCGCCGGTCTTGCGCTGGAATCTGTTTTCATCTTCCTTGCGATGATGCTTGAGAATTTTCGCGCACAGCATCGGAACGAGCGTCAGCGACACGACCGCGGAAATGACGATGGTGACCGCGAGCGTGATCGCGAATTGCCGGAACAGACGGCCGACCACGTCGCCCATGAACAGCAGCGGGATCAGCACGGCGATCAGCGAGATCGTCAGCGACACGATGGTGAAGCCGATCTGTCCAGCGCCTTTCAGCGCGGCATCGAGCGGATTGTCGCCTTCTTCGAGATAGCGCGAGATGTTCTCGATCATCACGATGGCGTCGTCGACGACGAAACCGGTCGAGATGGTCAGCGCCATCATGGTGAGATTGTTGAGACTGAACCCGCACAGGTACATCACGCCGAACGTGCCGACCAGCGACAGCGGCACTGAAAAACTCGGGATGATAGTCGCGGGCAGATTGCGCAGGAACACGAAAATCACGGCGACGACGAGCACCACCGCGAGGAACAGTTCGAACTCGACGTCCTCGACCGACGCGCGCACGGTCACGGTGCGGTCGGTGAGCAAGGCCACGTCGACCGAGGCCGGCATCGACTGTGTGAGCTGCGGCAACTGCTGTTTGATCGCATCGACCACGCCGATGACGTTCGCGCCCGGCTGCCGCTGGATGTTCATGATGATGCCGGGTGTGTTGTTGCTCCACGCGCCGAGCTTGTCGTTCTCCGCGCCGTCGACGATGTTGGCGACATCGGACAGATGCACCGGTCCGCCGTTCTTGTACGCGATCACGATGTCCTTGTACGCGTCGGCCGACTTGAGCTGATCGTTGGCGTCGATCGTGTACGAACGCGTCGGTCCGTCGAAACTTCCTTTCGAACTGTTGACGTTCGCGCTCGCGATGGCGTTGCGCAGATCCTCCAGACTCATCCCGTACGCGGCGAGCGCGGTCGGATTGGCCTGCACGCGAACTGCAGGACGCTGGCCGCCGGACAATGTGACGAGACCGACGCCGTCGATCTGCGAAATCTTCTGCGCGAGTCGCGTGTCGGCGAGATCTTCCAACTGCGTCAGCGGCATCGTCTTCGACGTCAGCGCGAGCGTGAGGATTGGCGCGTCGGCTGGATTCACCTTGCTGTAAATCGGCGGTGAAGGAAGGTTCGCGGTCGGCAGGAACGTGCCAGCGGCGTTGATCGCCGCTTGCACTTCCTGTTCGGCGACGTCGAGACTCAGGTCGAGACTGAATTGCAGCGTCACCACCGACGCGCCGGCCGAGCTCGTCGACGACATCTGGTTGAGTCCCGGCATCTGGCCGAGTTTCTGCTCGAGCGGCGCGGTCACCGACGAGGTGACGACTTCGGGGCTCGCGCCCGGATACAGCGTGGTGATCTGGATCGTTGGGTAGTCGACTTCGGGCAGCGCCGACAGCGGCAAATAGCGATAGGCAAGGATGCCGACCAGCAGAATCGCCATCATCAGCAATGACGTGGCGACCGGCCGCAGAATAAAGAGGCGTGACGGATTCATACGTCAGCCGCCGGACGACGATCCCGGGTTTGGATTCGTGTTGTTCGTCGGCGATGGACTGTTGCCCGGCGGAGTTCCCGGTGTCGGCGCGGGTGCGTTCGGATCGTTCGCCGGGCCGTTCGCGCCGCTGTTGTCGCGCGTGCGGTGCTGTCCATTCGGGTTTCTCGAATTCGTGTTGTCGCCGCGATTCCCCTGACGCTTCTGACCGTCGGCGGGTTTCGTCGCGGGCGCGGGTTCTTCGCCCGGCAGTTCGACTTTGCTGCCGTCGCGCAGGCGATCCGCACCGCTGGTGACGACGCTTTCACCGACTTTCAAACCGTCCGTGACGGCGACTTTCTCGCCTTCGGTCGGACCGGTTTTGATGTTGCGCACCTGCACCGTGTGATCGGGCTGAACGACGTAGACGAACAATCCGTCCGAGCCGCGTTCGAGTGCCGACGTCGGAATGACGATCGCGTTGTGCAAGGTGTCGAGCAGCAAATGCACGTTGACGAATTGATTGGGGAACAGGCCTTCGTCGTCGTTGGCGAATTCGGCTTTCGCCTTCACCGTGCCGGTCGATGTGTCGACCTGATTGTCGAGACTCGCGAGCGAACCGGTCGCGAGTTTGGTCGTGCCGGCGCGATCGTAAGCATCGGCCGACAGTTTGTCGCCGGCGTGTGTTTTCTTCAGTACGGGCGGCAGATTGTCTTCCGGAATCGTGAATAGCACATCGATCGGCTTGAGTTGCGTGATCACGACGATCGCGCTGCCGACACTGACGTTGTTGCCCGAATCGACCTGTCTCAGACCGACACGTCCCGTGACCGGCGCGGTGATCTTGGTGTAACCGATATTTACTTTCGCGTTGTCGATCTGTCCCTGATCGGATTTCACCGTCCCTTCGTACTGATGCACGAGTGACTTCTGCGAATCGAGTTGCTGTTTCGCGATCGAGTCCTGCGAAAACAGCGTCGTATACCGATCGAGGTCGATCTTCGAATTCGCCAGCAATGCTTCGTCGCGCGCCAGCGCGCCTTCATATTGTGTGAGCTGCGCCTGATACGGTCGCGGGTCTATTTCGGCCAGCGCGTCGCCCTCTTTCACCATCTCGCCTTCCTTGAAATTCACCTTCAACAGGTTGCCGGCGACTTGCGCGGTGATGGTGACGCTGCGCAAAGGCGTGACCGTGCCGAGCGCGTTGATCGTGATGTTGATGTCGCCATTGGCGACCTGCGCCACGCCGACGGGCATCGGCAAACCACCGCCCGGACCGCCGCCGGGACCGCCCGGTCCACCAGGACCGCCACGCGCGCCGCGTCCGCCGCCGCGCGGACCTTGCCCGCTGTCGGCACTATTGTGCGCCGCCAGCCAATATCCTCCGGCAGCGAGCAGCACGGCGACCACGAGCACGATCAGCATGGCGCGCTTGGTACCGCGAGGGCGCGTCGACGTCGGCGCGCGAGGGGGAGAATCGATGCTCATGGCAGTTCCGTGGACAGCGTTGCACGCGTAATGAAGCGGGCCGGTTTTAGGGTGCGCAAACTTAACGTGCGCCCGACTATATCGCAGTTGCGAGACCGTAAAACCGTGTAATCAGATGTAAACCACCGCGCGCTGACGCGCTTGCCGCACCGCGAATGGCTGTATCGCGCGCGATTTCACGTCGCGCTTTTTGCGGACGCACATCGCCCGGCATTACTTCTCGTCCTTGAATATGCTCACGTGCGTCGTGCCGGTCTTGTCGACCCACGCGTGACCCATGCCTTCGGTGTTGAATTGCGCAACGACGTTTCCATCCGCATCGAGCGCGATTACGCCACCATCGCCGCCGAGTTTCGGCACGACGCCTATGACGACATCGTCCGTCGCCTGCTGCAGCGACTCGCCGCGATATTCGACGCGCGCGCAAATGTCGTGCGCGGCCACGGATCGAATATAGAACTCGCCCCAGCCCGTTGCCGAGACGGCGCATTTACCGTTCGCGTACGTTCCCGCGCCGATGATTGGCGAATCGCCGACGCGTCCGAAACGTTTATCGGTCATGCCGCCGGTCGACGTGCCTGCGGCGAGATTGCCTTTCGAATCGAGCGCCACCGCACCGACCGTGCCGTGTTTCGATGCGGTCGATTTCTTTTGCGCTTCGTCTTCCTTCAGCGCTTTCTGCAATTCCTGCCAGCGCCGTTCGGTATAGAAATATTTCGGATCGACCAACGACATGCCGATCGATGCGGCGAATGCTTCCGCGCCGTCGCCGACCATCATCACGTGCGGCGATTTTTCCATCACCGCGCGCGCGAGCAGAATCGGATTCTTCACACGATGCACGTTCGCGACGGCGCCCGCGCGCAGTGTCGCACCGTCCATGATCGACGCATCGAGTTCGTTCTTGCCGTCGTGGTTGAACACCGCGCCTTTGCCGGCGTTGAATTCCGGTTCGTCTTCGAGGATCACGATCGCCGCGCTCACCGCATCGAGCGAGGAACCGCCGGACTTCAAAATGCCGTATCCCTTCTCCGCCGCCTGTTTCATCACCTCGCGCATGTGTGCGTCGCGCTCGGGTGTGAGACCTTCGTGGACGATGCCCGCGCCGGTGTGCAGAATGAAAACGGGCACAGCGGCGTGTGACATCGAAACTCCGACAGCAAAAATGGCGGCGACGAACGGCATCGGTTTCATCGGCGATCCTTGAGGTCAGTCGTTCGATTATAGGCCGCGATCAGAACGATTCGTGGTCCACCGCTTGCGCCAGCGGGAAGCGGATCGTCGCCGTCGTACCCGCGCCGAGTTCGCTGTCCATTTCCACCGGCCAGCCGAAACGGTCGGACAGCCGCCTTACCAAACTAAGGCCGACGCCGTAACCGCCGCGCGCGCTGTTACCACCGCGGAAATACGGCTGGAACGCCTGCCGCAAATCGTCCTCGCTCATGCCGATTCCACTGTCGCGCACGCGCACGAAATCCTCGCCGAGCTCGACGATGACTTTACCGGCATCGGTATACAAACACGCGTTGCGGATGAGATTGCCGACCATCGACGCGAACACCTTCGGCGGCGCGTGCAACAGGAACGTCGCGTTCTCGACCAGACTCAGCTCGACCGGCTTTCCTTCGAGCAGCGGCTGCGCGCGTTCGAATTCTTCGCGCACTGCTTCGTTCGCGATGAAATCTTCTTCCGGCAATCCAGTGTCGGATTCGCGCGCGAGGATCAGAAACGCCTCGATCATCGCTTCCATATCGCGCACCGAGCGGCGAATGCGCTCGACGGCGCGTGTCGAAAACGGCGACAGTTCTTCTTCGCGCAGAACGTCGCCAGCAACCTTGATCACGGTCAGCGGACTGCGTAATTCGTGACTCGCATCACGCGTGAAGTTGCGTTCGCGCTCGACGAATTCTTCGATGCGCGACGCGAACCCGTGCAACGCACGCGCGAGCGTTTCGACGTCGCCATCGAAATCCGGCGGCAGGTTTTGCGGATCGAGCGCGGCGAGGTCGGGATGTTTGGGATCCCATCCGCGCACGGCCTTGGCCAGCGCGATCACAGGCGACAATGCCCGTCGCGACGCGCGATACGTCAGCCACGTCGTCAGATAAATAATTACCAGCACGACGATCAGCGGCACGAAGCCGAACATGAAAGCGAGTCGTCCGACCTGTTCCTGATTGAAGACCAGATACAGCCGTCCGGGCGGACCGTCGGAAACGAGCACGAGCATCATGCCGTCGTGCTGCACGCGGTGATATCCCGGATCGAGATCGCGCAGCGGCGCCGGCAGATTGGCAGCGTTACTGCGCTCGGGCACGAGGTATCCGGTCATGTTCGCCGTCACCGGTACGGGAGTGCGCGGATTTTTCTCGACCGCGCGCCAGAAGAAATCCGCCTCGCCGATCAGCGCGTGTTTGATCAGCACATCCTCGAGCACTGATGCGGCCGCATAAACACCCAGAATCGTGGCGAGGCTGATCGCCGCGACCTGCAGCACGTAGACCGTCCATATCTTGCGACGGATCCCGCTGCGCGACGGCATGTGCGCGTCAGGCACTTTGATTCGCAGCGACTTCCGCATCGAGATCCGCCAAACGATAGCCCGCGCTGTGAATGGTGTGCAGCAGCGGTCGCTGGAACGGCTTGTCTATAATTTTGCGCAAATTATACAAATGGCTGCGCAGCGTGTCGGAATCGGGAAGCAGATCGCCCCATACTTCGCGCTCGATGTCGCGACGGCTGACCACGCGCGGCGACTCGCGCATGAGAATGCCGAGCAGTTTCAATCCGATCGGCGAAACGGTGAGTTCCTGTCCGCCACGCGTGAGGCGCAGCGTAGCCGTGTCGAGCACGAGATCGCCGACTTTCAGCACTTCGGCACTCACCTGCCGCCGATCGCGGCGGATCAGCGCACGCACGCGCGCTTCGAGTTCGCGGATCTCGAACGGCTTGACCAGATAATCGTCCGCGCCGGCATCGAGTCCGGTCAATTTGTCGTCCAGCGTGTCGCGCGCGGTGAGCATCAATACCGGGGTCGATTTTTTGGCATCGGCGCGCAGCTTGCGGCACACCTCGAGACCGTCCATGCCGGGCAGCATCAGATCGAGAATGATTACGT
>CAZZYA010000166.1:0-8252 GCA_964658115.1 uncultured Rudaea sp. | reverse complement strand
ACCTACGGCGATGGAGCCAATGGCATGGTCGATGACGAAACCACCATCGAATCGCTCCGTCCTCTCAACGCCTATGGCTACTCAAAACACATCTTCGACCACCACGCCAAACAGCGGGCACTCTTTTCCAAGATCGTTGGCCTCAAATATTTCAATGTCTTCGGTCCGAATGAATGGCACAAAGGGGAGATGCGAAGCCTGGTCAATAAGGCCTACGAACAAGTTCTCGAAACCGGATTCAAAGCCGTGCGCCGCGCACGCGAACTTTGTGCAGATGTGGAATTTTCCGCAGAAGACGCGATCCGCACCGAACCTGAATTCCTGATTCAAGCGCTGACGACCATGATCGAAGCCGGCGCGACTACCGTGAACGTTCCCGATACGGTCGGCTACACGACGCCGGAAGAAATCCACGCGTTGTTCGTGCGGCTCAAGCGCGAAGTGAAAGGCATCGAGAACGTGGTGCTGAGCGCGCATTGCCATAATGATTTGGGTTTGGGTGTGGCCAACAGTATCGCCGCGCTCGCAGCCGGCGCGCGGCAGGTGGAATGCACCATCAACGGCATCGGCGAACGCGCAGGCAACGCGGCGCTCGAAGAAATCGTCATGGCATTGCGCACGCGGCTCGACCGATTCCAGCTCGATACGAACATCCGCACGCCGCTGCTGTATCCGACGGCGCGTCTGTTATCCGATCTGGTTGGCTCGACCATCCCGCGCAACAAAGCGGTGGTCGGCGAGAACGCCTTCGCGCATGAATCGGGCATCCATCAACACGGCATGCTGAAGAATCGCGAGACGTACGAAATCATGCGGCCCGAGGACGTCGGCTTTTCGCGCACGCAATTGGTGCTTGGGAAACACTCCGGACGCCACGCGTTGCGCGAACGCCTCTCGAATCTCGGTCACGATCTCGACGATGCGCGACTCGACGACGTGTTCACACGCTTCAAAACGCTCGCCGACAAAAAGAAAGAAGTGTTCGACAGCGATCTCGACGCGCTCGCGCTAGGCCAGGATCCCGAAGCCGTAGGTCCGTGGAAACTGCAGAATCTGCACGCGACCACGCATCTCGGCGGCGGCGCATCCGCATCGGTGAAGTTGCAACACGAGGACGGCCGCATCTCCAACGAAGCGGCGATCGGCGACGGACCGATCCACGCGGTGCTGCGTGGCATGGAACGCGCCGCCGGCGTCACGCTCGATATCGCCGATTTCCAGGTTCGCTCGCTGAGCTTCGGCGCGGACGCGCAAGGCCGCGCCACACTGGCGGTGCGCTACGCCGACCGCGAACTGCGCGGTCGCGGTACATCCACCGATATCGTCGAAGCGACCGCGCTGGCGGCACTCGAAGTCATCAACCGCATCGAACGCTTGAATACGAAACCCAGTCCGCTGCCCGTCGCGGCCGCGCAAGCCTGAGGACAAACCGCATGAACGCCTCCGCATTGATCTGGCACAACGGACGACTAAAACCCTGGGCCGAAGCGACCGTTCACGTCGGCGTGCACGCGCTGCATTACGGCTCGTCCGTGTTCGAAGGCGTGCGCGTGTATTCCACGCCGAATGGCTCGCGCTATTTTCGTCTTAAAGATCACACCGAGCGTTTGCTGCTTTCTGCAAAAGTATACGATTTCGACATTCCGTATTCGGCCGAAGAAATCGATCGCGCCTGCGAGGACGTCGTCGCCGCGAACGGTCTGGCAAGCGCTTACGTTCGGCCCATCGCCTATCGCGGCGGTTTCACGTTCAGCCTCGCGCCGAGTCGCGACGTTCCCATCGAACTCGCCATCATCGCCATCGAGTGGGGATCGATGCACGGCGCTGCGGCGCTGGAAAACGGCGTGGATGTCTGCGTCAGTTCGTGGAATCGCGCTGCGCCAAACACCTATCCGACCGGCGTAAAAGCCGGCGGCAATTATTTGTCGAGCCAGCTCATCGCGCAGGAAGCGGTGCGCGGCGGATTCGCCGAAGGCATCGCGCTCGCGCCGGGCGGATTGCTCAGCGAAGGGGCCGGCGAAAACCTGTTCGTGATCCGCGGCGGAAAAATATTCACGCCGCCGAGCGGTTCCAGCATCCTCGCCGGCATCACGCGCGACTCCGTACTCACGTTGGCCGGCGATCTCGGTATCGACGTCGTCGAACAAATCTTGCCGCGCGAATTGCTGTACTTCGCCGACGAAGTGTTCATGACCGGCACTGCCGCAGAAATCACGCCGGTGCGCTCCGTCGATCGCAAACCCGTCGGCACTGGCAAACCGGGCGAGATAACGCGTGCACTGCAGAAAGCGTTCTTCGGTCTGTTCGACGGCAACACGCCGGACACGCGCGGCTGGCTCACGCCGATCGGCGAGTTCGCACCGAAACAACGCAGCACACACGACAACATCGAAATGGAAGCGGCGTAATGGGTACGACACTTCTCGATAAAATCTGGAATACGCACGAAGTCCGAGCCGAAACCGAGGCGACGCCGGCGATTCTCTACGTCGATCTGCATCTCGTGCATGAGGTGACGTCGCCGCAGGCATTCTCCGAACTGCGCGAGCGCGGGCTGAAATTGCGCCGGCCGGATCGCACGCTGGCGACGTTCGATCACTCCACCCCGACGCTGCCGCCCGACGCGACGGGAAAGCTTTTTTACGTGACGCCCGAAGCGGAATCGCAGGTTGCACAGCTCGAAACGAACACGAAACAGTACGGCGTGGAATTGCAGGGCTGGGGCAGTCCGCATCGCGGCATCGTGCACGTGATCGGTCCGGAACTCGGCGCGACACGACCGGGCATGACCATCGTCTGCGGCGACAGCCACACCTCCACGCATGGCGCGTTCGGCGCGCTCGCGTTCGGTATCGGCACGACGGAAGTCGGCCATGTGCTCGCGACGCAGTGCCTGTTGCAACGAAAACCGAAATCGTTCGCCATCACCGTCAACGGCAAATTGCAGCCCGGTGTGACGGCGAAGGATTTGATCCTGCATATCATCGGCACGATCGGCGTGAACGGCGGCACCGGCTACGTTCTCGAATATCGCGGCAGCACGATCGACGCGCTGTCGATGGAAGAACGCATGACCGTGTGCAATATGTCGATCGAGGCCGGCGCGCGTGCAGGATTGATCGCACCCGATGCGACGACGTTCGACTATCTCAAAGGCCGCGATCGCGCGCCGAAGGGCGACGCATGGAACAACGCGGTCGCGACGTGGAGCCGGCTCAAATCCGACGCGGATGCGACGTTCGATCGCGAAGTGCATATCGACGCGGCAAAGATTCAACCCAGCATCACCTATGGCACGCATCCGGGAATGGTGACGACGCTCGACGCGTTCGTGCCCGCTGCGGCGAATCCGCAGGAAAAACGCGCGCTCGATTACATGCGCGTAGAAAGCGGAAAGTCGATGCTCGGCATGCCGGTCGACATTGTGTTTCTCGGCAGTTGCACCAATTCACGTCTGAGCGATCTGCGCGCCGCCGCCGACCTGTTGCGCGGCCAGCGCGTTTCGCCGCGCGTGCGCATGTTGGTCGTGCCCGGTTCCGAACAGATCAAACGCGATGCCGAACGCGAAGGCCTGCACGAAACGTTCAAGGCCGCCGGCGCCGAATGGCGCGAAGCGGGGTGTTCGATGTGCCTCGGCATGAACGGCGACATCGGTAAACCGGGGCAACTCGTGGTCAGCACGAGCAATAGAAATTTCGAAGGACGGCAAGGTCCTGGCGTGCGCACGGTGCTGGCGAGTCCGCTCGTCGCCGTCGCATCCGCTATCGCCGGGCACATCGCCGATCCGCGCGAACGCATGGCGGAGGCGGCCGCATGAAACCGTTGACGCATCTGCATTCGCGCACCGCCGTTCTCGCGCATCAGAACATCGACACCGACCGTATCATTCCGGCGCGCTTTCTCACGACGACAGAACGCACCGGCTTGGGTAAATCGCTGTTCTACGATTGGCGCTATCGACCCGATGGTTCGCCCGATCCGGATTTCGCGCTGAACAAACCCGAAGCGCGCGGTTGCGAAATCCTCGTCGCCGGCCGCAATTTCGGTTGCGGTTCGTCGCGCGAACACGCACCGTGGGCGTTGCTCGACTACGGCATCCACGCGGTGCTGTCGAGCGAGATCGCCGATATTTTCCGCGGCAACGCGCTGAAGAACGGCTTGCTCGCCGTCGTGCTCAGCGAAGGCGAGCATCGTTATCTGCTCGAACATCCCGGCATCGAACTCACGATCGATGTCGCCGGCGGTTTCATCGAGCTGCCCGATGGCGGCCGTTTCAGTTTCGAACTCGAATCGTTCGCACGGCATTGTCTGCTGAGCGGCGTCGATCAACTCGGGTTCCTGATGCAGAATGGCGACGCCATCGCCGCGTTCGAACGCCAGCGGGAGGCCGCATGAACGTCAGCGCGACGATCGCGGTGTTGCCCGGCGACGGCATCGGCCCGGAAGTGACGGCGGGCGCTGTCGCGGTGCTCGAAGCCGTGGCGAAAAAAAGCGGCCACACGTTCACATTCAGCGACTATCCGATGGGCGGCATCGCCATCGACATGCACGGCGATCCGTTGCCGCCGGCGACCCTTGCGGCATGCAAAGCCGCCGACGCGGTGTTGCTCGGTGCGGTCGGTGGTCCGAAGTGGTCTGATCCGAACGCGAAGATCCGTCCGGAACAAGGCTTGCTCGGTCTGCGCGCGGCGCTCGGCGTTTACGCGAATCTTCGTCCCGTGCGCGTGCATCCGAAACTGGCGGACCTTTCACCGCTAAAAAATGAAAAATTGCACAATGTGGATTTGTTGTTCCTGCGCGAACTGACGGGTGGTGCTTATTTCGGAGCGAAAACGCGAACCGCTGACACTGCCACCGACGAATGCAAATACACCGTCGTCGAAATCGAACGCGCCACGCGGCGCGCGTTCGCACTCGCGCGCGAGCGTCGCAAGCATGTCACGCATGTCGATAAAGCGAACGTGCTGGAAACCTCGCGGCTGTGGCGCAGCGTCGTCACGCGAATCGCGAAGGAATTTCCCGATGTCACGCTCGAGCATCAGCTCGTCGATTCGATGGCGATGCTGTTGCTCACGCGTCCGAGTTCGTACGACGTGATCGTTACGGAAAACCTGTTCGGCGACATCCTCACCGATGAAGCCGCCGCGCTCGCCGGATCGCTCGGATTGTTGCCGTCCGCATCGCTCGGCGAAGGCAAGGCCGGCTTGTACGAACCGATTCACGGTTCCGCGCCGGATATCGCCGGCCAAGGCCTCGCCAATCCGCTCGGCGCGATTCTCAGCGCGGCGTTGCTGCTGCGCTACTCGCTGGATCTCGAAGCCGATGCGCGCGCCATCGAAGCGGCCGTCGATGCCGTTATCGAACGCAGCGTGCTGACGCGCGATCTCGGCGGCACCGCGAACACGGACGAGGTCATCGACGCCGTGCTCGATGCACTGAATTCTCAATTCCCCAATCGCGCTACTGCTTGAAATGACCCCGACGAAAACCAACGGACAGTTGCGCAGCGACGTGATGAAGTCGGGTCCGGATCGGGCGCCGGCACGCGCGATGCTTTACGCAACCGGCCTTGACGAAGCGGACATCCGCAAGCCGCTCGTGGCCGTCGTGCACACGTGGTCGAACGTGTCGCCATGCAATCTGAATCTGCGCGACCTCGCGCAAGTAGCGGCCGAAGGCGTGCGCGCGGCGGGTGGCACGCCGATCGAATTCAACACGATCGCCGTCACCGACGGCATCGCGATGGGCACGCCCGGAATGCGCGCTTCGCTCGTGAGCCGCGAAGTGATTACTGATTCCATCGAACTCGCCGTCGACGGACATTCGCTCGACGCGATGGTCGTGCTCTGCGGTTGCGACAAGACCATTCCCGCCGCCGCGATGGCGTTGGCGCGTCTGAATATTCCCGGCGTTGCGCTGTACGGCGGCAGCATCGCGCACGGCAAACTCGACGGAAAATCGATCACGATCCAGCAAGTCTTCGAGGCCGTCGGCGCGCACGGCGCCGGCACGATCGACGACGCGCGGCTGTCGGAAGTGGAACACAAGGCATGTCCCGGCGCGGGTGCGTGCGGCGGTCAATTCACCGCCAACACGATGTCGATGATGCTGATGGCGCTCGGACTGTCGCCGCTGGGCTTCAACGATGTCGCAGCGACCGATCCGGCCAAGCGCGACGTCGCGCGCCGCTGCGGCGAACTCGCGGTAGAAAATCTCAGGCGCAACTTGCGGCCGCGCGACGTGCTGAACGCGACGTCGTTCCGCAACGCCGCGCGCGTTGCCAATGCGACGGCCGGTTCGACGAATGCCGTGCTGCATTTGCTCGCGATCGCGAACGAAGCGGAAGTGCCGCTGACGCTGGAAGATTTCGAAGTTTCCTCCAGGACGACGCCCGTCATCGCCGATCTGATGCCGGGCGGAAAATACACCGCGATCGAAATGACGCAGGCCGGCGGCCTTGCGCAAGTGGCGCGCGAACTGCGCGCGGCCGGTTTGCTCGAAGACGCGCCGACGCTGAGCGGCAAGACGCTGTTCGAAGAACTCGATGCCGCTGCGCCTGCGCCGAAAGATCAACAAGTCGTCGTGCCGGTCGAGCGCGCGTTCAAACCGCGCGGCGGATATTCCATTCTGTACGGCAATCTCGCACCCGAAGGTTGCGTGCTGAAACTCGCTGGCAAAGGCCGCATGCATTTCGAAGGTATCGCGCGCGTATTCGAGAGCGAGGAAGAAACGTTTCATGCGGTGCAGGCCGGATCGATCAAGGCGGGCGATGTCGTCGTGATTCGCAACGAAGGACCGGCAGGCGGACCGGGCATGCGCGAGATGCTCGCCGTAACGGCAGCGCTGGTCGGCCGCGGGCTGGGCGACGACGTGGCGCTGATGACCGATGGACGTTTCAGCGGCGCAACACACGGCTTCATGGTCGGCCACGTCGCGCCGGAAGCAGCGCGCGGCGGTGCCATCGCGCTGCTGCGCGACGGCGATCGCATCGTGATCGATGCGGAACGCCGCGTCATCGAAACCGACGCCGATCTGGAGGCACGCCGTAAGTCCTGGAAAGCGCCCGCGCCGAAAGTCGAACGCGGCGTGCTTGCGAAATATGCGAAAACCGTCGGTTCCGCTGCGCGCGGTGCCGTCATCGAAATCTGATTTTATACAACTTTATTTGTCCACTTGTGGAGAAGAAACAATGGCTGACGAACTGCAACCTTTGAAGAATGCCCGCATCGCCGTGCTCGGATACGGCAGCCAAGGTCGCGCGCATGCGTTGAACCTGCGCGATTCCGGCCTCGAAGTCGTAGTCGGATTGCGCAAAGGCGGCCCGACCTCGCTGAAGGCGCAAGCCGACGGTTTGAAAGTCGTCGAGCCGGGCGATGCGGTGAAAAATGCCGATCTGGTCGCCGTGCTCACGCCCGATATGGTGCAACCGCAGCTCTACACGGATGTCATCGCGCCGCACATCAAGCCGGGAGCGGCATTGCTGTTCGCGCACGGCTTCAACGTGCATTACAAAACGATCGTGCCGCGTGCGGATATCGACGTGATTCTCGTCGCGCCGAAAGGTCCGGGCGCGCTGGTACGTAATGAGTACGAAATCGGTCGCGGCGTGCCGTGCCTGTATGCGGTGCATCAGGATTCGACGGGTCACGCGAAAGAAAAAGCCATCGCGTATGCGGCCGGCATCGGTGGCGCGCGCGCGATGTTGATCCAGACCGACTTCAAGGAAGAAACCGAAACCGATCTGTTCGGCGAACAGGCCGTGCTTTGCGGCGGCGTGAGCGAACTGGTGCGCTACGGTTTCGAAACGCTGGTCGAGGCCGGATACAAACCCGAGATCGCCTATTACGAAGTGATGCACGAGCTCAAGCTCATCGTCGATCTGTTTTACGAAGGCGGCCTCACGAAGATGCTCACGTTCGTGTCGGAGACGGCGCAGTACGGCGATTTCTCACGCGGATCGCGCGTCGTCGATGCATCGACGAAAGACAAGATGCGCGGCGTGCTCGACGATATCCAGAACGGCACGTTCGCGAAGGAATGGACAGCCGAATATGCAGCCGGACTGCCGAACTACAAGAAGTTCAAGCAGAACGATCTGGATCATCCGATCGAGAAAGTCGGTGCGCAATTGCGCGCGCGCATGCCGTGGTTGAACCAGCCGGCGGCCGCTGCGACGGCAGCGCCCGCGCTCAAGAAAGTCGGTTGAACAGGCGGCGGCGTCGAACGTGAACGCACAATTGCAAACGCTCGGC
>CAZZYA010000165.1:2789-8364 GCA_964658115.1 uncultured Rudaea sp. | reverse complement strand
ACTGCGGGGAACAGAAACACCACGTACAACAGCGGATAGCCGTGTGCGTAACTCCAGTACAGTCCGTACCAGCTAAGAATGAAAGGAACGATCGTGATCAGTAATTCCGCGATGGCGCGCAGCGTGCCCGGTTTCTGATAAGAGGCGAGCTGACGCGACCAGTCCAGTGCGGTCGGATGGGCGACGCGCGATATGGTTTCGTCTCGCTCGGATGTACTAATAAGAATGCTTCTTTTTGGAATGCGGGTGCGACGACAGGAATGGCTTCATCATTTCCCCGTTCATCGACCGGGAAAGATCATTTACTTTTGTGATTAGCATCGCGTTCTTATACCACGAACCGCCCGATCACCGAGTGATTACCGAGCTGGCTCGAAACGGATTCATCCGGGAGGGTACGTCAGTCGCCGTTAGGCGGGGGTTATTCGTGACCGGCTCCGCCGCACGAACGTGCACTTGCGCTGATTCTCGGACGACAGGCGATCGCGTCGTGGCATGATCGGATGTCAGCCGACTCAGGGGAATTCTCGCGATGGACGGTTCGTACAAGCTAATGGAGTTGCGTGTGTCATGGAAAGTCCCGCACGCGTCGGCCGCCGATGCGCGCAGGGATGATGCGCATCGGGATCATGAGCAGGACTTTCTCGCTTTCGTGCACGCGGTCGTTGCCGGACTTGCGTCATCGGCCGCCGTATCGTGGCAATCCACGAGTGGAAAAAAAGAAGCGAATCGTGATGTCACGTTTGCGTCGGACAGGCCCATCGCGCAGGCGGATTGGGCGAAGGCGGTCGGCGATGCCGCTTCATCGTGTGGCGTATCGTCCGACCAAGCCGATTGGTCGTTCGAATAATCGCATCGTACCAACTCAATTTTATCGAATGGCTTCTCGCTAGCTGACGGAAAAGGCGATACATCACGTCGATCAATCGCCGCCGTACACTTTTGAATCGCTGTGGATCAGTTTTGCGTGATTTTGAATTCCACGCACGCTTTGTGCGGCGGACATCGACGCGCGAAAGCGGAACGGAAAATTCAATCGTAGGATTTTCTGAGATTGTCGGATGACGATAGGCGTTTACTCAACGCAGCCGCCTGTGATCGCAGTTCGGGCACCGCGACGCTTTCCCACAACTGTCCGATGCGCGCGCTGCCGAGCGTGAAAAGAGTGGCGCTCGCAGTGCCATCGCGTCCGATCAGCGCGCCGTCGATCGTCGTGTCGATCCCAATGCCGTGGGCGCCTGCGCGAATGATGCCGTCATCGCGTAACGACGAAACCAGAGCATTTGTCACGCGACGAATATCTCCCTGCAATCCGGTGCAGTCGATGACTCGATCGATTGGAACCACCGCCGGCCCGTCGCCGGTGATGCGAATCTTCAGTCGATCGTCGATGGCGACGACGGATTCGACGCGTCCTCGATGACGGCATAGTTGTCCCGTTTGCAGCAATCGACCGACGACTGCCGCCGCCGCCGGCGCTATGCGATGCCGATGTACGTCCCAATAGCGAGATGCATGACGGAGGAAACGCCGCTGGTCATCGGCTGACAGCGTGCGCCACAACCGCACGTTGTCCATACGCAGCGTATCCATCAGCCATTGCCACGGTTCGCCGCGAGTCGCCGCAGCACGCGCGACCGCGCGAAGTCTGCGCAGCCGAGCCCGCAATGGCAGGCGACACAACTCATCCAGAGTAAGATCGAGTCGTCCGTACGGCGCGTGCGAAAGCGGAAAAAGACCGTGCCGCGATACGACGTGGATTTCTCCCGCGTGCGCATTGTTCGCCAACGTCAGGACTGCATCGACCATGCTTAGCCCCGAACCCGCGATCAAAACGTCGTCGTCGCGATCAATTTCGCCGACGGCATCGAAGTTCCAACCGAGCAATAATTTATCCAACGGTATTTCCGAATCTGTCGAAAGCAAATTCGCGCGCGGCCAATTGCCGAGTGCGAGCACCGCGCGTCGCGACGAGATCGATTGGCCTGACCGCAGCGAGAGCACTACGTTCTCACTCGCGGCGATATTTACGACGTCATCCCGAATCAACTCGATGCTTGCTAAGGACGCGCCGCGAACCTCGTCGAATGTAGCGCGCAAGTAGTCCGAATATTCCTTGCGCTGCGCGAACACGGCGTGATCGCTGGCGTCGTGACCAACCGTGCGATCAAGGTATCGCACGAAATGATCCGCATCGTCGTCGAACGCGCTCATGCGTCCAGCGGTGACATTCAGAAGATGTTCCGGACGTCGGGTCGAATAGGCGATGCCGTCACCGACGCGTTCGGCTTTTTCGATCAATGCAATTCGAAAGGGCGCTCGCGCGTCGCGAAGCAGGTGAATCGCAGTCAGCAGACCCGAGGCGCCTGCGCCGACGATGGCAACATCCACTGTCATTCACTTACTCCGCTGAGCTGCGCCCGTCGTTGCGAAGAGCGACACGACCGGTGATTGCACGTGCTGCAGTCGCAAAGGAGCCGATTGTGTCGTCACTCTGCGGTCTATGACCTCTGCTGGCAACCGTCAGCCGGCGGATCTAAGTGCGGTAATCCAATTTCTCGACTGACCTTATTTTTCGCTGGTAAGTGAGACACGACTAAGCAGTTTGCGGCGGCGATTCCGGGACGGAAATCCTCGTTGCTCGCGTCGCGGAATTGCGTGTTGCCGACTTCATCGCATCGGCCAACTGTTGTCCGCGGTGTGCGACTGCCGCGAGCGCACTGACGGCGCGAGATAAAAGTGACAAAACAGATCCGGTCATCCGCCGCACGCGGGAAAGTTTCGAAAATGATCCAATAAAAAACCCGCAATTACGCGGGCTATCTTCGTTCCGGCGGGTATCGGAACCCGTCGGAAGACCAAGTGGTGGAGGCGGGGGGAATCGAACCCCCGTCCGAAGATCCTACGTCCCCAGCTCTACATGCATAGCTCGCTGTTCAATCTCATCCCGTGGCAACACAGCGTGCGAGGCGCACCGCGGGACCAGTCCGTTTTGAGTTAGCTGATAACCGACGGACGGCGATCACCAGCGATCCTGTGTAAGTGACTCTACCTCCGCACGCACAGGCACACGCGGTTTCGAGGCTTAGGCCTTAAGCGGCCAGAGCGTAGTTGTCGTCGTTGGCAACTAAAAGTTTGCTGCTGGATTAACGAGGAAAGCTGCCCCCTCGGCATGCACCAAGTGATTTCGTGATCCCCGTCGAAGCCGATCGCCCCCGGGACTTGAAAACACAAACCGCTACGACAGCGGCTGTCGCAGTATAGCAAGTGGTGCCGTTCGTGCCGGCATTCAACTACGATAGCCGGTTCTTGGCGCGCATCGTGGATTGCTTTTCGCGCTGCCAGTCGCGTTCCTTCTCGGCGGCGCGCTTGTCGTGCGCCTGCTTGCCTTTGGCCAGACCGATTTCCACTTTCACCCGATTCGCCTTCCAGTACAACGCCGTCGGAACCAGCGTGTAGCCTTTGCGCTCCACGGCGCCGATGAGTTCGTCGATCTCGCCTTTGTGCAGCAGCAATTTGCGCGTGCGCCGATCGTCGGCGACGACGTGCGTCGATGCGGAAATCAGCGGCGGAATCGACGCGCCGAACAGAAACAGTTCGCCGTTCCTTACCAGCGCGTACGAATCGCCGAAATTGATGCGGCCGGCGCGCAGGCTTTTTACTTCCCAGCCTTGCAGCGCGAGACCGGCCTCGTAGCGTTCTTCGATGGTGTACTCGTGCCGAGCGCGCTTGTTGAGCGCGATCGTCGCGTTGCCATTCGTCTTGTTGTCTTTCGCTTTGCTCATGTGGATATTATGCCGTGCCCGTCGTCGTGGGCGACCTTCGTTGTCGAGAATGATCCAGATTCGCCGTAGCGCCATCGTCAATCACAGCGCCGAACGCATGTTCGGGCTCGTCAACGACGTCGCCTCGTACCCCGCGCGCTTTACTTGGTGCACGGCCGCGAATGTGCTCGATCACGACGACAACCACGTCACCGCGCGACTCGACGTGCGCGTCGCCGGTTTCGCGCAATCGTTCACGACGCGCAATACGCTGGAGCCGCCCACGCGCATCTCGCTGGCGCTGGTCGATGGGCCGTTCAAACAACTCAGCGGCGCGTGGGATTTCATGCCGTTGGGCGATGTCGGCTGCAAAGTTTCGCTGGCGCTCGATTTTGTTTATTCCGGCGTCTTGATGGCTGCGCTGATTCGCGCCGGATTCCAGAAACTCGCCGACCGCATGGTCGACGATTTCTCCGCCGAGGCTGATCGGCTTTATGGCTGAGCGGATTCGCGTTGCGGTCATTTACGCCGATCCGGAAATCCAGATCGAGAAATCGGTCGACATCGCCATCGGTTCAACAGTCGGGGAGGTGATCGCAGCGAGTGACATCGCAGGGTCATTGCCCATTGGATTCACACCGACGGCGATTGGCATTTACGGACAGCTCGTCGACGAAAACCATCACGTTCGCGATGGCGATCGCGTCGAGCTGTATCGTCCGCTGCAAATCGATCCGAAGGAAGCGCGCCGCCGGCGCGCGCAGCGCTGACGTTTACGACTGGTCCGACGGCTGCTGCTTCTTCTTGTCGTCGTCGGGGCGCTTGTCATCCGGATACTGACGTTTGTACTTGTTTGCTTCCTTGATCAGCTCTTGCGGATTCTCGGCGAAATAATCGCCCTCGATCCGCGACAGCGCATCGCCATCGAAGTACAGCGTGAGATCTTTCTGCTGCATGCGGCCGTTGCCTTTGCGCAACGTGGAGATGTAATCCCAGCGGTTCGGGTTGAAGGCGTTGACGATGGACGGCGATCCCATCACGAGCGTGACCTGACGCTTCGTCATGCCGGGCTTCAGCGAATCGACCAGATTCTTGCTGAACAGATTGCCCTGCTGAATGTCCAGCGTGTAAATCGGATTGCACGCGGTGAGGACGAACCCCGCGGCCGCGAACGCCGCGCAACGCAAAACCTTGAGCATGAACCCGCACCGTCGGATGGAAAGCGCGCGATGATACACTAAGCCTGCTTTTTTACTCGTTAGATGACTCGTTCCGGCAGACACGGACGCGCGGAGGTACACGCCATGGAAACCCAGGACCTGCGCAAGGCCGGCCTCAAGGTCACGCACCCACGCGTGCGCATTCTAGAAATCCTCGAAGCTTCCGACGGCAACCATATGACTGCGGAAGATATTTACCGCAATCTTCTGGAACATCACGACGACATCGGTCTGGCCACGGTTTATCGTGTCCTGACGCAATTCGAATCGGCCGGGCTGGTCCTGAAACACAATTTCGAAGGCGGCCAGGCCGTCTACGAAATCGATCGCGGCAAGCATCACGATCACATGGTCGACATCGAAACCGGCAAGGTGATCGAGTTCACCAGCGAGGAGATCGAAAAGCTGCAACATGATGTCGCCGACCGCTACGGATATCAGATCGAGGATCACAGCCTCGTTCTCTACGTGCGCCCGAAGAAAAAGAAGTAAACGTCGAGAACGCCATTCCCGCGAAAGCGGGAACCCGTGCCATGCGATAGTCAGCGCGCCGCGCGTTTCAGCATCTGCCCGGCGTGCGCGAGTGTTTCC
>CAZZYA010000165.1:0-2689 GCA_964658115.1 uncultured Rudaea sp. | reverse complement strand
CGATAGTCAGCGCGCCGCGCGTTTCAGCATCTGCCCGGCGTGCGCGAGTGTTTCCCGCGTGATGTCGATACCGCCGAGCATGCGCGCGATTTCGTCGCGGCGCGATGTGGCGTCGAGTTCTTCAATCGACGTGTCCGTGCGTTTTCCGTCCGTCGATTTCGCCACGCGCAAATGCGCATGTCCTTGCGCGGCGACCTGCGGCAGATGCGTCACGCACAACACCTGACGCCTCTCGCCGAGCGCGCGAAGCTTTTGTCCGACGACTTCCGCCGTTGCGCCGCCGATGCCTGAATCGACTTCATCGAACACCATGCAGCCGACTTCATCGAGTCCGAGTGCCGCCACTTCGATTGCAAGGCTGATCCGCGACAGTTCGCCGCCCGATGCGACTTTGCGCAGCGCGCGCAATGGCTGTCCGGGATTCGCGCTGACAAGAAATTCCACGCGTTCCATGCCGAGCGCATCGGGCGTCGATTTTTCCGAGGGTTCGATCGCGGCTTCGAAGCGTCCGCCGGCCATGCCGAGTTCGCCCATCAGACTGCTGACGTCGACGCCGATTTTCTTCGACGCTTTTCTGCGCGCGGCCGTGAGCTTCGCAGCGATAGCGGTGTAATCGTCCGTTGCTTTGACGCGCGCCCGCTCGAGTTCGACGAGCTTGTCGCCCGCGCCGCGCAACACGTCGAGTTCGCCGCGCAGCGATTCCGCGAATTCCTTCAGTTTCGCGGTCGGCACACGGTGCTTGCGCGACAATTCGTGCAACTTCGCGATTTGCACTTCGACATCCGCCAACCGTTCCGGATCCAGATCGAGTTCGTCGCGATAACGTGCGATCAGCGAGCTGGCTTCGCTGAGTTGAATCGACGCTGCTTCGATAAGATCGCGTGCCGACTGCAACTTCGGATCGAGATCGATAAGTCGATCGAGTTCGTTCTGCGCGCGACTCACGCTGCGCAGCGCCGCGAATTCGCTTTCGCCATCCAGCGCTTCGGCGAGCGCCGTGCTGCCCTGCGTGAGTGCCCCTGCGTTCGCCAGACGTTTGTGCGCTTCATTGAGCGCGTCGAAATCGGCCGGTGTGAGTGCGTGGCGATCGAGTTCGACGAGTTGATGTTCGAGCAGTGCGATGCGTTCGGAATGATCCTGCTCCGCGCCGAGCGCACGCATTTGCGCGTCGATGGCCGACCACGCGTCGGCGGCGCGTTTGACGCTCGCGCGCACGTCGTCGTGAGTGCCGAACGCGTCGAGCAGGTCGAGTTGCGCGGATCTGTCGAGCAATGCCTGATGCTCGTGCTGACCGTGGATCTCGATCAGATGCGCCGTTAGCTGCTGCATTTGCGTGAGTGTTGCCGGACGTCCGTTGATCCACGCCCGCGATGTCCCTTCGGCGCGGATCACGCGGCGAAGCTGACACTGGCCGGCGTCGTCGAATTCCTCGTTCCTCAGCCATTCGTGCGCGGCGTGCGCATTGTCGAGCTTGAATTGCGCGATGAGTTCTGCGCGCTCGCTGCCATGACGCACCACGCCCGCGCCGGCGCGCTGTCCGGACAGCAGCAGCAACGCGTCGACCATCAACGATTTGCCCGCGCCGGTTTCGCCGGTAACGACGGTGAGCCCATCGCCGAACGAAATTTCAGCCTCGCCGACGATGGCGAAGTCCTTGACGAAAAGTGTCTCCAGCATGCGCGCGGACGCTACGACAACTCGTGGTGCGAACGCAATGTTCACGGCCTTCCGTTACCATATTCGATCTGGCCATCCGCGAGGAATGCATCATGTGGTACGCGATTGTCGCCACCGACAAATCCGGCAGTCTCGAACGCCGTAAACAGGCGAGACCGGCGCATCTGGCGCGATTGACCGAGTTGCAAAACGCCGGACGATTGCTGCTCGCCGGACCGTTTCCGGCCATCGACGCCGACGATCCCGGCCCCGCCGGTTTCACTGGCAGTTTGATCGTTGCGGAGTTCTCCGATCTGCAATCCGCGCAAAGCTGGGCGGGTAAAGACCCGTACATCGCGGCCGACGTTTACGAATCGGTGACCGTCAAACCGTTTCGTAAGGTGTTGCCGTGACGGATCGCATCACGCGCATCCGCGACGCGCTCGTGCGCGAACTGCAACCCGCGCATCTCAATATCGAAGACGACAGTCATCGACATAAAGGTCACGCCGGCGCGGCGGATGGACGCGGACATTTCACGGTGCAAATCGTCGCGGACGCGTTCGAGGGAAAGCTGCCAATCGCGCGTCATCGTCTCGTGTACGCCGCGCTCGGCGACATGATGACGACCGATATCCACGCGCTATCGATCGATGCGCGAACGCCCGCTGAAGGGCAGGAAAAGAATCATGCGTAAAACGTTTGGGATCACGCTCGCGGTCGCGCTCATCGGCGGTTGTTCGTCCGGCGGCCAGTCCGGCGCGCTACAGCTGAGCACATCGGGCAAGATCGTCGAAACCGTGAACGGCACGCCGGTTCCCGAATGGCTGCTCGATTCCGTGGCTCGTCAGCACAACCTTCGTTTGGAAAAATCCGGCGCGCGTGAGCAAGCGTTGAATTTGCTGACCGACATGGTGATCGTCGCCCAGGCCGCGCAGCACGAGCCGTTTGCGTCCGACGAAAACTATCGGGCCGATGTCGAAGCGACGCGTCTGAAAGGTGTCGCCGATGCGGCGTTCGCGCAATACGAAAA
>CAZZYA010000164.1:0-8377 GCA_964658115.1 uncultured Rudaea sp. | reverse complement strand
CGCGAGAAAGATGAGCATCACCAGCAGTCGCCGCGTCAGCCGCGCGCCGGGCGCACCTGCGCGCAAATCGGTGCGCAGTTTCAGCAGGCGCTGCGCGATCGCGACGGCCAGCGCGACGAGTGCCAGCACCGACGTCGCAAGCACCCACGGATACCACGCGCTCAGGCGGTCATAGCCGCTGGCCGCGTCGTCGGACAACAGCAAGACGACACCCAGCAGCACCAGTGCGGCGCCGGCCGGAACGACACGGCGCGCGAGGCGCATCAATCGATCGTTGCGGGCCATGTGTATGCGTCACTTTGCAGCCACCACGCCGGACGAACCAACGACGAAACGCGCAGCACGCCGGGCAGCGTCGTGCGATCGATGGCGACATCGAGGCGGTAACGATCCGCCTGGTCCGCGTGCCACGTCGACAAGGGAATGCGGATGTCCTCGAACGCCGCCAAGGCCGCCGCTCGCGCCGGGAATCCGCGCGACTGATGGCGGTCGAGATCGAGCAACTGGTAATAACGGCTGAGTGGAAAATAGCGCAACTGGATGTGCCGTTGCTGTTCGGCAGCGTTGACGTGCAATCCGAACGCAAGCGGCTTCTGCGCTTTCACCGTGAACACGAAATCGAGCGGGATGCCGTGATCGAGCGCTTCGAGCAAGGTTTCGTCGGGTCGCCAGTCGATGCGCGCGACAAGGTCACTGCCGGCGACGGATGCGGAGGTAATCGACATCGGCGACGCAGTGTCGGCGTCGGGCTGAGGCGCGCATCCAGCCAGCATGAAAGCGCCGATGCCGCTAAATAGCCTTTTCCACCATCGCATAAAAAAATCCATCCATGCCCGCTTCGCCGGGCAGGTTTTGCATTCCGTACCCGGCGGCGCGCCAGGGCAGCGGCACGGCCAGCACGCGCGCATCGTCGTGTCGCTTCAAGAGTGCATCGATCCGTCGCGCGTTCTCGGCCGCGAGGATCGAACATGTCGCATAGACTAAGCGCCCGCCGGGTTTCAGCAAAGGCCACAGCGCATCGACGATGCGCGACTGCATGTCGACGAGTGCTGGAATATCCGCGGGGCGTCGGTGAAGCTTGATGTCGGGTTGGCGCCGGATGATGCCTGTTGCGGAGCACGGTGCATCGAGCAGGATGCGGTCGAACAGAACACCGTCCCACCAGCCATTCGGCTTTGCTGCATCGCCAGCGACGAGTTCGGCGCGCAGACCCAGCCGGTCGAGATTGTCGCGCACGCGAACGAGACGGGATGAATCGACATCCAGCGCCGTAACCTGCGCGTTGGAACGTTCGAGCAGATGCGCCGTTTTGCCGCCGGGCGCGGCGCAAGCGTCGAGAATCCGATCGCCGTCGCGCGGATCGGTAAGTGCGGCAGCGAATTGCGCGGCGCCGTCTTGCACGGAAAACAATCCGTCGGCATAGCCGGGCAGCTGTGTGATATCGAGGCTGTCGCGAAGAACGATCGCATCGGGTGCTGCTTCGAAGGATTCGCATTCGACACCGTGGTCGCGCAGGCGCAGCATCAGTGCGTCGCGCGATGTGCGCCGACGATTCGCACGAAGCCAAAGCGGCGCTTCGGTGTTGTTCGCGACGGCAATTGCTTCGACGCGGTCGGGATGGTCGGCGCGGAACGCATCGAGCAACCAAGCCGGATGTGCAGTGCGCGTGACGACATCCGCGTCGAGCGCGCGTAAACGCGTTTCGCGTTCGCGCAGCCAGCGTCGAAGCAGCGCATTGACGAATCCCGCGAAGTTCGGTTTGCGCATTTCGCGCGTTGCGTCGACGGTGGCGGCGACCGCGGCGTATTCCGGAAGCTGCAGGATTTCGAGTTGCACGAAACCGATCACCAGCAGTGCTTTGATATCCACGTCGCGCAGCGGACGTTCGACCATCGCATCGACGGCGGCCGCGAAACGCAACCACCAGCGCGCGCCGTCGCTGAGCAGCGCAGCCAGCAATGCCCGATCGCGCGTGTCGGCAATCGTCGAAACCGCGTCGGAAAATGCAGCGCGACGCGACTGTCCGGCAACGATTCGCGACAGCGCCCGCGCCGCATGCGCCCGCAAAGCGGCGCCGGGATTCACGCTGCGGGAATCAAGCTGGGCCGCGCATTGAGGAAATCGGCGGCCGACATGCGGCGTCCGCCGGCGCGCTGCAATTCGCGGATGCGCAACACGCCATCGCCTGTCGCGACATCGATGCCGGATTTGCTCGCCGCGACGATCACGCCCGGCGCGGCATTCGCCGTCGGCATTGCCGTCGCCGACCAAATGCGCAGGCGCTCGCCGCCGATGTCGGCTTCGGCGACCGGCCAGGGATCGAACGCGCGTACTTTGCGTTCGATCGCGATGGCCTCGTCGGTCCAGTCGATACGTGCTTCGGTTTTGTCGAGTTTGTGCGCGTACGTCACACCATCGTTCGATTGCGCGCTCGGCGCAAGCGATTCGCCGCGCAGCAAACGTTGCAACGTTTGCCGCAACGAAGCTGCGCCGAGTGTTGCGAGCCTGTCGTGCAGCGAACCGGCAGTGTCATCGGTCGCTATATCGATGCGCTGTTCGAACAACACCGGACCCGTATCGAGCCCCGCTTCCATTTGCATCACGCACACGCCGGTTTGGCGATCTCCGGCCAGAATCGCGCGCTGTATCGGCGCCGCGCCACGCCAGCGCGGCAGCAGCGACGCGTGAACGTTCCAGCAACCGTGACGCGGTATCGCCAACACCTTGCGAGGAAGAATCAGTCCGTATGCGACGACGACGAACAGATCGATCGCCAGATCCCGCAGCGTGCGCTGCGCCTCAGCATTCTTAAGTGACTCGGGTTGTTCGATGCGATAGCCGGCTTCGAACGCGGCGTGTTTGACGGGACTCGGCGCGCGTTGCCGTCCGCGTCCGGCGGGACGATCGGGTTGCGTGTAGACGGCGACGATCTCGACATCGTCCAGCGCGCACGCGCGCAGATGCGGCACGGCAAAGTCGGGCGTTCCTGCGAACGCCACGCGAAGACGATGGGCGGAGTTCAAGCGGCCGACGCGGCGCGGCGCTGTTTGTCGAGCTTCTTTCGCACCAGCTCGCGTTTCAGCGGCGACAGATAATCGACGAACAGCTTGCCGATCAGATGATCCATCTCGTGCTGGATGCACACCGCGAGCAGACCGTCCGCTTCGAATGTGAGCGGCTTTCCGTGGCGATCGACCGCTTCCACGGCGATGCGATCGGCGCGTTCGACGTCGGCGAAGATGCCCGGCACCGACAGACATCCTTCCTGGTAAACCTGCGCGCCTTCGCGCGCGGTGATGACCGGATTGATCAGCGCCAGCGGCTGATTCTTTTCGTCCGACACATCGAGCACGAGAAGTTGCTTGTGCACGTTCACCTGCGTGGCGGCCAGCCCAATACCGGGCGCGGCATACATCGTCTCGAACATTCCGTCGATGAGATCGAGCAGAGCCTGATCGAACACGGTGACCGGCTTGGCCATCGTGCGCAGACGCGGGTCGGGAAATTCGAGAATTTCTAGCATGGCCCTGATATTGGTGCGAAAAGACAGCGGCTCAAGCGCCGTTTCGGCCGAAAAGTCTACGCCGATTCGGCACTTGGCGCGACACGGCATCGGAAATTGTGCGCCAGTCGCCAGATTTGCACGGAGGGTCGTTTGCGCCGGTAAAAAATTCGTATACACTCGCGAAGCCCTTGGGGAATCAGGTAATTGGCAGCCATGCTTAAAAAACTACCTGCAGTTTTTGCCGGACTGCTGCTGACGCTTACGTGTTACGCGGCGACGGTGCAATTGGCGGACAACCATCCGGACACATACGTCGTTCAGAAAGGCGATACGCTGTGGAGCATCTCCCGGCGCTTCCTGCGCAATCCGTGGGACTGGCCGGAAGTCTGGCAAGCCAACCAGCAGATTCCCAATCCGCATCTGATTTATCCGGGGCAGGTGCTGAACCTGGCCTACGTGAATGGCCGTGCGCGAATCACCAACGAAGGGTTCGGACCGCATGTCCGTGCCGAGCCGCTCGACGAAGCAATCAAGCCACTGCCGTTGTCGGCGATCGAGGATTTCCTCAAGAAACCGCGCATGGTCGGCGAAGACGAATTCCGTCACGCGCCGCACGTCGTGGCCATGGAAGACCATCATATCAACGGCACACCGGGAGAATTCGTCTACGTACGCGGCTTGAGCGCGCCGGAAGGCACCAAGCTCGTGCTGGCGCGCCCGATCGGTCGCTTTTACGAAATCACGAGCAAAGACGGCACGCCGTCGCGCGTCTATCGTGAATCGCTGGAAGAAACCGATGACCGTCCGGACATGCTCTGGCGCAGCGGCCCGAACCATTTCACGCTGCACGGCGACGTGCGCTTCATCGGTTATGAGATGCTCCAATACGGCACCGTGCAGGTGACCAAAGCGGGCGATCCGGCGTCCACGCTAGCGTTGGCGTCGGACTACGAAATCCGCAAGGGCGATCTGGTACTCGGACTGGACCCCGTATCGTTCGACTTCCAGTATTTCCCGCATCCGCCCACGCGCGTGTCTCCGGAAATGCGTGTGGTTACGTTCACCGACGCGCTCAACGCGGTTGGCCGTCTGCAGGTGGTTGGCCTTTCGGCTGGTGCGGCGGACGGCGTCGAAAACGGACAGGTCTTTTCGATCTTCCACGCCGGCGACACGGTCGAGGATCTGACCGACTACCCCGAATTCAGCGTCAAGAATTTCTTCCATCCGCACGACAAGGAAGTGCAGCTTCCGGAAGAGTACGTCGGTCATGTGATGATCTTCCGCACGTTCGATCGTGTGAGTTATGGATTGGTGATGGACGGAATCCGCCCAGTACATCGCGGCGATCGACTGTATGAACCCGATCATCGATAAAAGATTCGCGATACAAAAAATCGGGTAAGCTAAAACGGGGAGAGGCGAACGGCGCGGGGTGACCCGCGCCGTTTGTATTTTCGCAGTTTGTATTTTCTACGATCTTCGCAACACGAGAGACGTCACGGACGATGCCTTTTACTCATTCCATTGCGGAAACCCGCGCCTGGCTTACGCTCTTGCGCACGCCCTCGCTCGGCGCGGCCGGCATTTGCCGACTGATCACGGAACACAGTTCGGCCAGCGCGGCGATGGTGGCCGCTCAACGCGACGCGGACGACGCTGCGCGCGCGTGGTTGCGCGCACCGGACGAAGCGACTCTCGACACCGATCTGGCGTGGCTCGACGATCCCTCGCACCATTTCGTCACATTTGCCGACGATGACTATCCCGTTTTGCTGCGCAAAGGACAAAATCCGCCCGCAGCGTTGTTCGTCGTCGGCGAGACGGCGCTTTTATGGTCGCCGCAAATCGCCATCGTCGGTGCGCGTCGCGCCACGGCGGGCGGACTGGACAACGCCAAGGCATTCGCGCGCACGTTCGCGCAGGGTGGAAACATCGTCACGAGCGGACTCGCCGAAGGCATCGACGGCGCCGCGCACGCGGGAGCGTTGGAAGCGGGCGGCAAAACGATCGCAGTGATGGGGACAGGCCCCGATGTCGTGTATCCGCGCCGACACAGCGATCTCGCGCGACGCATCGTCGAGAACGGTGCATTGGTTACCGAATTTCCACCGGGCACGATTGCAATGCCCGAAAATTTCCCGCGCCGGAATCGCATCATCGGCGCGCTGAGTCTGGGCACGCTCGTGGTCGAGGCGAGCCTGAAATCGGGTTCGCTGATCACCGCGCGCCTCGCGAACGAACAAGGCCGGGACGTTTTCGCGTTGCCCGGTTCGATCCACAATCCGATGTCGCGTGGCTGTCATAAGCTCATCCGCGACGGCGCGCGTCTGGTCGAAACCGCCGAGGAAGTACTCGAAGAACTGCACGCGACCGGCGCATTGCTGGCCGATGCGCTGCGCGCGCGATTGACGACGCAGGCGCCATCCGCTTCCTCGCCGCCGTCGGTTCGCGACGACGATCCGGACTACGCGAATCTGCTCGCCGCACTTGACACACAACCCGCCGCGCTCGACGAATTGGCCGGACGCACGGGGCTCGCCGCGTCGGCACTTTCCTCCATGCTTCTGATGCTCGAACTCGACGGCATCGTCGCTGCCGAATCGGGGCGTTACGCGCGCCGATAACGCGCGGGGAAATCCTCACGTGCTTGACAGCCTTGCTGGCTCTGTGTCCACACTGAAAAAAGGAGGCGGTATCCATCGCACCGCAAAACAGCCGGAAAAAAAGACTCGCCCAGAGCCGGCACGGCGCGAAACGACGGACCTGACCTATGGCAAAAAACCTACTCATCGTTGAATCGCCCGCCAAGGCGAAGACGATCAATAAATATCTCGGCAAGGACTTCCAGGTCCTCGCTTCGTACGGCCACGTCCGCGACTTGAGGCCCAAGGAAGGCGCGGTCGATCCCGATCGCAATTTCGCGATGGCTTACGAGGTCATCGAGAAAAACGAAAAGCACGTCGACGCCATCGCCAAGGCAGCCGAGAAAGCCGAATCGCTGTATCTGGCGACCGACTTGGATCGCGAAGGCGAGGCGATCTCGTGGCACATCTCCGAGATCCTGCGCGAGCGCAATCTGCTGAAAGGCAAGCAGGTGCACCGCGTCGTGTTTTCCGAAATCACACCGCACGCGATACTGGAGGCCGTTGCCAATCCGCGTGCGCTTTCGCTCGATCTCGTGAATGCACAGCAGGCGCGCCGTGCGCTCGATTACCTCGTCGGTTTCAACCTGTCGCCGGTGTTGTGGCGCAAGGTGCAGCGTGGACTTTCCGCTGGCCGCGTACAGTCACCGGCACTGCGCATGATCGTCGAGCGCGAAGAAGAAATCGAAGCGTTCAAGGCGCGCGAATACTGGAGCATCGAAGCGGATTGCGCGCATCCTGATTTGCGTTTTTCCGCGCGTCTGTTGCGCCTGCGCGGCAAGAAATTCGAGCAGTTCGATCTCACCAATACGAAAGACGCGAACGCCGCGCGCGATGCGATCCTGAAATCCGCGCAGGGCCGCCTCGTCGTCAGCGAAGTGCAGTCGAAAGAGCGCAAGCGGCGTCCGTCGCCGCCGTTCACGACATCCACGCTGCAGCAGG
Organism: uncultured Rudaea sp.; assembly: GCA_964658115.1. Lineage (GTDB taxonomy): Bacteria > Pseudomonadota > Gammaproteobacteria > Xanthomonadales > Rhodanobacteraceae > Rudaea. The sequence continues at coordinate 1,288 of CAZZYA010000164.1, read as the reverse complement.
AAGCCGCGCGCAAGCTCGGATTTTCGACCAGCCGCACCATGCGCATCGCGCAAGGTTTGTACGAAGGCGTGACGATCGGCGACGAAGGCACCGTCGGTCTCATTACCTATATGCGTACCGATTCGCTCAACATTGGCGTCGATGCCATCGCCGAACTTCGTAAAGTCATCGCGCGCGACTTCGGCGCGAAAGCATTGCCCGAAAACCCGAATCTATATCGCTCGAAATCGAAGAACGCGCAGGAAGCACACGAAGCGATCCGCCCGACCTCCGCCTTACACACGCCGGCGAGCGTGGCGGTCTACCTCAACGACGACCAGCGCAAACTTTACGACTTGATCTGGAAACGCGCCGTCGCCAGCCAGATGCAATACGCGACGCTAAATACAGTGTCCGTCGATCTCGACGCCGGCAACGACAACTTCTTCCGCGCGAGCGGCACGACCGTCGTCGATCCTGGATTTCTCGCTGTCTACGAGGAAGGCAAGGATCAGAAGAATGCTGACGACGACGACGAAAACCGCAAGCTGCCGGCGATGACCGTCGGCGAAGCGGTGCCGTTGGCCGATGTGCTGGCCGAACAGCACTTCACGGAACCGCCGCCGCGTTATTCCGAAGCGAGCCTGGTGAAAACGCTCGAAGAATATGGCATCGGCCGACCGTCGACATACGCGAGCATCATTCAGACGTTGCTCAACCGCGAATACGTGCTGCTCGATTCCCGCCGTTTTCGTCCCACCGACGTCGGCCGCGCCGTGGCTAAATTTCTGTCCGGCCATTTCACACAATACGTCGATTACGATTTCACCGCGAAACTCGAAGACGAACTCGACGCCGTCAGCCGCGGTGAAGAAGAGTGGGTGCCGCTGCTCGCGAAATTCTGGAAACCGTTCAAATCGCTCGTCAACGAAAAAAGCGAAACGGTGGATCGCGCCGAAGCCACCGGCGCACGCGAACTGGGCACCGATCCAAAATCCGGACGGCCGATCAGTGTGCGTCTCGGCCGCTACGGGCCCATGGCGCAGATTGGTACGAAGGACGACGAAGAAAAACCGAAGTTCGCCTCGCTGCGTCCGGGCCAAAGTATCCATACCATCACGCTCGAACTCGCGCTGGATCTGTTCAAACTTCCGCGCGATCTCGGGCTCGGCGACGACGGCGAAACGATCAGCACCGGCATCGGCCGCTTCGGACCGTTCGTGAAACACGGTACGACGTATGCGTCGCTGAAACCCGAAGACGATCCGTACACGATCGAAATCGAACGCGCCAAAGCACTGCTTCACGA
>CAZZYA010000163.1:0-8419 GCA_964658115.1 uncultured Rudaea sp. | reverse complement strand
TGACTTTTTGCCGTTGAGCAAAAAGTTACCCGCGGCGGAAGCTCTGCCGCCGGTAAGAATATCAATACAAACACCTCACGCACCAAAACCCATCACAAACCCCAGCAACACTGCAGCTAGAATCCCGCCATGAAAAGCGCACTCGCCTTGGCAACGCTAGCGATCGCCACGCATGCGTCCGCACAAACCATGAGCATCTATCTCTCCACCGCGCCCGTCGCGAAGCCAGGCGACATCGCGACTGCGCCGCGCATCGACGCGCTGACGACACCGCAATCCGAAGCGGCAATCACCGTCGACCCACAGAATCGCGCAGCGGTCGCTAATTTATACTTTTCCACTTATCTACCCGAAGACAACGCAACTAACGGCTGGCTCGGCAGCATCACCGGCTGCAACGCAGGCACGACCGCGCCGTCGTTCCAGGCGGCGACGGTGGAGCGCGTCAACGTCTACCGTGCGCTCGCGGGTCTTCCCGGCAATGTCATTTTGTTTCCGGGCAGCGCCAACCAGAGCGCCGATCAGCAGGCCGCGCTGATGGTGGTAGCGAACGACGCGCTCAACCACACACCGCCGAGTTCCTGGAACTGCTATACCGCCGCCGGCGGTGATCCGACGACGGGCGCCGCGGAACACTCCAACCTCACGCTCGGCTTCGGCTTCAACTACAACGGCCCGACCGCCATCGACGGCTACATCGAAGACAGTGGCGGTGGCAACGAAGGCGTTGGCCATCGGCGCTGGCTGCTGTATCCGCCGCAGGCAAGTATCGCGACGGGTGATGTCGATGGCACCAGAGGAAGTTCGGGCCGATCGTCGAACGCGTTGTGGGTGATCGGTGGCTGGGGAACGCGCGCGCCGACGCCGAACGGCATTGCGTGGCCACCACGCGGATTCATTCCGTATCAGATGATGCCGAGTGGCTCTAACCGCTGGTCGTTGTCGATCGAGAACGCGGATTTCAGTCATGCCACGGTGAGCATGTTGCGCAACGGCGTCGCGCTCGCCACGCCCATCATCGATGCGTTCGAATACAACGGACAGCCCAGCGGAACATTCATCGGTGACAACACGCTCGTGTGGGAACCGTCCGGCGTCACTTACACGCAGCCGACGCAGGATGTGACGTACTACGTATCCGTCAGCGGCATCGTCGGCGCGCCGAGCAGCGTGAGTTATGACGTGATCGTGTTCGATCCAAGTACTGCGGCCGATCCGATTTTCGCCAGCGGATTCGAGAACTAACGCAGTGTCGGAATGCGCAACGCGCCGGCGCGGCATGTGCTGCGCACGCGTCCGCCGCAAGCGGTCGGCGCAAGCGAGTCGCGATCGAGACACACGCGCACTTCGCTCAGTTCGCCGCCGTCATGGCACTCCACCGTCACCATGCGATCATCGAGTCCGGGATTCGCCGCTGCGAACGCCGCGACGATTTCATTCGCGCCGATCGACGGCGCTGAAGCGGGCGTTTTCAATGCGTCGGGAATCTTCACGCTCGCGAAGGCGCGATCGGCGAGATCGAAATACGCGCGCGGGTCAAGTCCGGTACAACTGCCGTGCGTCTGCCACTCGTGTTCGATCAACCGCCGGCTCGGCATGAAGGCGAGCGTGCGCTCGATGGTCGCTGCGTCCGGTTCGGTATCGCTCGAACAATGCTGCGGCCAGCTTCCATCGCGGTTTTGTGGCCACAAGCCGTGCAGCACGAAACCGAAGCCCTTGTGTTCGCACTGGTCGGCATCGCCCGGATGCGCCTCGCAGTAACTCGGCGACCACGACAGCGCCATCAGGTAGTAGTCGAAACGCCCGCCCTCGGCGCGCTCGTGATGGCCGCGCGCAGCCGCGACCGTGGCGACGATGACGAGGACAACAGCGAGCAAACGTGCTGGCATAACTATTCCATCTGGGTTCGATGCGGAAAGTTTGCCACGAGCGCGGCGTCGATGCGCAACGAAGCTGTTCAGACGGCTATACTTGCAGCTCGTTTGCAGCCATCAATGAGTCATGACCCGTCGTATTGTTCAGCATCGCTCACCCATTCACGGAAACGGTGTGTTCGCCGCCGCCGACATCCCGAAGGAAACCCGCGTCATTCGCTATCGCGGCCGGATTCTCACGCACGAACAAGCCAATCGCCGTTATGGCAACGATGTCGACAGCGGACACACATTTCTGTTCACGCTCAATGAAAAGTATCTGATCGACGCCAACGAAAACGGCAACATCGCGCGCTGGATCAACCATAGCTGCAGCCCGAACTGCCAGGCGTGGACCATCGAACACGAAAGCAAGGATCCCAAGCGCGATTACATCGTGATCGAGACGCGTCGCGCCATCCGCAAGGGTGAAGAGCTGACCTACGATTACGGCATCACGCTCGAGGAGCCGCACACCCAACGCATCAAGAAAATCTGGCAGTGCCTTTGCGGCTCGCCACGGTGTACCGGCACGATCCTGAAGCCCAAGACGAAGCGAAAGCCGAAGGCAAAATCGAAGTCGAAGTCGGCGAGGAAGAAAGCCGCGTAGTTATCGCGCGACGCCTTTTTCCACGCGCAGGAACATCGCCGCCGCGAATGCGAGCAAGGCGCCTGCGATGATGAGGCCGATGTAGAACGCGTAGCTGTCGGGCGGCTCGCCGCTGCCGCCGGACGAGCCCGTCACTTCCGCAACGCGCTCGGCGCCGGTGCTGACAGCAGGGTCCGCGACGCGCGACGCGGATTTCTGTTGTGCCGCTGCCGCCTGACGTTGCACGCCGGGCGCGGTGACCATGGATGGATTGACGTCCGCTGTCGCGGTCGATTTCCCGGCGGACGACGCGGATTTTTCGCCCGCTGAAACCACGGCCGGAACGACGGCGGCGACGGTTGCCGAATGATCGACCTTCTTGATGTTCGATACGTATTCCGGCGGAGGTGCCGGTGGTGCGGCAGGCGCCGCGGGTTTTGCGCTTGACGCGTTCGGATCGCCGGACGGATTTTTCGGATCGCCGGGCTTGCCGGGATTGTTAGGATCGGTGCTGGCCGACGACGGGCCATTTCGCGCGCCGGTTGCCGTGCCCAACGTCGCGCCCGTCGCCGTCCCGGCGGTGCCCATCGTGCCGTTCGCGACCATCTGATTGGACTGCACGAAATTCGACGACTGCGACTGCACGTCCTGCGTTGCCGCGGTGGGATCGGTGCCGCCTATCGCGGTGCTCACGCCCGCGCTCGTCTGGCCCGCACCCGCATAAACGTGCGAGGCGGCGGCAATCAACAAAAAGTATACGAATTTACATGTACGCATAAGCAGGTTCGACCGTGAACGAAGCGATTAGTTTACCGCCGGAATCGTTAGGATTGCGGTAGGCCGGACGGCTCGACGAAACGGCGATAGTCCTCGCGCGTGTCGATATCGAGCGCGGCGCCGGGGATGTCGATCGCGCGGCATATGCCCGCGTGCTTCTCCATCACCGCGCGCGCGCCCATCGGTCCGCGCAGGCTGGCGAGATCGTCGAAGCACGATGCCGGGAACACGCAGGGCGGCCCGATACCTGTTTCGAACCGGCTAGCGACGATGGCTTGCGGCGTGCCCGCGTGTTCGCGCAGCAGCGCGCTCAAATCTTCCGTCGAAATCGACGGCTGATCTGCCAAGGCGATCAGCACACCGCGCAACGCCGCGTTGCGTTCGCGCGCTGCACGCGTGCCGTGCGCGATCGACGCACCCACCCCGGCCGCCCACTCCGGATTGTGCGCGAGCGCGACGTGCAGTCCACCGAGCGCGGTTTCGACCGCATCGCGGTGCGCGCCCGTTACGACGAACACCGGCACCTGCGTGCCGAGTGCGTTGATCGCGCAATGCCGCACCATCGCGCGTTCACCGATCGAGGCGATCTGTTTCGGCGAACCGAATCGCGACGCCTCCCCGGCAGCGAGCAGAACGATGGCAACCGATGCGCGATCCAGCATGACGCCATTTAACGCGCGCTGTAGCGACACCGCAACCTGGCGTTCATCGAAATGAAAGCGCGCGTTCACGGTCCTGACGTCGCGAATCGTCACGCTGCGCTCGGGTTTTCAGCCGGCAGGCGGCATGGCGAGATTGTCTCGGCGCGATTTTCTGGGTTTGTCCGCCGCCACGGCCGGTGCCGCGGCGCTGCCGAATTTTTCACTCCCGTTGCGATCCGCGCTGGCCGCCGCCCCGACGAAGCATTCGCCTTCCGCGATCAAGCACGTCGTCGTGCTGATGCAGGAAAATCGTTCCTTCGATCATTACTTCGGCACACTGCGTGGCGTACGCGGTTTCGACGATCGCACCGCGCTACGCCGACGACGCGGAAACGTGTTCGCACAGCCCGATGCGAACGCCGCGTGCGTCGCGCCATATCGGCATGCGACGTCCGATGGCATTGTCGATCTCGATCACTCCTGGCAGGGCACGCATGCCGCGTGGAACGATGGCCGTTGCGACGCTTGGGTGAAAGCGAAAGGCGCCGCCAGCATGGCGTACCTCGATCGCGCGACGATTCCATTCCACTTCGCGCTCGCCGATGCGTTCACGGTGTGCGATCACTATTTCTGTTCGGTGATGGGGTCGACCAATCCGAACCGCCTGTATTTGTGGAGCGGCACGTGCGATCCCAACGGCGTCGCTGGCGGACCGGCCATTGACAATTCGCTTCGCGATTTCCGCTGGACCACGTATCCGGAACGTCTGCAGCGCGCGGGCGTCGACTGGAAGATTTACCAAAACACCGGTGACAATTACGACGACAACGCGCTCGCATGGTTCCGCGAATTCCAGCACGCGAAACCCGGCACGCCGTTGCACCAACGCGGTATGGCGTCGGTTCCTCGCGTGCACGGCGACACGTGCGCCGACATCGTTTGGGCTATCGAAAGCGATGTGACGAATGGACGACTGCCGTTCGCGTCGTGGATCGTCGCGCCGGAATCGTGCAGCGAACATCCGAGCCATTCGCCACAACGCGGCGCGGATTTCATCGCGCGCGTGCTGTCCGCGTTGACGAGCGATCCCGATGTGTGGGCATCGACGGTGCTGCTCGTGAATTACGACGAGAACGACGGCTTCTTCGATCACGTGCAACAGCCCGTCGCGCCATCCGGCACGCGCGATGAATTCGTCAATGGCATGCCGATTGGCCTGGGCCCGCGCGTGCCGATGCTGGTCGTCTCGCCGTTCAGTCGCGGCGGGCATGTGTGCTCGCAAGTGTTCGATCACACATCGGTGATCCGTTTCATGGAGACGCTCAGCGGCGTGACGGAGCCGAACATCAGCGCGTGGCGACGCCGCGTATGTGGCGATCTGATGTCGGCGTTCGACTTCACGACGACGAGCGTCGCGATGTCCGCGCCGCCGTCATTGCCCGCCGCGGGATTGCAGGAAGCCGGAACGCGCCCGGCGCGCGCGTTGCCGTATCAGCCCAACGCGAATGCGACCCGCGTCGGCGATGATTTTTGTCTCGTGCTCGGCAACGATGGTGCCGCGTCGGTGCACATGACGGTGCACGCGGACGACGCGCCGCGCCGGTTCGATGTCGCACCATTTGAACGCGTTCACGAAACGATTCCGGTCGGCGACGCCTACGATATTGCCATCCACGGACCGAACGGTTTCTTGCGTCACTTCGAAGGACTCGCGCCGTCGGCACTTGATGTCCGGTGCGATTACGATTTTTCTTCGACAGTGCGATTACATCTAACGATCGCAAACGGATCGGATGCGGAACACATCGTCACCGTTCGGTCGAAGGCCTATGACGTGGATGCCGACCGTATCGTCGCGCTCGATGCACGCGATTCATCCACGCAGGTGTGGGACCTCGAGGCATCCAGTGACGGCTGGTATGACGTCACCGTGATGCTGGGCGACGATTTTCGCTGGCGTTTTGCCGGTCACGTCGAACTCGGACGGTCCAGCATCAGCGGCTGAAACCGCACGTAAGACGGCGGCGCGTTTGGTCATCGGTTCGCGTTCGGCGAGCCATTCGACGAGCAATGATCGCCACGCGGCGAGCAAGCGCGGATGATCGGCGTCGACCGGATGCAAACCCGCACGCACGATGAGCGATTCGCGCGTCGCCCATCGCGCCGCGCCCAACCACCGTTCGCTCACGGCGCGTCGCCAGGCCGAACGCGCCGACGCCGTGACGCTCGGCGCATCGAGCACCCTGCCGCCTTGCAGGTCGACGAGCGCCGTGTGCGTGGTGGTGTAGAGCAGATCGCTCGCGGCCAATGCATCGCGCGCCCCACGGCTGGTGAGCCAAGCCGGCGGCACGAAGCCGTCGACCGGCCAGCCGATGCGCGCGAGCATGTCGCGACCGGCTGCGATGCGTTGCGCGGCGCTCGCGCGGTCGAGTGCGGAAAATTCGCCTTCCGACGCAGTGAGCACGCGCCGTCGGAACCACGCCGACGGTGAGCGCGGCGCGAGCGATTCATCGACGTGCGAATAACCGTGCAGCGCGATTTCGTCGCCGCGTCCGCGGCGCGATTCGATGGCCGAAATGAAAGCCGCATCGCCGGCCACGATGCCGCGGCGATGGAAATCGGGCACCACCAGCAACGTGATGGCGCGCGCACCGATCCCGTCGAGCATCGCGAGCAATCGCGCGCATCGCGGCCACGTGGCGGGTGCGACATCGTGCAGCGCGATGCAAAGCGCGGGCTTCATCGCGCGTTGGCCGCATCGGCGTGCGTGTAGTCGCCGGCGGGCTCGTGACGCGTCAGATGGGCGTAACGTTCGAGCTGCAGCGCGAAAGTACTTTTCCACGTGTATACTTTTTCGACGCTGGCGCGCGCGCGGCGGCCCATCGCTTGCCAGTCGTTCGCGTATAGCATTTCGATCGCGTTCGCGAACGTCTGCGGATCGCTCGACTCGGCGAGTACGCCGACGTCGTCGCCCACCAGTTCGGCCAGCGCGCCGGATCTCACTGCGACGACCGGTCGACCGCACGCCATCGCTTCGATGACGATCAAACCGAATGTCTCGTGCACACCGGCATGCACCAGCGCATCGGCGCTCGCGAGCAAACGCGCCAAGCGCGCGCTGTCCTGTTCGTAGGGCAGCACGGTCACGTTGGCGCTGATTCGTTCGCGCGCCCTGCCGCCGACGAGCATCAGGTGATACGCATCACCCAGTCGCGCGAAGGCTTCGATCAATACCGGAATCTGTTTTTCGCGCGCCATGCGGCCGGCGAAGACGAGCAAGCGCGTGTCGGACGCGAGACCGAGTTCGGCGCGCAACGTCGGATCGGATCGCGACGGATGAAACTCGTCGCCATCGACGCCGAGTGGCTGCACGAGCACGTTCGTCACGCCGTTGCCGGCGAGGCGTTCGGCGATCGCCCGACTCGGCGCGAGCACGAGATCGAAGCGCGCGTACAGATGTCGCAAATACCAATCGGTCACCGGTCCAGCCACGCGCGCGACGTGATGCGCGAGCATGCGCGAAAGATCCGAATGCGCGAAGGCGACGGCGGGAATATCCAGATCGCGCGCGGCGCCGAGAACGGTCCAGGCGAGATGGTACGGATCGCCCGCTTCGATCACGTCAGGTGCAAGCCGGTTGAGCAGCGCGCGCCAGCGCGATGTCCGCAATGGAACACGATAACCGCCGCGCCACGGCGTGGGCGGACTGCGCATTTCGAAAACGCCGGGCGACACTTCCGCATCGCGTGCGCCGGGCACGATCAACGAATGGCGGATGCCGGGCGTTTCATTCAGATGACGATGTTTGGCGAGCAAATAGCGTTTCACGCCGCCGCTGTGCGGCGCGAAGAACAACGTGACGTCGGCAATGTGCATGCAGCGAACCCGTCGGAACGAACGGGCGCACTACGCGCGAATCGTGTGACAGGCGTATGACGCAGCCGCGCGTGGGCGGCCGCGTCAGGAAGCGATCAGCCGCCGTTGTCGCGATTGGCCGGCGCCGGGCGGGTTTGTGGCCGCACCGACGGATTGGGTTTAGGCCGCGGCTGTGTCACCGGCGGCTTCGGCCGATTGTTGTTGTCGGGCGGTCGCGGGCGCGGTGGTGGACGATTATGGTCGGGCGGGCGTGGGCGCGGCGGTGGACGATTGTGGTCGGGTGGACGCGGATGCGGTGGCGGTCTCGCGTGAATCGGCGGACGCGGCGGCGGCGGACGGATCGGCAGCGGTCGGTGATACCAGCGATCCCGGTCGCGATACCAGTTGCGCGTGCGGTAATAATTGTCCCAGTACGTTCCGATCACGAACGAAACGACCGGAATGCCGATGCGCGGGCCGTAATCGTTCACGTACACACGCCGGTTTTGGTAAAGGTATTGCAGGTATTCGCCGGCGACCCAGCCACGATCCGGCCCGGCGATCACGTCGCACCACGCGTATCCGTTGAGACAGCCTTGCACGGACACCGTCGAGCCGGACGGTAAGGTCGTGATGCGCGGATA
>CAZZYA010000162.1:2937-8419 GCA_964658115.1 uncultured Rudaea sp. | reverse complement strand
TCGGCCGCGCTGCGGTTCCGAGCGGCGCATCGACCGGTTCGCGCGAGGCCGTAGAACTGCGCGACGGCGACAAATCGCGCTATCAAGGCAAAGGCGTCAAAAACGCCGTTGCGAACGTCAACGGGAAAATCGCGCAGTCGCTAATAGGATTTGACGCGGCTGATCAGAACGGTCTTGACGCAAAGCTGATCCAGCTCGACGGTTCCCCCAACAAAGCCAAGCTTGGCGCGAACGCGCTGCTCGGCGTTTCGCTCGCGAACGCGCATGCGATGGCGATCTCAAAAAAATTGCCGCTGTGGAAATTCCTCGCAGGTTCGCGCGCGCCATCGTTGCCAGTGCCGATGATGAACATCGTCAACGGCGGCGCGCATGCCGATAACAACGTCGACATGCAGGAATTCATGGTGCTGCCGGTCGGCTTGCCGAATTTCTCCGAAGCGTTGCGCGCCGGTGTGGAGATTTTCCATTCGCTGAAAAGTGTACTGAAAGCGAAAGGGCTCAATACCGCTGTCGGCGACGAGGGCGGTTTCGCGCCCGATCTCAAATCCAACGAACAGGCGATCGAGACGATCCTCGAAGCCATCGGCAAAACCGGTTATCACGCGGGCAAGGATGTGTATCTCGGTCTGGATGTCGCGAGTTCGGAGTTTTACAAGGCTGGCGTGTACCACCTCGACGGCGAAGGCAAGAAACTGTCCTCGCACGAACTGATCGATTTCTACGCGAACTGGTGCGAGAAATATCCGATCATCACCATCGAAGACGGCATGGCCGAAGGCGACTGGGACGGCTGGAAAGCGCTCACCGACAAACTCGGCAAAAAAGTGCAGCTCGTCGGCGACGATCTTTTCGTCACCAACACGGCTATCTTCCAGCAGGGCATCGACAAGCACATCGCCAATGCGATTCTGATCAAGGTCAACCAGATCGGCACGCTCACCGAGACGCTCGAAGCCATCGCGATGGCCGACAAGTCCAATTACGCCTCGATCGTGTCGCATCGTTCCGGTGAAACGGAAGACACCACGATCGCCGACATTTCCGTCGCAACGACCGCGACGCAAATCAAAACCGGCTCGTTGTGCCGCAGCGATCGCGTGGCGAAGTACAACCAGTTGCTGCGCATCGAGGAAGCGCTCGGCAGTGCGGCGAAATACGCCGGGCGCGCGGCGTTCCCGAACGTTCCGGGACTGGTCGGCTGAGTCGTTGCATCGGTGCTGCGGTATGTCGCATTAATCCTGTTGGCGTTGCTGATCGCTCTGGAAGTGAAGTTATGGGCCGGCGAAGGCGGTATGCGCGAAGTCTGGCTATTGCAACGCGAGCTCGACGAGCAGAAGGTGGATAATCAGAAGCTCAAACAAAGCAATGAAGCTTTTGCCGCAGAAGTGCAAGATCTAAAAAGCGGCAAGGCGGCGATCGAAGAGCGCGCGCGCTCCGAACAAGGTTTGATCAAACCGGGTGAAATCTTTTATCAAGTCGTCGAACCTGGGCCCGGCGAAAAAAAGGCCGAGAATGGCGACAAATGACGCCGCAATGTGGTGCGTGGTCCCGGCAGCGGGCCGCAGCACACGCGTGGGCGGCGAAGTTCCGAAGCAGTATCTTCCGCTGGCCGGCAAACCGATGTTGATGCAGACAGTAACGCGCCTCGCCGCGCACGCTCGCATCGCCGGCATCATCGTGGTGCTTGCGTCGAACGACAAATACTGGGCCGGCATGCAGACGCTGCGGGGCAAGCCCGTGCGCACGGCGATTGGCGGCGACGAACGCGCCGATTCGGTGTGCGCCGGCCTCGAAGCACTTCGCGACAAAGTGGAAGATTCCCAATTTATACTCGTGCACGACGCCGCCCGACCGTGCGTGCGCGCGTCGGACATCGATAAGCTGATCGAACTCGGCGTGCCGGCCGGCGGCGCCATTCTCGCGTCTCCGCTGCGCGATACGCTGAAGCGTGCCGGCAGCGATGGACGCGTCGTCATCACCGAGCCACGCGAGTCGCGCTGGCGTGCGATGACGCCACAACTTTTTCGCCTTGGCGAACTGCACAAGGCACTGACTTCCGCCAAGGCAGCCGGCATCACCGTCACCGACGAAGCGATGGCGATGGAACGCGCCGGACATCGTGCGCTACTGGTCGAGGGCAGCGATGACAACATCAAGGTCACGACCACGCCCGATTTCGCCCTCGCCGAATTCCTGCTCGGGAAGACGGCCTGATGCGTATCGGTCAAGGCTATGACGTGCATGCGTTTGGCGACGGCGATCATCTCGTCATCGGCGGCGTGCGGATTCTTCACACGCGCGGCATCGTTGCGCATTCCGACGGCGACGTGGTCATTCACGCGTTGTGCGATGCGATTTTCGGCGCGCTCGCGCTCGGCGACATCGGCCAGCATTTTCAACCGTCCGATGCGCGCTGGCGCAACGCCGACAGCCGCACGTTCCTGCGCTATGCCGCGAATCTGATGAATCAAAACCGATTCGCGCTCGGCAACGCGGATGTGACGATTATCTGCGAGCGTCCGAAGATCGCACCCCATGCGGCGCAGATGCGTGCCAACCTCGCAGCGGATCTCGGCTGCGGCATCGATCGCATCAGTGTCAAGGCGACGACCAGCGAAAAGCTCGGTTTCACGGGGCGCGAGGAAGGCATCGCGGCGCAGGCGGTCGTGCTGCTCGTTCCGATCGACGCGAAATGACAGCGCTGCCGTTTGCTTACGGCGGCCCGCCGTTGCGTGGCGTGCTGCGATCGACGCCGGAAGATTTCTTCGTCGATGAGCATCTCGGATTCGAACCGGACGGTGTCGGCGAGCATGTTTTCGTACACATCGAGAAGCGCGGCGCGAACACCGACTGGATCGCGCGCGAGCTGGCGAAGTTCGCGGGCGTACCGCCGATGAACGTGAGTTATTCGGGCATCAAGGATCGTCACGCGCTGACGCGCCAGACGTTCTCGGTGCATATGCCGGGAAAATCCGATCCGGATTGGCGCGCGTTCGATTCCGACGATCGCCGCGTGCTGTCGGCAACGCGTCACGGCCGCAAACTCAAACGCGGTGCGCACAAGTCGAACACGTTCCGCATCGTGTTGCGCGATGTCGAGGGTGATCGTGAATGTTCGGATGCGATCGTCCGAAAAATCGCCGCGAACGGCGTTCCGAATTATTTCGGAGAACAACGTTTCGGACGCGACGCCGCGAACGTCCAGCGCGCGATCGCGATGTTCGCGGGCAAACGTGTCGAACGGCACGAGCGTTCGCTGTTGCTGTCGGCTGCGCGTTCCGAACTCTTCAATCGCGTGCTCGCCGAACGCGTCGCGAGCGGTACGTGGAATACGCCGCTCGATGGCGACGTGTGGATGCTGCACGGCACGCACAGCATTTTTGGCCCCGAGCCGATCGTTTCCGAAATCGCCGAACGTTGCGCGCGCGGCGATATCGGTCCAACCGGCCCGTTGTGGGGCGAAGGCGCGCTTCGCACGGAAAACAGTGTGTCGGTTATCGAACGCGCGGTGGCGGAAAACGAACCGGCGCTGGCGCTCGGTCTCGAATGCGCTGGCTTGCGTCAGGAACGTCGCGCTTTGGTGTTGCGTGCAGAGAATCTTGCGACGGAATGGATGGCACAGGACGTCTTATCGGTTAGCTTCGTGTTGAGCGCGGGAGCATATGCGACGGTGATTCTTCGCGAATTCTGCGCGAGCTGATCGACTCTCAACCCAAGTGCGATTCCGCTGTTCCATTCAAAAGGGGAATGCTCATGACGGCATCGAAAGCAGGATTGTTTTTCACGCTATGCGCATCGTTGACAGCGTGCGCCGGAGCGCCGGCGAAACCGTCGGCGGGCGAGCGTCTCGATCAGCAAAAGGTCGTGCTCGTGAATCAATGGGCCGAATCGCACGGCGCCAAACTGATCTGGGTTCACTATCCGACGCGCGAGAACGCGCAAAATGGCGACTGATCTTCGCTAACGTTGTTTGAGCAGCACCAGCGTCGCGCCGGTCCCGCCCTCGACCGGCTTAGCAGAAGCGAACGCGATCACATCGCCCCGTTTGCGCAACGCGCTGTCCACCATGCGTTTCAACACTGGTCCGGCCGCGCGCGACCGCAATCCTTTGCCATGAATGATCTTCAGACAGAGACGATCGGCGCGCCGGTTGTACTCGAGAAATTCCTTCATCGCTTCGCGCGCGACAGCGGCCGTCATTTGATGCAGATCGATTTCGTCGCGGATGCTGAAGCGCCCGCGCTTGAGATCACGCAACACGCGCGGCGCCACACCGTTCTTTAAATAGCTGATTTCCTCACCGACCTCGATCGATGCGGGGTCGATCAGGCTGCTCATCAACTCGTCGGCGACGCGCGCTTCGTCGAGCAGCGCTTGTGTGGGCTCCGGCGGCGGACGTTCACGGTGCGGTTCCGCGCGCTGCGTGCGTAGCGTGCGTATCGGTCCGACCGCCGCGGCGAACAGTTGTCGATCCGCGTCGCTGACATCGGCCGGTTTTGGCGTGCCTCGTTTCATCGCGTTCGAGCTTAGCAGAGCACTCAGGGTTGACGCGGCGCCGACGTGCGCGATACTGACCTGAGGACGAACGCGAGCGAAACCGATGGCGCTGTTCGAAAGCATTCTCACGTTGCTGCTGCTGGCGATCGTGCTCTTACAGGTGTCGGGACGACTCGGCATTCCCTATCCGACGATGCTCGCGCTTGCCGGCGTGGCGGTCGCCGCGTTGCCGTGGGCGCCGGTCATCCACATCGATTCGAATCTGGTGATGACGTTGTTCATCGCGCCGGCGATTCTCGATGCCGCCTTCGATTTTCCCAAGCGCGCACTGAAACGTTTCTGGGTCGCATTCATCGCGCTCGCGGTGCTCGCCGTCGTCGTCACCGCAGCGGCGGTCGCGTGGGAGGCCGTCGCATGGATCAAGATGCCGCTCGCCGCGGCCATCGCGCTCGGTGCCATCGTCGCGCCGCCCGACGCGGCGGCAGCGACCGCGATCATGCGTCAGGTGAGTCTGCCGCGCGATACGGTGCTCGTGCTGGCGGGCGAAAGTCTTCTCAACGATGCGGTGGCGCTGCTGATTTTCGGCGTGGCCGTCGCGGCGGCCACGCCGAATGCATCCGGCGACAACGCGTGGACACTTGCTGTTTCGATTCCGGGCGGTCTGCTGGTGGGATTTCTCGTCGCGCGCATCGTGATCTGGGTGATGCCGTTTCTGGTCGGCACGCTCGGAGGAATTATTTTCCAGTTCGTAGCGACCTATGCCACGTGGATGATCGCTCATGCATTGCATTTTTCGTCGATCCTCGCCGTGGTCGCTGCGGCGATGACGTTATCCACGCAGCGCAAATACCGGCCGCCCGCGCGCGATCGCATCCATTCGTATTCGATGTGGGGCACGGTCGTGTTCGTGCTGAACGTGATGGCGTTCCTGCTCGTCGGGCTGCAGGCGCGCGAAGCGATCACGGATCTGCCGGCCGATGCGTTG
>CAZZYA010000162.1:0-2927 GCA_964658115.1 uncultured Rudaea sp. | reverse complement strand
TGGTGATCGGCGTGCGCATCGTGTGGCTGGCGATCTGCAATATTGGATTACGCCAGATCTATCGCTGGCTCGACCACGGCAAACGCGCCGGCCCGACGTTCAAGCAAAGTGCCGTCGGCGCGTGGTGCGGCATGCGAGGCATGGTGACGCTTGCCGCTGCGCTCGCGTTGCCGCCGGAATTTCCGGCAAGAGGCACGATCTTGCTCACCGCACTCATGGTCGTGCTCGGCACGCTGATCGTGCAGGGTCTCACGTTGGGTCCTTTCATTCGTTGGCTGAAATTCGAGCCGGACGGTTCGCGCGCTCGGGAACTGGCGAACACGCGGCGCGCGTTGCTCGAAGCGTCGCTGTCGCACCTGGCCCATCGCGTCGACGACGAAGCCATGCTGCTCAAGCAGCGTTATGCGATGGAGCATGCAGCGGCGGAAAATGTCGATCGACCGTTCGACGTCGCGCTTAACACGCTCGAACTGGAATGCGTCGCCGCGCAACGCAAGCATCTGCAAGTGCTGCGCAACCGCGACAGCATCGACGAAGATATCTTCCAGCTTCTGGAAATGCAGCTCGATCTGGCTGAGGTGCGCGCCAGTTCGCCGGTCGAGTTCGGCCTCAAGGAAAGCTGATCGCGTTCAGTTTGCGTCGCCGCTCACGTACAATCGCACGCTGGGTTTTCGTGGCGCCGCCGATTTCGACATGCGTGTTCTGGTCAGCAACGACGATGGCGTGGATGCGCCCGGCATTCTCATCCTGGCGCAGCGGCTGTCGGTCGTCGGCGAGGTCATCATCGTTGCGCCCGATCGCGACCGTTCCGGCGCCAGCAATTCGCTCACGCTCGATCAGCCGATCCGCGTTGCTCGCCTGGACGATGGGCGTTATCGCGTCGTCGGCACGCCGACTGATTGCGTGCATCTCGCGCTCGCCGGCTTGCTCGAGCACGAACCCGACATGGTCGTTTCAGGCATCAACAATTCGGCCAATCTCGGCGACGACGTGATCTATTCCGGCACCGTCTCGGCAGCGATGGAGGGTCGATTCCTTGGATTGCCAGCGATCGCGGTGTCGCTCGACGCCAAAGATCACAACGGCCAGCACTATCACACCGCCGCGCAAGCCGCGTTGTCGATCATGCAGCGCTTACTCGTCGATCCCTTGCCGGCGGATACGATTCTCAACGTGAATGTGCCGGATCGTCCCTGGTCGGAGATTCGGGGATTTGCGGTGACGCGTTTGGGCAAACGGCATCGATCCGCGCCATGCATCGCGCAGCGCGATCCGCGCGGACGTGCGATGTACTGGATCGGTCCGCCCGGCGAAGCGGAAGACGCCGGACCCGGCACCGATTTCCACGCCGTGCGCGAAGGTTATATTTCGATCACGCCGATTCACGTCGATCTCACGCGTTATCAGGCGCTCGAAAAAGTCAGCGGTTGGGTGAATTCGCTCACGCTCGAATTGGGCGACGCCGCATGAGTCCGCTTGCATGAGCCTGTTCTCGCGGCATGTTCCCGAAGCGCGCGGGCAGGGCATGACCTCGCAGCGCGCGCGCGATCGTCTTATCGAACGGCTCAAGGCTGAAGGGATTCACGATCGGCGCGTGCTCGATGTGATGGGTCGCTTGCCGCGCCATCTGTTCGTCGAGGAAGCGCTCGCGTCACGCGCATACGAAGACACGGCGTTGCCGATCGGATTGGGACAGACCATTTCGCAACCGTGGGTGGTCGCGCGCATGACCGAGGCCGTCGTCGAGCACGCGATGCCGGACAAGGTGCTCGAGATCGGCACGGGTTCCGGCTATCAGGCCGCGGTGCTCGCGTCGTTGGTGAAGTCCGTCTACACCGTCGAACGTATCGAAGAACTGCTGCGCAACGCGCGTCGGCGATTCCGCAAACTGGGTTTCGAGAATGTCCGATCGAAACACGACGACGGCAAACTCGGCTGGGCCGAGCATGCGCCGTTCGACGCGATCATGTTGACCGCCGCCGACGATCGCGTCGCTGCTGAGTTGACGCAACAGCTCGCACCCGACGGTGTGCTGGTCGCGCCGGTCGGTCCGCCGGGTTCGCAGCAGCTTAAGCGGTTTCGCCGCAACGGAGACGATGTCATCCAGGAAAATCTCGGCGCCGTCAGCTTCGTGCCGCTGCTCGGCGGATTGGGCTGATGAAAATCTTCAAGCCGATCTACGAATGGGCGATCAAATGGGCCGCACACCCGAAGGCCGAGTGGTTGCTGTTCGGGCTGAGTTTCATCGAAGCGTTTATTTTTCCGATCGCACCGGAAGTGATGCTGGCGCCGATGGCGTTGGCAAAGCCGCAAAACTGGGCGCGCTACGCGACGATCAGTTTGGGCGGATCGATCATCGGCGCGTTCGTCGGCTACGCGCTTGGACATTTTGCCTTCGAACTCGTACGACCGCTGCTGATCGATCTCGGATGGATGCCCAAATTCGACGCGCTCGTCGCGCAATTGCACAGTGAGACGGGCTGGAAAATTTTCTGGATGCTCGTGCTCGCGGGCTTCCTGCCGATTCCGCTGAAAGTTTTTACGTGGGCCGCCGGATTCGTCGGCGTCCCGCTGCCGGCCTTCGCGGCGGGCATGATCGTTGGGCGTGGCAAACGCGTTTATCTTTTGTGCGGCGTGATCCGTTTCTTCGGCAAACGCGCAGAGGAAGCGATCCATCGCTGGATCGAATGGATCGGCTGGGGGCTTCTCGCACTGATCGTCCTGATCGTGATCTACTTCCGCTTTCTACGTTGATACGGATATGCAACGAGATTTCTCGCGCGTTTTTTTTCTTGCACGATTTGGGTTAGTCGCCGCGATGCTTTTTCTGACCGCGTGCGCATCGGATCAGCCCGCGCCGGTAGAAGATCGTTCGATACGTTCGCAATACGCGGAAAGTGACGTATCGACTCCAGCGCACGTCGCTG
>CAZZYA010000161.1:2633-8468 GCA_964658115.1 uncultured Rudaea sp. | reverse complement strand
TTGGTGACTTTTTGCCGTTAAGCAAAAAGTTACCCGCTCGTCCCGAGCGGAAGCTGATTAAATTCGCCCACAACCAAAACTTGGCCTCCAATTTTCCGTTAGAACGACAAGCATCAGCGACGCTACGCACGCACCACCCCATCAAGCACACGCCTCAATGCCGCGCGCGCCGCCTCAAACGAAAAATGCTCCCTCACATTCGCCAACCCATTATCCGAAAGCTTCACCCACAACGCCGCATCGCCATAACCACGAACAACCGCATCCGCGAAATCAGTCGGCGAATCCGCAATCAGCAAATCAACTCCGTCTTCGACGTGCATCCCTTCAGCCGCTGGCGATGTAGCAACAACCGGCAATCCATAACTCATCGCCATATTCACCTTGCCCTTGACGCCCGCGCCGTACCGCAGCGGTGCAAGCGCCAGCCGGCAGCCGTCCATGAACGGCGCAATGTCGGGCACATAGCCGCGCACCACCACCCCGTCGTGCGCCAAATCGAGGATCGCCGACGGCGCTTTGCTGCCGATCACGTTGAACGTGACGTCGCCAAGTCGCTCGCGCACGCGAGGAAAAACCTCGTGCACGAACCACAATACCGCATCGACATTCGGCGGATGCTGAAAACCGCCGACGAAAACCAGATCGTGGCGTTCGTCGAATCCGCGCCGGCGACCATAAATTTCATGCACGTTTGAAACAACTTCGATACGCGCCTGCGGCAACGCGCGCGACAGAATTTCTTTTTCGGTCCCGCTGACGACCAGCGTGACATCGCACGCCCGCATCAGCTTCAGCTCCTGCGCCCCTGTGCGCGCGGCCTGCTGCGCGAGTTCGGCACTGCCTTCGAGTTCCGCTACGCGCTGTTCGCGCAAATGATGCACATCGACCGTGTCGAAGATCAGTCGCGCCTGCGGCGCGTACAGCCGCACGCTTTCGACATAATTGGCCGCCACGTAATGCCGCGACAGGATCACCGCCGACAATGTCTTGCCGTGCTCGCGCAGCCACGCGATCGGATCGGACACGAACGGGTGGTACAGCGCCTGCACGCCGAGATCCTGCACGGCACGTGTGTAATCGCCGGCATGCGCGCGGTTGTCGGGCAGGAAACTCACCGCGTAACCGTCTTCGCGCAGCAGACGCATCAGATTGAGCATGCGCAGCGAACCGGAATCCTGGTCCGGAGTCGGCGTGTACGCGTCGACGATCAGCACATGGCCGCGATCGCGCCACTGCGCGGCACGATCGGCGAGGCTCGCTTCGTGGGTCGGCGGCGGTTGCTTCGACAGCGCACTTTTCCACTTTTCCACAAATTTTTCGCGATTGATCGTCTGATATCGCTTCATGCCACTCGAAACGTCGGTGCCGGCCGTGACGCCTTCGAAATGCACGACGCACGAGCGCGGCTCGACCATTACTTTCTTGCCGGCTTCGCGCACCGCGAACGCGAGATCGGTGTCTTCGTAATAGGCCGGCGCATAGCGCGTGTCGAATCCGTTGAGCTGATCGAACAACGCAAGCGGCAGCATGATCGCCGCGCCGGAGCAGTAATCGGCTTCACGTCGCACGTTGTAGCGCGGGTCGGCGGGATCGTCGAAGCGTCCGTAATTCCAGCCCGATCCATCGCTGAAAACGATGCCGCCCGCTTCCTGCAGGCGACCGTCGGGATAGACGAGCTTCGAACCGACCAATCCGACTGCGGGTTCTTGCGCGAAACAGTCGAGCAATGCACGCAGCCAACCCGCCGTGACCACCGTGTCGTTATTGAGAAAAACGATGAATTCCCCGCGCGCCATCGTCGCGCCCGCGTTGCACGAGCCGACGAAGCCGAGATTCTGCGCATTGCGATGCACGCGAATGCCGTCGACCTGCGCGAGACGTTCGGCTGTCGCATCGGTCGAGCCGTCGTCGACCACGATCGTCTCGAATGCAATTCCGCGCGCGTGTTCGGCGAGCGATCGCAGACACGCAGCCGTGTAGGCGATTTTGTCGAACACCGGAATGACGATCGAAACCTGCGGCGCATCGCTCGCCGGAACCGCGAACGGCGCGAAACGTTCGCTCGGTTCGGGCACGAGCGGTGTGACGACCGGCGCCTGCTTGCGATGGAATTCATCCGCCGCACGCTTCATCGTGCCCACCACGCCACGACTGGCGAGGCTGCCGCGCGTGCGATGCAGAATCGCGCGCAGCCGGTTTGTCGAATAGCGCAAACGCGCGCGCAACGCATGTAGTTTGCGCATGGCGAAACGCAGCGGTGCGGTGATGCGCCACGAGGTGCTGTGCAGCAACGCGTCGCGTTCGGCGTAAGTGCGTTTCAGTTCGTCGTCGAGACGCAGCGCCCATTGCGTGCGTTCGTCGAGATCGCTGCGTAATTGTTCGGCGTCGGCTTGCAACGTGCGGATGGACTTGCCGGCGCGTTTGACTTGCGCGTCGAGATCGAAACCCCATTCGCCGCGTCGCACGAGTTCGGTCTGCTGATCGGCGATCGTTTTGCGAAGTGATTCACCGCTTCGTTCGAGCGCGCCGATTTCTCCCGCGCGCGTTTGCGCGACCGTACGATCGATACGCGTTTCTTCGACGACGTTGCTCGCGCGGCGATGCCTCGCCGGCAAGAACGATGCGTAGTCGATCGACATCGTTTCGAGCGATCGATGCGGCGTTTGCGCGAGCGTCGCGCGCGCCGAGTCGAGACGATCGCGGCGTACATCGAGATCGGCGATGAGTTCGGCGACGCGCGCCGCATCCGGCGGCACATGGAATCCGTCGACGCCGTCGCGGATGCGCTCGGCGAGCGCGCCGAGTTTCGTCGCGATCACGGGAATGCCGAACGCAATCAGTTCCGACAACGTGTAACTGAAGGTTTCCGCGAAATTCGGCAGGATCATCGCCGCATCGGGCGCGACGCGCGCGAGCAGTTTCGGCAGTTCGTGATGGCGATAGTTGAGCAGAATATGCACGCCCGGCATGCCGAAGAACTCGTGGCTTTCGGGACCCGCGCCGAGCAGGAAAATTTCCGCGTGTTCGCGCACGCGCGGCAACAGTTCGCGCAGCATCGCCGCCGCCTTGCCGCGGCGTACGCGGCCGAGCACGATCAACCGCAATTTGTCGCGACGCGGCGGCGCAGGGAGCGGCAGTGCGACATCGGTTTGCGGCAACGCGGTGCCGTGCGGAATCACGTGCTGCGGCAGTCCGGCCAATCTCGGTTGAAGTCGCAGGAACAGCGTCATTGCCGAGTGCGTCGGCGCGATCAACGTCGCGTTGGCGGCGATCAGCGCATCGGCGGCCTGTTCGCGCAGTGCGAGCCAATGCGACGCGTCGCGCTCGGCGAATTCGAAACCGGCGTCGGCGGTTTGCAAATCTTTCGTCATCAACGCTGCATCGAACGTGAGTGCCGCATCGTCGAGATTGCGATGCAGCAACGGCCACATCGGATAGAAATCGTGGACGAAATGGATCGTCGGCAAGCCGGTGCGCAATACGTCGAGGCTGTGGCCGATCAGCGACGAGACGAAAATTGAATCGACACCGAAATCGCGGCGAATCCCGTCGAGAAATTCCGCATACGTGCGATGCGCCGCGCGTGTGCTTGCGATCGGATCGGACAAGGGCGCACGCCGCAGCGGTGGCTGCGTGAATGCGCCGTCCTGTAGTTCGAGCGATTCACCGAAACACCGCCGTTCGAAATTTCCGCGCGCGACGAATACGAGATGATGGCGCGACGCATCGGTCGCCGCGAGATCGCGCACGAAGCGTTCCGCGCCGCCACCCCATGCGTGTAAGACGTGTAGAACGACGGGTTTGTCGTCGAGACCGGGATACGACGCACTGCGCGGCATGCGCAGCGACACCGCAACGCGTTCGCGAAGTTCGCCGAGCGGCGAGGGCAGCGCTTCGTCTTCGCCGGGTTTCGGTGCACGCGGTCCGCGCAGCGGCCTCGCCGGGTCGGCGACATACAGATCGCCGACGAGCATCGCGCGCCACGGCGACAGCGTCGGCGGCAATGCGTTTCCGCGCAGCGATGCGAAGTCGATGGATTTCAGCGCGTCGCCATTCCACGCGCTGAGCAGCGGCGAGAAGTTCGGCCATTGCAGCGGCGCGCGGTCGCCGTGGCGATAGCAGGCGGCATCGACATCCGATGCCGTCGCGGCGCTCGATGCATCCGGCGGTAGCGGCGAACGTTGTGGATCGAGATTGTCGAGCGGCGAAGCCACCGCTACGTCTGGCAATTCCAGCGCGCGTGTCAGACGTTCACGCCAGAACGGTGGCAACGCCGTGCCGGCGCGGACGAGGATGAGCGATTCGCCGGGAAATGTTTTCGCGGCCAACCGCAATGCATCGTTTGTCGCGCGGGCGTCGATACGTTCGTGCGCGACGCCGATGTCATGCTCCGCCGCGGATGCGTCGCCGTACAGGCAGACGCGCACCGACGCGGATGTTGCATTTTCCACAAGTTTACTTTTGTCGATCAGTGACGACGCAGCGAACCCATATCGGCCTCGCTGTAGCCGGCCGGAATGGCGAAATCGCCGCCGGAAACGCCGACGGAAGTCAGCGACTTCAACTCGACGACCTGCACGACCTTGTCGCCGTCGTAACGCGTCATGCGCACCGGAAACTTGTCGGCCGGCATCGAATGCAGTGGCGAGTGGAACATGCCGTTCGACATCTTATCGGTCATCGTTTTCATTTCGTCGAACGCGCGTCGCAAGGTGGCTTGATCGGCGCCTGCAATACCGGCGTCGGCCACGTTCGCCAGACACACGTCTTCCATATGCTCACCGCCAACCTGCGTGCGATAGACCTCGCAGGTGTAGTTGCCGACGCGGTCGTGCGCGCCGGTCGGCGTGACGCTCACGTCCACTTTGGCACCCATGCCGGGAATCTTCCCGCCCATGCGCTGCTCGATCATCGCGCGCTGTTCCGGCGGAAGGTTGGCGAGCGCGGCGTTCGCCTGCGCCATTGCCGCGCTCGCGGTCTCGACCATTTTCTGCATGTCCATGTACTGATGCTTGTCGTGCATCAACACGATCATCTTGCCGCTGCCGGTATCGAACAGCATCGATACTTTATCGGCATCCATGCGCATCTTGTTGCCGCCGAGTTCCAGGCGCGACATGCCGGGCATCTGGTCGCTCTGGCTGCCTTTGACGACGGCGAAATCGGCGCGGAAATCCGCCATCGCGGGAACGGACGCGAAACAACCCACGATCGCAATGGCCAACGCGAATCTGACGTGCATGAAGCCTCCTTGGCTAAAGATTTTCGGGCGGGAATTCAACGCGCCGATTATCCCGGAACGCTGCGTTCGTGTCACCGCAGCGGCGCTACATCGGTCGGTTCGGCGCGCATCGGCTACACTGCGATCCGACTTGGGTTGCCGTGTTCACGCTTTGTCCTTCTTCAGCGGTCTGTGGTCGGTGGTGCGCCTGATTTGGCGCTGGGTGCGCATCCCGTTCTGGCTGATTGCTGGCACGGCGCTCGGCTTTCTCGGCCCGTACCTCATTTATCTCGACACGCAAGTGCGCGCGCGCTTCGACGATCTGTCGTGGGATTTGCCCAGCCGCGTTTATGCGCGTCCGCTGGATTTGAGAGTCGGCACGCCGATGAACGCGAAGGCGCTCGCGATCGAACTCGATGCGGCGCGCTACACCAAAGCGAGCGACGCGAAACTGCCGGGAACGTACGCGTCGAACGGCGATCGTTTCGTCATCGCGCGCCGTTCGTTCGCCGACGCGGAAGGACGCCAACCGTCGAAGCGTTTCATCGTGACGATGGCGAACGGCAGCGTCGCTTCACTCCTCGACGATCACAACACGCCGATGGATCGCG
>CAZZYA010000161.1:0-2623 GCA_964658115.1 uncultured Rudaea sp. | reverse complement strand
ATCCTGCGCGCATCGCCACGCTGTACGGCGCCGAGCAGGAAGAGCGGCGCGTCGTGAAACTCGAACAGTTGCCGCCGTTGCTGGTGGCCGGGTTGCAGGCCATCGAGGACCGCGACTTCAAGCATCATCACGGCATCAACGTCGTTTCGATTCTGCGCGCGATGTTGTCGAACGTCGCGGCGGGACACGTCGTGCAAGGCGGCAGCACACTCACGCAGCAGCTCGTCAAGAACCTGTTCCTCGATCGCGGACAGCGTTACTCGCGCAAGATCAACGAAGCGCTGATTTCGCTGATCATCGAGGCACGCTACGACAAAAAGCGCATTCTCGAAGCCTACATGAACGAGGTGTTCCTCGGGCAGCAAGGCGGGCAGGCCGTGCACGGATTCGCGGCGGCGTCGGAATTTTATTTCGGACGAGAACCCCGCGAGTTGACCACCCCCGAGATTGCGCTGCTGGTCGGCCTCGTGCAGGGACCGAGTCTGTACGACCCGCGCAGACACAAGGATTTCGCGACGGCGCGGCGCGATCTCGTGCTCAATGAGTTCTACGAAACCGGACTGATCGACGACGCCACACTCGCGTCCGCGCGCGCCGCGCCGTTGTCGGTGCTGGAATCGTCGGGACTGCAAAGCAATCGCGCGCCCGCGTTTCTCGATTTCGTCCACGCGCAACTCGAACGCGATTACGCGAGCGACGAATTGCAGTGTGCCGGCTTGTCGATCTACACGACGCTGTCGCCATCGACGCAAGCGCTCGCCGAACAGGCGATGGCGCAAACGCTCGACGCGCTCGGCAAGAAACAGCCGGAACTGCAAAGCGCGCTCGTCGTCACCGGTATGCACGACGGCGAAGTGCAAGCGCTCATCGGCGCGCGCGACGCGAACGATCCGGGCTTCGATCGCGCGCTCGAAGCGAAGCGGCCGATCGGATCGCTGATCAAACCGTTCGTGTATCTGGTCGCGCTGGCGCAGCCGCAGACCTATTCGCTCGCCACGTTGCTCGATGACTCGACCGTCGATCTCGTACAGCCGAACGGCACGCATTGGATGCCGCAGAACGACGATCACGAAACACACGGACGCGTACCGATGATCGACGCGCTCGCGCACTCGTACAATCTCGCGACAGTGCATCTGGGCATGGCGCTCGGCGTCGACAAAGTGCGTGGTCTGCTGCAGTCGTTCGGCATGAACGAAGACATCAACCCGAATCCTTCATTGCTACTTGGCGCAGTCGATTTATCACCGGTCGAAGTCGCGCAGATGTATCAGTATTTCGCCGCCGACGGCCACGCCGTTCCGCTGCGTTCGGTGCGCAGCGTGCTCGACGCGCAAGGCAAACCGCTCAAGCAATACACCGTGAAATCCGGCGCCGGCGATTACGTGGCGCCGGCGCGATTGGTGACGTATGCCATGCAGTCCGTCACGACCATCGGCACCGCGCGCGCGATCACCGAACGCGGACTCGGCTATCTGCACGCGGCGGGCAAGACCGGCACCAGCGATTCGCAGCGCGACTCGTGGTTCGCCGGATTCACCGGTTCGCAACTGGCCGTCATTTGGATCGGTCGCGACGACAACAAGCCGACCGGCCTGTGGGGCGCGACGGGCGCACTGCAAGCGTGGATCGCGCTGTTCCAGAATCTGCCGACATCGTCGTTGCAGGCGTCGAGCGACGGTCTGGAAACGGTGTGGATCGATCCGGAGTCCGGGCAGCGCACGCAGGAGAAGTGCGAAAGTGCCCGTCAGATGCCGTTCATCGCCGGACATGTTCCATCGGATACGGAACATTGCGTGTGGCAAGAGATCAAATCGATATTCGGCAGCCATTGAGGCTCGTCAGGGACGACGAAGAACATTATGAAAAATGTGATGATGAAAACGGGATTTGTATATCTTGCGGCGGCATTGGTTCTGGTTGCTTGTTCGCAGCCGGCTGCGCCACCAACGGCCGCCGTGAAACCGGATACGAGTTCGGCGCTAAGCAACATCCGCGCGGCGGGGAGTCAGTTCAATTCGAGCGTGGAAGTGCATCCATTGCGCGATCCGGCCGTGGACGGATTGGTCGATCAGGCGCACAAGCTCGAGGCGCAGCAGCAGACGGCACCGGCGCTCGACAAAGTCGGCGCGGCGTTGAAAATCGCACCGAACTCGCCGGATTTGCTGCAATATCAGGCGGAGCTGTTCGTGGAAACGAACGACTGGAATGCGGCGATGGCTTCGGCGCAGAAATCGTATGAGCTCGGACCGAAAGTCGGCGCGTTATGCGCGAAGAATTTGCAGACGCTGATCGAGGTCGGGAACGCGCAGAGTAATTCTGTGATGATGGCGGATGCGAAGCAGAAGATGGTGGGGTGTCGGGTGCCGGCGCCGAATCGCTTCTGAGTAGGGTGTTGGTTTTTTCTTGCTAAAGCTTCCGCCGCAAGCGGCGGGTAACTTTTTGCTCAACGGCAAAAAGTCACCAAAAAACGTTTTGTTTTCTCGCGAAGGATGTTGTCCGCAGACAGCACGTCCGTGCTGCTGGCTGAAACTGACCGGCGTCCGCGTGAATTACTTTGAAGAGCGCAAGCTTCCGCCGCAAGCGGCGGGTAACTTTTTGCTCAACGGCAAAAAGTCACCAA
>CAZZYA010000160.1:0-8483 GCA_964658115.1 uncultured Rudaea sp. | reverse complement strand
TGGTTTTCGCCGTCCATCCTGACAGATCGCTAGCGAAATCCGGATTCGACAGCAGGTTTCCGGCCAGGGCCGACAACGAAAAGGTACTCGAGAAAACGGCCACGGCGGCGCGCGTGATGACGGACATTTGTTCACTCCACTGGATTGATGCACTCATGACGCAGCGCGCGCGCCGAACCGAACAGATCACGCAACGATCG
Source organism: uncultured Rudaea sp. (assembly GCA_964658115.1). Classification (GTDB taxonomy): domain Bacteria; phylum Pseudomonadota; class Gammaproteobacteria; order Xanthomonadales; family Rhodanobacteraceae; genus Rudaea. Next base: position 8,283 of record CAZZYA010000160.1, on the reverse strand, counting down.
ATGTTCGGTTGCGCTGCCGATAAGCGTCTTATACGAGATCAAACAGTCAGGAATACCTCGCATGTTTTCATCCGACGACGCACAACGGCTCGACCCCGAACAACCGCTTCGGGCCTATCGCGCTTTCCTCAACGCAATTGATAGACGCGACGTCGATGGCACGCTCGCGCTGATGAGCGCCGAATATGGAACCGAGCTGCGCGTGATGCGCGCGGAAGCGAATTTCCCAACGTTGTTCGCGCTGTGGTGCGACACGTATCCCGAATGCGTCAATCTCGTCGCCTGCGTGGTCGCGGCGGAAAATGCGATCGTTCAAATGGAAGGCCGCATCGACGGACTCGCGTTCGCAGGTTATGCCGTGCTCGATCGCATCGGTTCGACTTGGCGCGTCAGCGCGGAATCGCACGGCGAATCGAGTTGCACCGCGCCGGACGCGGAACATTATCTCGCCTTGCAATCGGCGGACGGCGGCGTAAAACTCGATACTTGCACGAGCCGGAATCCAAATGGGTATTGACCTTAACGACGACGGGGCCGCCGCGTTGGATTCGACCGCCGCACTGATCCGCAGCGCTCGCCTCGGCGACGACAGCGCGCGTCATACACTTCTGAAACGCTTCCTGCCGTTGTTGTTGCGTTGGGCGCACGGTCGCTTGCCACTCACGCTCCGCGACGTCAACGACACGCAAGACTTCGTGCAGATCGCCTTGATCAAAGCGCTGAATCAGCTCGGTACGTTCCGCTCGGACAGGCCCGGCAGTTTCCTGATTTATCTGCGCCGAATTCTGCTCAACCAAGTGCGCGACGAATTGCGTCGACGCCGAGCGCGCCCGCGAACGGTCGAACTGGATGCGGGCGTCGAGGAGATCGCCGACGTCGAGACACAACTGGAACGCGCGATAGGCGAGGAGAAAATCAACGCGTATCACAACGCCGTCGGCAAGCTCGCCAAGCGACAGCAGGAACTTGTGATCATGCGTCTGGAGTTTGGTTTGAGTTATCCGGAAATCGCCGCCGAAGTCGGCGGCACGCCGGACGCCGTTCGCGTCATGGTCACGCGCGCGGTTGCCAAGCTCGCGCTCGAACTGGAAGAAGTGCGCTGATGCCCGCGCCGGAAGACGATATCGTTTCCCGCCGTGAGCGCGCCATCGAACGCCTCGCGCAATGCGTGGCCGACGACGAACCTTTGTCGGACGACATCGATCTTGACGACGCGCACATCAAAGGTTTCATCGAACTCAAACACGTCGTCGACGGATTCCGCGAAGCGCAGCAGCGTTTCGGCAATCGCAGGCCGATGGCCGCGCCATCGTTCACGTTCGGCCCGCTCGATGTGCTCGACAAACTCGGCGAAGGCGCGCAGGCCGATGTGTACCGAGCGTACGATCCGGTGCTCGATCAGTTTTTTGCGTTAAAGATTCGGCGCGCGGAATTCGGTGCGTTGTCCAACGATTTTCTGGAAGAAGCGCGGCATCTCGCGCGCGTTCACCACCCCAACATCGTGCGCGTCTACGGTGCCGCGAATATCGATGGCCGCGCCGGATTATGGACCGAACTGGTCAACGGACAATCGCTCGAGGATGTGCTTGCCTCGTCACCGACTCTGCCTTTGTATGATGCCGTGGAAATCGGCAGCCGTCTTTGCGACGCGCTCGCGGCGCTGCACACGCAAGGCATCGTTCACGGCGACATCAAACCGAGCAATGTCATGCTGGAGGATTCCGGCCGCGTCGTGCTGATGGATTTCGGCGCGGCGCAACGATTCCGAAGCGCGACGCCGAGTGCGGTGATGGTGGGAACGCTGCCTTATCTGGCGCCGGAAATTTTGCGGGGCACGGAGCCGTCTCCGCAGAGTGATGTCTATGCGCTAGGCGTGCTGATGTTTCGGCTGTTGGCCGGCGCCCACCCTTACGACGGTGCGAACATCGAGCGTCTGAGTGCACAGCATAGCGGCGTCGGCCCGCGCGTCGCGATCCTCGTTCCGCACATTCCGAACGCGACAGCGCGCGCTGTTGATCGTGCGATTGCCGTCGATCCGCACCGACGTCATCGCGGCGCGGCCGCGTTCGCGGCGGCCCTGCGTCCGCCCGCGCCGTTGCACGTCAAAGCGAGCGTTGCTCTGGCGCTTTCGCTGATCGCCGCGATGGTGGTAGCCGTCGTCGGTTGGACGATGCTGAAAAATCCCGCCGCGGCTGCCGACATCCACGTCGATCTCGTACGCGAAACCGCCAACGAAGGTCGCGAAGCATTGCGCAGCGGAAGTTTCGTCAATCTCGGCGACGAAATCGCGGTGGAGTTTAAAAGTACATTTCCAGCTTATGTATACATTTTCGGAAGCAGCGAGAACAACAAGGCAACCGTGCTATTTCCGATCACGGGCGCATTTCCCGCCAACCCGTTAGCGCCGGGAACGTTGCATCACATTCCGGGCAGTGTCGATGGACGTCTCGTCGATTGGCAAGTGGTCACCGACGCGCCGAGCGAGGAAGTCGTCGTGCTCGTCGCACGTGAACCGCAACCGGATCTCGATCGCGAAATCGCGCGGCTCGATCGTGCGAACACGGATGACGATTCCGCGCCGGCACTGCCGCGCAGCATGTCGAAACTCGCGCCCGCGCCGGAAATTCTCACGATCGGAAATCCTTATTTGCGCGAAGTGCTCGCCAAAACGCGTCTGTCCAATTCGACAGACAATATTCGCGTTTGGGATTTCCGCCTGCCGCACGCACAACCGCTGCGATAGGAATCAGTGCCAGTCGCCGCTGGCGACGAATGCCGCCCAAAAATACGGATGCACGCTGGCACCGCGCGCTCGCCGGTCGGCGAGCATGCTGAGCTGCGCCTGTGCGATCGCTTCCGGAACCGACGCATGTTTTTGCAGACGCGCCCGATACAGAAATTCCATCCATTGCGCGGTGGCCGCATCGTCGGCTTCCCACAAACTCATCACGACGGTATGCGCACCGGCGAGACGAAACGCGCGGCGCAATCCGAAAACGCCTTCACCGTTCACGACGGGACCTAAGCCGGTGTCGCAAGCGGACAGCACGACCCACTGCGTGCCATCCAGCGGCAACTCCAGCACTTCTTCGCTGGTGAGAATGCCGGCGATGTTTCCGTTCACAAGAAATTCGTTTGCTCCGCTCAACGCAAGCGCGGCCGGTTTGGTCGCGGACGTTTTCCCTGGCGCGTTCGCGAGCCCCATCCCGCGTGCCGACGACGTACTGCAGCTTTCGTCGAACTCCGCCGCGTGCGTCGCGACGTGAATGATTTGACTACCCACGACCGCTGCACGTAACGCTGTTTTGTTGGCATCGCGGCCGCTGAGAACGATCGGCGCTGTACCGGACGCATCGCGCCATAGCTGCGCGATGCCGCTCATTTCCGTCAGCGTCGCTGGCAACGCCTCGAAGGCCGTGGCGCATGCGTCGGTTCGCGTGATCGCGGTGGACTGATCGCCGCCGAAATCGGGCGATCCGACGAGCAGAAGTTTGTGCGACTGCGCCGACGCGTCGTTCAGAGCCAAGTCGCGCTCACTGTCCAGCAAATGCACGCGCAGTCCGCGCTCGACGAGATAACCGTCGCCATCGGGCAGCGCGGCGAAGTTGACGCGATACAACGCGCCGTCGGGAACTACAAAAACGTGCTGCGCCGAGTTTCCGATCGCGAGCGGATCCCAGATTGCCGCACGCACGGCGCGGCCGGCTTCGGACAATTGCGTGAGATCGCTTTTCGGATCGCGCAGCAAACGATTCCAGTACGCGATCGTGAATTCGATTTTTTCGCTGTCGCCGAGCGCCGCCAGAGTCGTAGCGCCGTCGCGCCTAACGAACGCATAAACCGTGTGCGGCGATTTCACCAGACGCCGCACCTGCGGATCGCTGCGCGCATCGGGGGCGAGATCGAAAGTATCGGCGACGAAATATGCAATCAACACGCTGCCCGGCGCCTGTCGTTGCGACGATGCGGGTGACGCGAGATCAGCGATGCCGGCTACCGGTCCTCCGGCGGAGCCGAGTTTCGATTCGGCCGTTGCCAACTCGGCGCGCGCTTTGCTCAATATGTCGGCATCGACTTTGGCTCGCAACAGCAATTCCGCATAGTGGTTCGCCGCGCTTTCCCATGACGACCACGCTTCTTTGTTCGACGCATCGGTTGCTTTTCGCGCAGCCGCGAGCCGTAGCGACGACAAATGCGTAGCGATTCCGCGCGATGCCGCGAGTAATTGCCACGCGCGCTGAATCTGGCCGTCTTTTTGCGACGATGCCGCGAGCGCCGCGACGAGACCGCCGCAATCGTTCAGGCGGTTTTTCAGATTGACCATTTCCCCTTCGCCGAGCGCAGGCGCAGTGCGCAGCAGCAAATCGACGCGAAAGGCTTCGCTGTTCTGCGCCGATGCGAACGCATCGTCGCGACGGCCCAAACGTGCTTGTGCCAACGCTTGCTCGCAGCGCAGGAAAGTAAGATCGGGATGTCCGTTACCGTAGCTTTGTTCGAGTTCGCCTATCGATTGCGCGAGCAACGCATCGGCTTCCGCAGGCGCGGCACGACCCAGCGCCACCGACGCGAGCCCGTCGCGGGCCGACAGCACATCGTAGATCACTCGGCCTCCGCCGCGGGCGGCGGCGATGTCGAGCGCGCGCTGAAATTCCGACTGCGCGGAGGTCAAGTCGTCGCGCTTGAGCGAAAGCACTCCCAGATTGTTGAGTATCGGAACCAGGCCGTAGTAGTTTTTATCGTGTACGCGTTCGTCGGCGGTCAGCGCTTGTTCGAAATCGTCGTGCGCGAGATCCAGATGTCCGCTTAGCTTTTCGATGATCGCCAGGCTATTGAGGCGGCCCGACAGAAATCCCGCTGCGTCGCCTTTCGAGTCGGCAATCGCTTCGCGACAATACGGCCGCGCCGCATCGACGTTGCCGAGTTGCACCAACGCGTTGGCGAGAAAACCGTTCGCTATCGACGCGGTGTACGTTTCGCTCGGATGCGTGCGCAGGATGTTGACCGAGCGCTCCAGGGTATCTTTCGCCGCCACATAATCGGCGGTGAAAACCTGCACTTTGCCGAGATCAGCGAGCGCGGCCGCGTACATCCTGCTTGAAGGACCGCCCACCCGCAGCGCCAACTCGGCACCCGCTTTCACATCGATCATCGCCTGCGCGCGATTGCCGACCTGCAATTCATACGTGCCGAGCAACGTCAGCACTTGCGCATCGATCGAACGCCGATAATCCGTCTGCGCTGGCTGAAGAACATGATCGGCATGCTGAAGCGCGACGATCGCCTGATCGAACCGACCGCTTTCCACATGCATTGCCGCAAACGATTGGTAGACGAATGCTTGGTCCGTCGGCGCCACCTCGCCTGTCGCGTGTTCGAGCAGGTCAACGCTTTGTTGTGCCAGGGCGTTCGCCGTCGTCGTGCTGTCAGGTCCGTTGGCGGAACGTCGCGCACGCAGCGACGCGGCGGCCAAGGGCTTAGCCAACTGACGCGCCTGTTCGCCGTATAGTTGCGCGTCCAGCTTCGATGCGTCGTCGATCCAGCGGCTGGTTTCTGCCGCAGTAAGCGCGTGTTGCGCGATGGCATTGTCGATCAATGCGTTCAACGCGGTGAGACGGCGGCGTTGGGAATCCTTGTCCGAACCTTGCGCATGAGCGATTGCATTTTTCGCCATTGCTTCGGCTTGATCGAAATGTTCCGCGACAATGCGTCGATGCGCGTCATCATCCAGCGCGCTATGGGCTGGCGACGTCACCTGCGCAACGAAGCTCGCCACAAGAAATAAAGTCAGCATCATCGAAAATCGGCGACAGCAACAAAACCTGCAGCGAGCTTACACCGTGAGTGGACTATTGCCGCGCACCTTCGGCATGGCGCAATTTGGCTCGTTGCCGCGGTCGATTCGACGACCCACTTCGACGAGCCGCGAAGTCGCCGCGGTCTTGCTACGATTTACGCGCCACCAACTTCCAGCTCGGCAATGCGCCATCCTGCTGAGCGCGCGACATCGCGTTAAGGCTTAGCGCAAGCAGATCTAAACTCACTTCCGGCTCGTCGTTGCGACCATCGGACACGATATCAAATTCGTTCGACGATTCCGTGCTGCTCGTGCGCAGTCCGAAACGGCCGAGAATCGCATCGAGGGTCGCCGCACTTGACGGGATCTGAATCGTTGCAAGCGTCGTCGCATCGATATGCATGTTGCCTCCGTCGGTACCGGAGCGGCATCTTAATTGAAAACTCTTCGGATGCCGCTGCACGACTTTCGTCCAACCCACTAACCGCATCTCGGATCGACCTCAGCATTCGCCGGCACGCGTTTGATCGTGATGAGATTGTCGATGTGAAAAAATAATACGATGAAGTGTTTTTCATGCGGCGGCGAGATAGCGGTCGCGCTTGGCTGGACGCAGACGCGTGAGATCCAGCCGAATGAGCCCATCGACGCAATGACCGAACGCCGGATCGGTTCCGAACGCGAGAAACTCCACGCCATCGGGTTCACACAGTTCCGCGTATTGCCGATACAGCACCGGCAAGCCGGCATCCAGTCGGGTAAGTTGCTCGCGCAGGAGGACCATGCCGGCGGCGATATCGCGGCCTGCCCGTGCGCGCGATGCGGCAGCGGCGAGGGCCGGCGATACGTGATGCGGATTGCGCGCCGTCGCGAACGCATTGCTGCTGCCGTAATAGTGCCGATGGAAATGGACGATCCAGTCGCGCGCTTCGGCGGGCAGCGCAGCACTCAACGACACCGGTCCGAATAGATAACGAATCTCCGGACGGCGACGCAAATAAGCGCCGATGCCTTGCCACAGATAATCCAGACTGCGCGAACCCCAGAACGCGGGCTGCACGAAGCTGCGTCCCAACTCGACGCCAACATCAAGAAAACTTCGCGCCGTCGGCGAATACTCGAACAACGACGATGAATACAGCCCCGGCATTCCTCGCGCGCGCAGGATCGCGTTGCCTTCGCCGAGTCGATACGCGCCGACGATGGCAAGCGCATTCTCGTCCCACAAAACGAGATGGCGATAGTAGGTGTCGAAGCTATCCAGATCGCGACGCGAACCGGTGCCTTCGCCGACGCGACGGAATGAAAGCTCGCGCAGTCGACCGATTTCACGCAGCAGCGGACAATCCGGCTGCGCGTCAAACAGCAGAATCGATTTTCCATCACGTGTTTTTCCCAGCACTTCCGCGCGCTTCAACGCCTCGCGCAACTCAAGCGGCGATTCGGGATGGGCGATCGTTCGCGACGTCGCGAAAACCGATGGCCGGCGTCGCGCGAGTTGATAGACGTGCCGCTGCATCGATTGCGCGGCGCGGTCGCTGGACAAACGCGCAAGTTCGCGCGACGGCACCGGTTGGCCCACGGCCATATCCATCCGCGTTCGCGATGCGCCGAACATTTCTCGCGCGAGCAACAACGACGAAAGCGGTTTGGCCAGCATCGAAAACCCATAAAACGATGCAGAGTTCTGCGCGGCGATGTGGACAGGCAACACCGGCGCGTCGGCATGTTTCGCGAGGCGAGCGAACCCGCTCGACCAGCGTCCGTCGCGAATGCCTTTCGGACCCATGCGCGACACTTCGCCGGCCGGGAACACGACCAGCACTTCCTCGCGTTCCAACGCGCGATACGCTTCGCGCAGCCGCTGCGACGCGCTGGTTTTTTCGCCCAGCACGTTCACCGGCAAGAACAGCGGCGACAACGGTTTCAACTGCATCAGAATATCGTTGGCAAGGATCCGCACATCTCGCCGTACGGTGCCAATGAGTTGCATCAGCGCCAACGCATCGAGCGCGCCCAGCGGATGATTGGCGACGACGACGAGTCGGCCTTCGGATGGAATATTGTCGCGATCCGTATTGGCGATGCGATAACTGACGTGAAGATCATCGAGCACACGCTCGATGAAATCGAATCCCGAGTACGCGCCGAAATCGCTGAGTATCCGGTTGACACGGGTTTCGCATGTGATGCGGCGGAGCAGATCGACCACTGGTTGCGAAAAACTGCGCGCGCGACCATCGGCCAAGCGCGGAAATCTGTCGAAAAAATTTTTCTCCACACTGATCATGACCGCACCCCGGTTGACGGCATGACCACGCTACCGCGCCAATGTGACATTTGGATTGATGACGCGCTCGACGACGGGTCCACCGCGGAAAGATTCACGACGAATTCTTTTTCCAAAAAAAAAGGGCGCACATCCGTGTGCACCCTTCGTTCTCATTGTCGAACGATCTCGCGATCGCCGATGTGGCTTACTGGCAGCT
>CAZZYA010000159.1:0-8555 GCA_964658115.1 uncultured Rudaea sp. | reverse complement strand
TCCGTGATGCCGAGCCGCTTGCGTTCCATGCGGCGCAGAAACTCCTGCATGATGCGCAGGTACAAGTCCTCGCCGAGATACGCGTCTTCGACGCCCGCATCGATCGACGGATTGTCGTTCATCTCGATGACGACGGTGCGATCGCCGACCTGTTTCAGATCGACCCCGTAAAGACCGTCACCGATGGGCGCCGTTGCTTTCAGCGCGAGTTTGACGACTTCGCTCGGCGCATCGCGCACGGGCAGCGTCTTGAAACCGCCGGAGCGTTGCGCGCCGTTGCTACCGCTGTGGTTGTAGATCTGCCAGTGTCCGCGCGACATGAAATATTGACACGCATACAGCGGCTGTCCGTCGAGAATGCCGACGCGCCAGTCGAATTCGGTGAACATGAATTCCTGCGCGAGCACGAGCGCGGTGTGCTGAAACAGATCGGCGGCCGCGGACTTGAGCTGCTCGACGGTTTCGACTTTGACGATGCCGCGCGAGAACGAACCGTCCGGAATTTTCAGCACGATCGGAAAGCCGAGCAGATCGGGCAATTCGGACAATCGTTTCGCATCGTCGCGATAGATGATTTCGGTTTTCGGCGTCGGCAATTTGCGTGACTTGAGCAGGTCGTGCAGGTAGATCTTGTTGGTGCATTTCAGGATCGAACCGGGATCGTCGATCACCACCATGTCTTCTTTTTCCGCCTTGTTGGCGAAGCGGTAGGTGTGGTTGTCGAGCGCCGTGGTTTCGCGGATGAACAAGCCGTCGTATTCGGCCAAGCGCGTGTAGTCGTTCTTGTTGATCGGCTCGACCTCGATGCCGATTTCTTTGCCCGCTTCGATGAAATGCCGCAGCGCGCGCTTGTTCGACGGCGGCATCGGATCGCCGCCGTCGCTCAACATTGCGATGTCGTAACGGTATTTCTTTCGGGCGCGTGGTTTGCGCCAAAGTTTTTTCGAAAACTTATCCAGCGCTTCGGCGAACGAATCTTCCTGCTGGTCGCTCAGCGTATGCAGGCTCGACGGCTTGATCGCCGCGATCTGCCATACCTTGTTGCGCTCGAATTCTATGCGCAGGATCGGGCACGGAAATGTCTCGAAAACCTGACGGGTAAGATCGGCCAGCGTGCCGTGGCTGGTTTCGCCGAAATACACGAGCACGCCGAAGTCGGTGGTGTCGCGACCTTCTTCAGGAAGGAATTTCGCGAGTTTCTGGTTGATGTCTTCGACATCGAGGCCGTAGATGGCGCGCTTGCGAAGATCGTTGATCGTGCGCACCGACGGAATCACTTTGTGCCCGCGCGCTTCGGCCAGCAGTGACACGTAATAACCAATGCCGAGGTATTTGTAGCTGCGGCACAGATTGATAACCTGCACGCGCTCGTCGTCGTCGGCGACCAGTTCCTTCAGATATTCCTGAGCGGCGACCAGTTTGTCCGAGGGATAATACGAACCCCAATCCGACGACTTCTCCACGACGATGACCAGCCGGCTCATGCGGCTTCACCGTGGAAATGTATACTTTGTGGGATGGGTGCCGGCTTCGGCATCGTGCGGGTGTGTTTCACGGGCGGATAGTCTGACACAGAGCATGCAAGTCGAGCACAAGGAAATATGAACGTTTCGAAACCTTCCGTGCGCATCCGAGCGGCGCGTCCCGCCGATCTCGACGCCCTGGTCGAGTTGGAGAATCGCAGCTTCGATACCGATCGTGTGTCGCGAACGCAATATCGCCGCCACATCGACAGCGCGACCGGCGTTGTGCTCATCGCGCAGTCAGGCGCGAAAATCGCGGGCAGCGCGCTCGTCTTTCTGCGCAGCAGAAGTCGGCGTGCGCGGTTGTATTCCATCGCGATCGCGCACGATTGCCGCGGCATGGGTGTCGGCGCCGCGCTTTTGCGGGCCTGTGAAAAGTCGGCGCGCGACAGCGGACGGCAAACCCTCTATCTCGAAGTGCGCGACGACAACGCCGCGGCCATCCATCTGTACGAATCGCGCGGCTATCGGCGTGGTCCGATCTTGCGCCGATTCTACGAGGACGGCGCCGACGCGCGCCGTTACGAAAAAACGATCGGCTAATTTTTCTGCAGCAGATACACATCCTGCAGAACGTTCGGCCGCGCGCCGGCCGGCAGGAATTCGGCGACGCGGAATCCCGCCGACCACGCGCCGCGCACGAACGCTTCCGGATGATAGGCGTTGCACAGATTCGATCCGCTCGCTTCGTCGTAATGGACGACGAGTTCGCCGCGCGCGAAGCGAGCGCGTTCATCCGTGCTGAGCGAGTCGACGAAATTGGTGCCTTGCGTCGTCACGAGTAACCAGCCGCCGGGCGCGACGATTCGTTTCAGTTCCGCCATCCAGCGGGTTTGCAAATCCGCCGACAAATGTGTGAAAACCGAAATGGCGTAGACGCAATCGAACATCGCGTCGGCGTAGCGAAGCGGCGGGACGAGTCCATTCGTTTCCACCCGCGCGAACGGCAGATTCGCCGTGCACCACGCCACCATCGCCGGGTTGTAGTCGCAACCGTTTATCGATGGACCGTCGACCGCATGCCACCAGCGCAACACACGTCCGCATCCGCAACCGAAATCGAGCACGCGTTTGAGTTGCGACAACGGCACGCCTCGCCGGCGGAGAAGTTCGTCGATCACGCCGAAGACCGCTTCGCCGCAGGTGAGAAACCACGTTGCATCCGCCGAGCCGGCGACTTGATAAAGCAGTTGCGCGGGCGGCACCGGCAACTTCGTCTCAGGCATGGTCGTCGACGAAGTGCGACGTGCCGAATAACGTTCGTAACGGCGGAACGCGACGTTCAGCAGTCCGAGCTTGCGCAGCGGCGCCACCAGTTTCTGCAGCAGCCCGCGGCGCTCGAGTACGCGAATCATGAAATCGAACATGGCCGGATTTTCGCAGAAACGCAGCGTCTTCCCTAAAGTTGTGCGATATCAGGCGACCCTCTACCATCGGCAGCCTTGCTCGTTTCGGAAACCGCACCGATGTCCTTCCGGCCGAAGTTCTCCGCGCTGCTCGTCGCTTCCTCGATCGCCGCTCTCGCCGCGTGCGCTGCTCAGAAATCGCCGCCGCAAGTCGCCGTGCCGAAGCCGCCGGTGGCGGCGATGCATCCGTTCAACGTCGAATCGCCAAACGGCGTGCGCGTCGACAATTACTACTGGCTTCGCGACGACGCGCGCACCAATCCGTCGATCCTCAGTTACATCAAGGCCGAGAACGATTACTACGCCACGATGTCGGCGCACTACAAAGCGCTCGAGGACACGCTATACAACGAGATCATCGGCCGCATCAAACAGGACGATTCGACCGTTCCGGCAAAGTATAAAAATTATTGGTACTACTCGCGCTTCGAAGAAGGAAAGCAATATCCGATCTACGCGCGCAAACGCGGCGAAAGCGGCGCGGAGCAAATCATGCTCGATGGAACGGCGCTCGCGGCCGGACACGACTTCTTCCAGATCTCCGGAATGGAAATCAGTCCGAACGAACAACTGCTCGCGTACAGCGACGATGCGATCGGCCGCCGCCAATTCACGGTTCACTTCAAGGATTTGGCCAGCGGGAAACTGTTGCCGGACGAATTGAAAAACACGCCAGGTTCGTTCGCGTGGGCCGACGACAATAAAACGGTGTTCTACGTCGAAAACGATCCGATCACCTTGCTTACCGTGCGCGTGAAACGCCATGTGCTCGGCACCAATCCGGCGAGCGATGCCGTCGTCTACGAAGAACGCGACCACAGTTTTTACATGGGCGTGAGCCGCACCGGCGACGACAAATTCATCGGCATCGGCGAGCACAGCACGCTATCGGCCGAGGAACGTTTCATTCCGGCGAACCAGCCGAAGGCCAAGTTTAAAATCATCGCGCCGCGCGAACACGATTTCGAATATTTCAGCGACCACATCGATCATCGCTGGGTGATCCGCACGAACTGGAACGCCAAGAATTTCCGCATCATGGAATGCGACGACAAAGCAGCCGGCGACAAGAAACACTGGAAGGAACTCGTCGGCGGTCGCGACGACGTGCTCATCGGCGGCATCGCATTGTTCAAGAACTACCTCGCCATCGACGAACGCAGTGACGGCCTCCAACGCATTCGCGTGAAACCGTGGAAGGCCGGCAAGGATTTCTTCGTCAAAGCCGACGACGCCGACTACACCGCCACCATCGGCGAAAACCGCGAGCAGGATACGGACGTTCTACGTTACGACTTCTCGTCGCTGATCACGCCGAACACGGTTTACGATCTGAACATGAAAACCGGCGAGCGCACGCTGCGCAAGCGCGACGCGGTGCTCGGCGGTTACGATCCATCGAACTACAAAACCGAACGCGTGTGGGCCGTCGCGCGCGATGGCGTAAAGATTCCGGTATCGCTCGCGTACCGCAAGGATTTCAAGAAGGACGGCACCGCGCCGTTGTATCAGTATGGCTATGGTTCGTACGGATTTTCGACCGATCCGCGGTTCTCCTCGCCGCGTTTCTCGCTGATCGATCGCGGCTTCGTTTACGCCATCGCGCACGTTCGCGGCGGCGAGGAAATGGGACGGCAATGGTACGAAAACGGCAAATTGCTGAAGAAGAAAAACACCTTTACCGATTTCATCGACACGACGGAATTCCTCGTCGCGCAAGGGTATGTCGCGAAGGACAACGTGTTCGCCGCCGGCGGTAGCGCGGGAGGATTGCTGATGGGGGCGATCGCCAACATGGCGCCGCAGGATTACCGCGGCATCGCCGCGCACGTGCCGTTCGTCGACGTGGTCACGACGATGCTCGACGAGAGTATTCCGCTCACCACCAACGAATTCGACGAATGGGGCAATCCGAAGGAAACCGCGTACTACAACTACATGCTGTCGTATTCGCCATATGACAACGTGAAAGCGCAGAATTATCCGGCGATGCTCGTGACGACCGGATTATGGGATTCGCAAGTGCAGTATTACGAACCGACCAAATGGGTGGCCAAACTGCGCGCAACGAAAACCGATACGAATCCGCTGCTATTCAAAATCAACATGGAAGCCGGACACGGCGGAAAGTCCGGGCGCTTCGAGCGCTATCGCGAAGTGGCCGAAGAGTTTGCGTTCTTCGTCGATCAGTTGAAGATGTCTAAGCCGCCGCCGGCCGCGCGCACGAAGTAAACGATCGCGAGAAACTACCAGCCGGTCGCTTTCATCTTTTGCGCGGTCGCCTCATCCGCGGGCCGCGCGATCAATCCGCCAAGCGGGCTCACCGCCGCGTCATATTTTCCATCGTTGACCAACGGAAGATACGCACCGCTGCCATAGTCGGCATCGACCATCGGCAGCCATTCGGGAAACTGTTTTTTCATGTGCCACAGATCGAATGCCGATTCGGCATCGAGCGACACAACGCTCGGCGACGTGGTCTGCGCTTGCGTGGCGTCGTGATAGCGACCGGACAAACGGTCGAGCCGATACACCGGTTTCGCGCCCATTTCGACCGCTCGCGGAGTCCACTTCAGCACACGCGCATCGAGTTGCCATTCGTCGCCGCGCAGATCGGCGCTTTGGTGCGTGCCATCGGGAAAATCGACGCGCACGGCGAATTGTTGCGGACCGAGCTGGCGCGACGAGATCGTCGCGACATGTGATTCCTGCGTCAGCAACCGATAGCCGCGCAACGAAAGGCCTAAACCGAAACTCAGCACTGCGATGATCAAACACACCAGCAGCCAGACCAGACGATGCGCGCTATGAAAACGCCGCCGTGCGCGCCAATGCCGCCGCGCGGCGAAAAGATGCGTTAGTGAAATGAGAAAAAAAACGATACCAACGCCGATGAGCACGGGAACAAGGATTTGAATGTCCGGCATGTAATCGTTCCTTTACTAGAATTCTTGACAGGTAGCACTTGTCGATTCCGTGACAGGAAGTGTAGAACAATGCGCCATCACAGCCGCACCACGGCATCAAGGATTCATCATCGTGAACGTTTTTTGTATCGCAAAAGTCGTTGCGCTGGCTGGTTTGATCAGCGTGGTCGGCGCTCGTGCAGCGGAGCCGAACGATCCTCTCGACGATCCGGCCGTCGAGAAAGCATTGATCGCGATGAACGACGCTTCGACCTGGTTCCATCCAGACTTGTTTGGAGAATTTACGGGCGTACGTTACTACACGCAGCGCAACTATTCGGGTGCCCGAAAATATTTCGAGTACGGCGCGCGCTATGCCGACAAGTTTTCGCAACTCAGTCTGGGTTTGATGTATATCAACGGCGAAGGCGGGCAAAAGGATCCGGTGACGGGCGAGGCGTGGCTCGAACTGGCGGCCGAACGCAACTATGCGGACTTCGTTGCGACCCGTGACCGCGTCAAAGCCACGTTGTCTCCCGAGCAGCTTGAACAGGCGCAGCGAATCCGCGATGAACTGACGCTGCGCTATGGCGATGCCGTGGCCAAACCGCGCATGGCCACGCAATTGGCGCTGGGCAAGATGCAGATCACCGGTTCGCATCTGGGTGCGTTCGGACTAATCCTGCACGTCACTTCGAAATCGGGTTGTCGCGGCACGTCGGTTATCGGCGGGCAATCCGTGCCGGAAGCGGGTTGTGGCGGAGATAGCATCTACGCCGACTCGCGGTGGAACCCGGATCAGTATTTCGCGTCGCGCGATGCGCAATGGAAAGCGACCGTGACCGTCGGAGCCATCGCTCCCGGCAACGCGCCCGCTCCTTCGACACCACCTGCGCCAAAGCCGGACGACGCGCACTGATGTGCGATCAGTGCGCGGCTGATTTCAGCGACGCATCGCGCGCGGCTTTGAATTCGCTGTCGGCAGCCCATTGCGGCCATGTCGTTTCGTCGGCGAGGCGTTTGCCGACCGCGTATAGCGCTTGTACGTCTTCGATCACGCCGGATAAATCCCAGTTCGGATCGTAGTTGTCCGCCGGCTTGTGATAGCGGTTCTTGGTGAAGTCGTCATACGCCGCGCGACCTGCCGGTTCGCCGCCGTCGACTTTCGTGAAGCCGCCGCGCGCGAACAGCACGGGCACGCCCATGCGCGCGAAATTGAGCTGGTCGGAACGATAGAAGAATCCGTTTTCCGGTTCCTCGTCCGGCGTCACGACGCGATTCTGCGTCGCAAGCGCGTCCGTCAGATAGCCATCCATTTGCGACTGGCCAAAACCCATCACCGCCATGTCTTTCGTTTTGCCCCATGGAATCAGTTCGTCCATGTTGATGTCAGCGACGGTCTTGTTCATCGGAAACGTCGGATGCAGCGTGTAGTATTTCGATCCGAGCAATCCGGCTTCTTCGAGCGTCGGCGCCATGAACAGGATCGAGCGTTGCGGCGGCGGTTGCTGATGCGCGAATGCGTCGGCGATTTCGAGCAGACCCGCGAGGCCGGTGCCGTTGTCGACGGCGCCGTTGTAAATCTGATCGCCCTGTAATTTCGGATCGCGGCCGAAGTGATCCCAATGCGCGGAAAAAACGATCACTTCATTCGGCCGCTGACTGCCCGGCAACAGCGCGAGCACGTTCGTGGTTTGCACATTGCTGATCTGGTTCGTGAACTTCGTCGAGAATTTCGCGTTCAACGCTGACGACGTGAATCCGCGAAGATCGGCGGATTTCTTCAGCGCATCGAAATCCGCGCCGGCTTTGGCGAACAGACGCTTGGCCGCGTCGGTCGTGATCCAGCCCGCCACCATCACGCGTGGACTCCGATCTTCACTCGGCGGCAAATCGAACTGCGGCGCGCTCCAGCTATTGACCACAACCTGCCACGGATAACCGGCACCCGCAGTGTCGTGCACGATCAGGCATGCCGCGGCGCCTTGCCGCGCGCACTCTTCGTATTTGTACATCCAGCGGCCGTAATACGTCATCGCTTTACCCTTGAACAGCGTGGCGTCGCCGTTGCCCCAGCCCGGATCGTTGACCAGCACGATGACGGTTTTGCCCTTCACGTCGATACCGGCAAAATCATTCCATTGATATTCCGGCGCGATCACGCCATAGCCCGCGAAAACGATGTCGCTGTCGGCGAGATCGACCTTCGTCTGTCCTTGCAGCGTGCGAACGATGACGTCATCGCGATAGGTATATTTGTCTACATTTCCACCTGTGGAAACGGCGATGTCGACGCCCGCGTCGACGAGCAGCGTCGTCTCGACCGTCGGCACGGCTTGCAGATAGCTATCCTTATTACCCGGTTTCAATCCCATGCGTTGAAACTGATCGATGAGATACGTTGTGACCATGCGCTCGCCCATCGTGGCCGGGGCGCGGCCTTCGAACTCGTCGGACGAAACGCGCTGATCGAACGCGGCGAAATCCTCGGCGGTGATCGCGGGTGAGAAATGGCCGTCGCGCGTCGGCTTCACCGGCTCGCGCTGCGGCACCGGGGTCGAGGAGACGGGTGGCGTTGGATCGCTAGGTTGACTGCACGCGGTGAGCAGCGCGGCGAAAAGGACGATTGAAACGCGCATCGGAACCTCCGCGTACAGCGAAAGTCCCGATTGTAGGAAGCGATCGGCGATAGCGCTACCGCTTAGTTGTTCGGGTGATCG
>CAZZYA010000158.1:0-8578 GCA_964658115.1 uncultured Rudaea sp. | reverse complement strand
TGCCTCGGATTGGTTACCGTCGCAAAGCGGTGGCGCGACGGCCGACGATCATTGATCAAGGCGCGCGCAAGACGCCAGCTTTCTCGATTCGCAACATCGACAATGCGGAAAAGGCCGAACTGACAGCCGCCGGATCGCCGTCGCCGATGGCGAGCGCGATATGCGTCGAATCGAATCCGTCGAGCGCCGCGTCATAGCTCGTCCAGCGGCCACCGTCCCATGCCTGCACCCACATGTGCGGGCTGAACACGTCTTTGCGGCCACTGAAACGACTGGAATAGGCGACACCTACGACAATGCGCGTGGGAATTCCGCGTGCGCGCGCGAGTGCCGCCAGTAGCACAGCGAATTCGGTGCAATCTCCCGAACCGGTTTTCAATGCTGTTACGGCATCTGCGTAGCCAATGAAGTCGTTGCTGCCGCGCATCGCCAGCATTACGAATTTAGTCAAGCTGCGCATCGACTCGTGCACATTCGCTCCGCCCACCGCACCGAGTGCGATCTGCCTGATCTGCGCATCGTCGCTGCGCACCCATGCATTGGGGCGCAGAAAATACGCGATGTCCGTGGGCGTGGCGCCCGATTCGTGTCCGCAATCTTCGCAGATCGTCAGAACCGCGCGTTCGCCGTCGCGCAAGACATCCTGCTCGAACGTTTCAATGGCATCCGGCGCACGACCGTCCGCGCGCGATATCACATAGCGGATGCTGCGATGACGATACCAATCGGGGATCCGCACCGGCGAACGCACCAGCAAGCTTGCGATCGCATCCATCGGTTCCGCGATGCGCGCATCGCAATCTCGCTGGCAGGCAGTGCGGGTCATTGATCGCCCGAACAGACGCGAATCCGATCCGGCGTATTCGTCTGTCGCGACGAACGTTTTTCGCTGCGGATCAAACACGACGTGCGCCGCCAATCTGGGTTCGCGCAGCGGTGAGAGCGTGCCGTCCCTCGGGACGTCAACGCGAGTCGTTTTCTGTCGTGTCCCGTCGCGTTGGTGGATGACGAGTTGGCTATCGGCGAATTCGCCGTGCCATTCTTCGCGATCGGTACCGACTTCCTGACGGTAGTCGAAAGCAATGGGTCGTCCGGTCGCGTCGGAACGCAACGTCGCGTCATACGCGATGCGTGCACGGCGGCCGAGTTCGCGAATCGTGATGGTCGTCGAGGCATGCTCGATGACGACATCGTGATCGACACGCCGTTCTTCGAAAGCGTAACCGGTACGAACGCCGTCGATCGAAAGCGTAAACCAGTCACGCGTGTTGTCCGGCGACGCCTGCGCAGCGGAGAAAAATCCTATCGACGCTACGACTATGTGCCGAATCATCCGACGAGCAGTTTGCGATAGCCACCCGCCACCAACGCGCTGATATCGATCAGCAATCCGGGCAGCCACACGCCACGCGGATAGGCTAGATACGCGCCGACCCATTCGGGTTTGAACTTGTCTTTGTACCGCCGCACGCCTTGATAATTGTAGAAGCGATTGCCGTAACGGAAGGCGAGCGCGGCGAGCCGTTCGTTCGCGCGCGCGTACGGGTTGTCGCCGACGCGCGAAAGGGGAGCCATGCCGAAGCTGAAAATTTCGTGGCCCTGATCCTTCGCCCACTGCATGACTCTGGCGAAGAGGAAATCCATCGTGCTGCGCGGCGCGTCGGAGATATGACGCATCAGATCCACACTGGCGTGTCCGCCGGGACCATACGGCGGTAGTACGTTGGCGAACGCGATCAGTTCGCCGTCACGATGGACGAGTGCGAGCGGGCTCCATTCGAGATACAACGGTTCGTACGAACCGAGCGAGAAACTTTTTTCGGTCCCGCCCTTGTCGGCGAGCCACGCATCGGAAACACGTTCGACGTTGGTCAGTAGCGCCGTGTCGAATGGCGGGTATACAAGTGAAAAAGTCAACTTTTCCTTGTCGGCGCGGTTTGTCGCCTGGCGCAAATCTTCCCAGCGTTTGCCGGCGAGCGAGAATTCCGACAGATTCACGAGCGCGAGCTCGCCGAGCTTGAACAGATCGAAACCGTGATCGTGATAGCGCGATAGATCCGGCTCCAGCACTTCGTAAAACACCGGCTTGCGATCCTGTGCGTCCGCGAAATGACGAAAGTCGAGGATCGCGCGGTCGATGCCCGCATCGGTACCGCACGGTGAGCCGAGCGCGACGAGACGATCGCGCACACTGCCGTACGCGATCACGGCTTGATGGTCGGCGGCCCAGAAAAGATGTTTGTCGCCCATGAACGTGAGATGCGCGAATTCGCCGCCGCCGTGCTTGCGATATAGATCGCGCGCGAGTTCGAGTTCGGCATGATCGGGATAACGCAGTTGCGGTCGCTTGACGGCGAAAACTTGCCAGATGAGGTATAGGCCAACCCCAAGCACGGCCGCGGCGAGTCCGCGACCGATACGCGATGTATGTTCGCCGTAGCCGAAATAGAAAAGGTCGAACGAATCGTCGCCGAGCACCTGCGCGACGCCGATGGCGAAGAAAATCAGCACGCAGATGATGAGGCCGGTGTACCAGCCGAGCGTGGTGGCGGATGTGAGCGTCATCGCGCGCCGCGTGAACACGCGTTTGCGTGTGCGCAGCACGCCCGCGACGATGAGCAAGAAAAGCGCCTCGCCGAAATGCAGACCTTTCGTGATCGCCAGCGCGGCGCTGATCAAGAGGATCACTTGCGCGCCGCGGTAGGCGATGCGCAATCGTCCGTCGATGCCGCGTGCGAGTCCGAGCAGCAACACGCCGGACAAAATGCTGAACCAGTTCGAGCTTTCGACGGCGAGCACGGGCAACGTCGAGCGCACGACTTCGACGTGTTCGCTCACCGACGGAATCGCGGCGGACGCAAGTTGCATCGCGCCCGCACCGAAGATCAGCACGGCAAGTACGCGCGTGCCGAAATCGGCGAGCAATGTCACCGGCAATCCGATCACGCCGAATAACGGATGACCCGCAAGGCGCGAGCGCAACCGTACCAGCAGCGGCAATCGCGCCGTGAGCATTTCCGATCCCATCGCCAGCGCGACGAGCAGCGGCACGAGGTAATACGCAATGCGGAACAGCAGCAATCCGGAAAATACGGAGGCTTTGTCGTAGCCGGATTCGGTGAGCGCGAGCAAGATAAGGCCGTCGAAAACGCCGAGTCCGCCCGGCACCTGGCTGACGAGACCGAGCACGCCCGCGCCGGCGAACGAGCCGAGCAGCAATCCGGGTTTTACATGTTCGCCGGAAAGATAAATGCAGATGTACAGCGTGCCGGCGGCGAGCACCCAATCGATGAACGACACGAGCGTCAGTTCGATCTTCAAGCGCAACGGCGGCAGGCCGACATCGGACGGCAACCAGCGCATCAATCGGCGACGCGACGTGAGGAAGTAATACAGCGGCAGATAAAACGCCGCGGCGATGAGCACGGCCGTCGCCGCCCAACGTTGCACGGTGCCGCTGGTCAGCGGCAATGAGCTTGTACTCAGAGTGACGATGACGAGCAACGACAATCCGCACAACAACGACAACGCCTGCATGCCGATCATCGCGGCGGAACGCGAAATCGGCACCTTCAGCGCGCTTAAGCCCATAAGGCGAATACTTGCGCCCATCGCGCCGGAAAGATTCAGCGTGTTGGCCATGCTGTTGGCGACGAATGCCAGGCGCAACGTGTCGCGCATCGAAATGCCGAGCTTGAGCCAGCGTGCGACGAGCACGTCGACAAATCCCGTGAACGCGACCGAGAACAACGCGAGCGCGGCGACGCCGAGTGCCGGCAGCGTTGGCACATCGAGCAACGTGTGCTGGATGTCCGCCATCGGCATTTCACCGACTTCGCGATACAACAACCATCCGGTGACGCCAAGGAACAGCAGCGCCAGAATCCAGCGCAATTTCGCGAAGGGATTCGGCGCGGCGCGTTCGGCCGTAGGGTGCGGTTCGGTCATTTCGCGGCGTTGCGCTGTGCGTCGCGCAGTTCGACTAATCCGTCGCGATATTGCGGCATCCAGTTTTTCGGCACGCCGTATCCGTGGCCGACGTGCGGCAGGCTGACTACTTTTCCATTTTTTACTTTGTGCACAAAGGCAATTGTATCCGGTGGATTGCACACCTGATCGATTTCGCCTTGCATCACGATCCACGGCGCGCCGACTTCCGGCACGGTGTTGAACACGGCACCGTACGGCGGTTTGGTCTGTTTCTCGGCGGTGAGGCCGGCGCCGCGGCAGAATGGTTTATGGATGATGAGATCGGGACAAAAGCCGAGTGTCATCGCGCCGCTGTAGCGTCCGGCGGGCGCCTGGGCCAGTCCGGCGTAGGCGATGGTTGCTCCCGACGAATAGCCGATCAGAAGCGGTTTGAGCGTCGGCGACACATGCATCTCGGTGCGCACGGTTTCGGCGATGCGGTCGAAGAAGCTCGCGGCGTCGCTGCATTGCGCGTCGGGATCCGTTTCCATGCTTTTGAGAAACGCCGGCGTGCTGAAACCCGCGACGACGTAACCGAGGCTCGCCGCGGTTTGCGCCATGTCCCACACGCCGAGATTCCAGCCACCGTCGCCCGATGCGAACAACGCGAATCCGCGCGGTTGTCCCGATGGCATGTACACGGTCACGTCGCCGAGGCGGGTGACCGTGACGATGCGCGCGGCTTTAGGATCGTGCGCCGGCGCTTTCGTCGTCGTCTTTGTGGATTTGGATATTTGTGGATTTTTAGATTTTGTGGCGACGGCGCTTTGGGCGCCGGCCTGCGCGCAGAACGCCGCGACGGCAATCAGCAAGGCGCATTTACTAAGTTGGGACATCGACATCGGCTCACATGCCGGCTGACCGGCTCCTTGGCGGTGACGGACGCGCCGCCATGGCGCGTCATTCCGTGGTCAATTATGCACGATAGGCTTCTGTGCCGGTTTAATCGTGAGACGGCGCGTCTTACTTTTTACGCGGCGGCGAACGCGTCCCGGGTCATGTTCTCGGGCGCGGAATCCGTGCAGGCGACATCGTCCTCGATGCGGATGCCGCCGTATTTGCGGAAGCGATCCACTTTTTCCCAGTTAACGTCGCGCGCGACGGATTTGTCTTTCAGCTCCGCGAGCAGCATGTCGATGAAATAGAGGCCCGGCTCGATCGTCATCACCATGCGTGGTTCGATGGTGCGCGTGAGACGCAGATACGGATGACCTTTCGGTTTGTCGATCGCGCCGCCCGCACCGGATTTCTGGAAGCCGCCGATGTCGTGCACCTGCAAGCCCAGCAGATGGCCGAGTCCGTGCGGGAAAAAGGTCGACGACACGCCCGATTCGACAGCGCTTTCCGCGCTGATACGAATGAAATCGTGTTTGCGCAAAACATCGGCGAGAACCTGATGGGCATGGATGTGCAATTCCGGGTAACTCTGTTTCGCGCGCACTTTGTCGACGAATCCGCGTTGCGCTTCGTCGACCGAATCGATCAGTTCCTTGAACTCGTTTGCGTGCGCGCCGGCGTGCGTGCGCGTGATATCCGCGGCGTAGCCGTGGAAACTCGCGCCGGCGTCGATCAGAAACGAATCGGCGTGCGAGGGCGGTGCGCGATTGAGGTCGGTGTAATGCAACACCGCGCCGTGCTGATTGATCGCGATGATGTTGCTGTACGGCAGTTCGTTGTCGGTCTCGTGCACCGATTGCAGATATGCCATATGGATGTCGTATTCGGATTTGCCGGCGCGAAAAGCCGCTTCGGCCGCGCGATGCGCACGCGCGCCGAGTTTGCTGGCGACGCGCATCATGCGAAGTTCGTAGTCGGTCTTGTAGGCGCGGCCGTAGTGCAGGCAATCGAGCACCGTCTGCGGATTTTTCGGTTTCGCGTCGCCGATGGCGGCGATGTCCTCGCCGATAATCGCGCAACGGTCCAGCGTGCGCGGAAAATGCGCGAGCGCTTCTTTCGGTTCGCGGATGATCGCGATCTCGAAATGCTCGACCCAATACCCAGCCGGCGATTCGGGAACGACGTGCCAGTAATCACGCGGCTGCAGATAAATGAGTTTGGGTTTCGATCCGGGCGTGTAGACGATCCATGAGCCGGGCGCTTTGGTCACCGGCAGCCAGTGCTTGAAATGCGGATTGGCGACGAACGCATGCGGATAATCATCGAGGAATTGATAGCGCAACACGCCCGCGGCGACGAGCAGATGGTCGAAGCCGCCGCGTTCGAGCGCGGTGTCGGCATTCTTGCGTAACGTCGCGAGATGATCCGGATAAAGATCGGCGAGTTCGTTCATGATGGGCACCGGTAAAGAGCGCCCATTGTAACGCCCGGTTTTGCCGAAGACGGGTCAGTCGAACTGTCCGCCCGGACTTTCGATCCACGAAGTGAGCACGTCGAAATCTTCCGGGCCGATGTCGATGAAGCGGAAGCCGGTCCAGAAAAGTCCGGGCACGTTGGCGCCTTCGCTCCATTGTTCGTGCACGCCGATCTCGAGCTGATGCGTGTGCCCGTTCGGCGAAGGCAAGTGAAAACTGAACTGGAACAGCGCGTCGTCCGGCAACTGACGGTTGCTGATCAGCAGCATTCCATCGGACGACAGATTGCCGACGTGGCCGATCTGCTGACCGGTGATCGAATTGTTGACCTGGATGGCCTGATGCGCGCGCTTGCGCTGCGATCGGCGATGTTCGGTTGCCATGCGCGATTCCTCAGGCCGGCGCCGGCAACGGCTCGCCGCTGCCGCCGACCATGGTCTTGAGCGAGGAGACGATCGCTTTCCACGCGCGATCGACCAGTGTTTCCTTTTCTTCCTCGACGATGTTTGCCTGACCGGTGACGACGTCGCGCGCGAGCTGCTCGAGCGTTTTTTCGTCGGTGCGCACGCCGCGCTGATTGACGAACAGGCAACGGCCCGTCACCGTCGAGAACCATGCCAGCTTGCGGCGCACTTTGTCGCCTTGCTGGTTGGTCTTGAATTCGAACCACGAACCGAATGGCAGCGTCTTCAAACGCTCGAACATTTTCGCTTCGGGACTGCCCGGCGGCGGCAGACGGCGCTTCGCCGGTTTCGCACCGTCGGGTGTAGCGGCCGTGTCGTCGCCGAATCGCTGTTTGCTCTTGAGCTTGATCGCGATCTCGGTGTTCGTGCTCGGATTGGCTTCGTTGGCCGCTTCCTCGGGCAGGAACAGCCGCTTGACGACGGCCTGGATGTCTTCCTTGTGATAACCGACTTGATCGAGTCCCGTTTCGATTTCGCTGCGCAGCGCCGGCGGCAATTCGGGTTTGGCTTCGCCGGCGCGGCCGCCCTTGTCGGCGGCGAGCAACTGCTCGGCCACGGACAGGCGCTTTTGATACATCTCGCTCGACTCGCCTTGACGCAACAACGTGAGCGCGAGCACATCCGTCCACGCCTGCTCGAGCAACGTTCGCACGAGTTTGCCCGGCTTGGCCGTTTTCAGACGTTCGGAAATGGCGCTGCGTGCCTGTTCGCGCGCGACGTCGAGTTTTTCCCGGCCGCGCGCCGCATCGACGTGCCGGCGTTCGGCCGCTTCGGCTTTGCGCGCGAGCGTGTGCATGTGGCTCGACAGATCGCCGAGCATGTTTTCCATCACGTTGAGGTTGCCGTCGAACTCCTGCGTGACCTTGTCGACGACGAGTTGCATCTTGTCGACCAGCGCGCGATCGGCCGGGCCTTCGCTGTCGTCGACCCAATGCGTGCCGGTTTCGGCGATGGCGTTGAGCAGTTGCCGCGCCGGATGCGCCCGACGCGTGAAGAAACTCTTGTCGCGCAACGCTACGCGCAGCAGCGGAACCTGCAGTTTGGTCAACAACGATTGCGTGCTGCCGTCCGGACGCGTGTTCTTCGTGATGTAGTCGAACAGCATGCCGACCAGATCGATCGTGTCGGAATCCTCGGGCTGCAGTTGCGGCGGACGTCCGTCCGGCGAAATCTGCCGCAGTTGCGAAATCAGGTCCTGCTTGAGTTGCGCCACGGAGCGTTGCGTGACCTTGCCGTTCATCATCACCGGCGAGATCGGTTTGGATTGCAACGCACCGAGCACCGACTGCATGTCTTCGCCCGTCGGCTGGTACGAACCCGATGTCGGCGAATTGCCGACGCCCATCGCATGGCGCCGGCCGGCGAGCAGTTCGCGCAGTGTCGTGAACAGTTCCGAGTCGCGCTCGTCGGGCGGCGCGGTCTGCTGCGGCTGGTCCGCCGTCGCCCATTGCGGCACCTGCATGTTGCGCGTGCCGCCGGTGGCCGGACGATTGCGCGGATCGCCAAGTCCGCCCGGCGACTGCGTCGCAGGCGTCATGAAAGGATTGGGTCCTGAGGGACGCGCAGGTGCGTTACCACTTTGCGCAGCGGATGGACTGCCTTGCGACGGCATGTTCGCTGCGCCGCCTTGCGATGGCATTCCCGACGCGCCGTCTTGCGACGGCAGTCCTTGTGCGCCGCCGGCGTTCGACGGTCTTCCTTGCGGCATGTTTGAACCGCCGCCGAAAACGTTCGACGGCGATGTCGGGGCGCGCGGCGCGCCGAATCCGGGCTGACCGCCACCCTGCATCGGCATCTGTCTATCCGTCATCTACGCACGCACCGACATAGAGT
>CAZZYA010000157.1:0-8597 GCA_964658115.1 uncultured Rudaea sp. | reverse complement strand
GAAGTCGTGCTGGTGAAAATCGTTTCCACGCGGGACAAGCAGCCGGATCGATAGCGTTCGCCGTGCAGCACATTGCGGGCCATAGGAATCGCTGCGCATGAGCCGGTGAGCCGGTGAACAAAACGCGCGTCATGCCGCTCGACCGAACAGCGGTGCGCGCGAAGGCAGTCACACGACGGCCGTCGCTCCAATGACAACGACCACTAGCAGCGCCGCAGCGAAAATGCTGAAAACCATTTGCTTCGGCGTGCGTCCCCTGCCCCACATGACGATGCCGGTGATGCCGAGTAGCACCATCGACAACGCGAACGTGTCGGTAAGCAGGATCCATGCGACGCCCCCACCGACACCCTTGTGCAGACGAAGCAATGTCGCCATGAAACTCTGCTCGGTGTTGCGCACCTGCACTGTGGTGTTGCCGGGCACATATTCAGCGGCCCACGTGACGCGTGCGTTGCCGCCGTTGAACATCCAGCGTCCGGCCTGCTTCATGCGCTGACCGCCCATCTCGGCCGCACCGCCCGGCTGCGCGCGGAAGTTGTCGATCGGAATGTGCTGATCGTCGCGCAGCCAGTCACGCAACGCGTCGGGCGTCGCGCGCGCGGCTTCGGGAACTTCGAGTTCCACTTTCGACAAATCGACCGATTCGCCTTGCGGCAATTTCATCGTCGCGCGATGGTTCTGCACGAAACCCGTCGCGCCGAAGAGGATTGCCGCGATCGCTCCCCACGCGCCGATCCACAGATGCAGTTGGCGCACGAGGCGATACGTACGACCGCGCGCGGCCGTCGTGGTAATTTTCGCATTTTCCACTTCTATACTTCCGACCATTGCCGCAAAAGATTGTGATACACGCCGGTGAGATCGACGAGCGCGGGATCGTCGGCCACTTTCGCATTCAGACGCTGGATGGAACGGTCCAGATCGAACAGGATCGCGCGTTGCGCGTCGTCGCGAACCATGCTTTGCACCCAGAAAAAACTCGCCAGGCGTCGGCCGCGCGTGACCGGTGCGACGCGATGCAGGCTCGACGCGGGATACAGCACGAGATCGCCCGCCGCGAGCTTCACCGCATGGGTGCCGTAGGTATCTTCGATCAGTAGTTCGCCGCCGTCGTAGCTGTCCGGTGCGGCGAGAAAAAGCGTGGCGGAAATGTCCGTGCGAATCTTCTCGCCACTGCCAGGCATGAGACGCACCGCGCCATCGACGTGATTGCCGAACTGCATGCCGCCTTCGTAACTGTTGAACATCGGCGGATACACACGATGCGGCAGCGCCGCGCTGATGAACAGCGGGTGGCGCTCGAGCGTAGCGAGAATCACGTCGCCGAGCGCGCGCGCCAATGGCGACGATTCGTCGATCTGACGATTGTCTTTGACGCGCGCACCCTGATGCCCGGCGGTCGCGCGGCCATCGATCCACGGCGTGTCGGCAGCGTCGAGTCTGGCCGTGATGGCCTGCACCTGTTCGGCGCTGAGCAATTTCGGAATCTGTACGAGCATGGCGACGCGCTGTGTATTTTCGGATCAGAATTTATAGTCGAACGTCGCCAGCAGCGTGCGTCCGATACCGGGAATCGAGCGTCCGCCATCGGACGGGATGAGCGCATCGATATATTTCTTGTCGCTGATGTTGAGCGCGTTGAGCTGCACAGTATACTTCGGCTGATGCCACGCGATCATCGCATCCCAGCGCGTGTAGCCGGGCACCGAAACCAAATCGTTGTTTGCCGCATATCGCTGCGAGAGATAGACCGCGCCGCCGCCGATTTCCCATTGCGGTGTCAGCCTCACGCTGTTCCACACCGACACGCTATTGCGCGGTGTGTTGGCGGGCGTGTCGCCTTGCGTGCCGTCGCTTGCCTTCACGATAGTCGCGTTCAGGCGCGTGTAGCCCGCGAAAATCTGCCACGCGTCGGTGACGTGTCCGGACGCGCCGACCTCGCCGCCGCGCACGCGAATGTCACCGCTGAGTTCATATTCCGTCGCCGAAACCTGCGTGCGCGCGTTGGTTTTCTCGACGTCGAACAACGCGGCGGTCAGATCGAGTTTGTCGTTGAACAGATCCCACTTCGCGCCGACTTCGTAGGAGCGATTCTTCTCCGGCGGCAGTGCCTGCGTGTTGTTCGTCACCGTCAGCGTTTCGAGCGACGGATCGAACGACGTGCCGTATGAAACGTAATACGACTGCTCGTAACTCGGCTGATAGATAAGCCCGGCGCGTCGGCTGGTGAAATATACGGTCTGATCCGCTTGCGCGGGCGAGGAAATGGTGTTGTCAAGCGTCGCCGCGAAACGATCACGGCGAAGTCCGCCGACGGCTTGCCACTGATCGTTGAATTTTACGGTGTCGTTGACGTACACCGCTGCGGTATTCGCGCTGCCATCGGCATTGTTGCCGATGACGGAATTCACCGAGTCGGCCATCGGCAAATATGCCGGATCGAGCAGCGAGACGAGCGGCAAGCCGGTGCGCGAATACGCTTGATTCTCGTACGTGTCGTGCGCCAGTTCGATGCCCGTGAGCAACGTGTGCGCGATGCTGCCCGTCGCGAATTTCGCGGTGAGATCGGTCTGGTTGTCGAGCGAGGTGTCGTGGATCACGCGGTCGTGGCTGGCGAGCTGCACGAGGATGTCGTCGAGCGGCAAGCCCGTGTAATTGCCTTTCGTGCGGTCGATCGCGGAACCGTCGACACCGACCAGATTGTTCGGCGCCGTTTCACGCGCGTCGGTGCGATACCAGTTGTATTGAAGCTGGTTTTTCAGGTCGAGCGCATCGCTGAATTTATGATCGATGCGCAGCGCAGCCATCGCGACATCCTGGTTGGTGCGATCGTCGGTGAGGCCGTAAAAATTGTCGACATCGACCGACGCCGGTTTGCCGTTGAGCGGAGGGATGCCGTAATCGGGCATGTCGTGATTGCGCTGCAGCAGCGCCGACAGCGTGATTTCCGTCGGCGTACCGATACCGAAACGCAAACTCGGCGCGAGACCGCCGTCTTGGTTGCTCATCACGTCGCGCGTGGAATGGTTGTCCTGCGCGAACACATTCACGCGTCCGGCCGATGTGTCGGACAGCGGCTGATTGAGATCCGCCGCCACGCGATAGCGGTCGTCGGTGCCGACCGTCGCGATCACTTCGTCGAGTTCGTTTAATATCGGCTGCTTGGTGACCTGATTGATCACGCCGCCCGTCGAACCGCGTCCGAACAGCATCGACGACGGACCCTTGAGGACGTCGATCTCTTCGAGGTCGAACGTGTCGCGGTAGTACTGGCCGCGATCGCGCACGCCGTCGATGTAGATATCGGTGCGCGCGGTGAATCCGCGCAGGTTGATGTTGTTCCCGATTTGGCCGCCTTCGGCGCCACCGATGGTGATGCCGGGCACGTTGCGCAGCGCATCGGCGAACGACGTCGCGCCTTCCGCGTGCAGCAATTCCTGATTGACGATGTTCACCGTCTGCGGCAGATCGTGCACAGGCGTTTGCAACTTGCCGATCGATGCGGTGTCCGTGGAATAGCTCGACGTGGTGGCGGTGACATCGACTTTGTCGAGCACTTGCCCGTTCGAGCCGTCGGGGGTCGCGATATCCGCTTCCGCAGCGCGCGCCGCGGGCGCGGCGAACGCGATGAGAAGTGCGGCGCACAGCGGCTTGAGTGAATTCGTTCCGATCGACATGAAAGCTCCTGGGTGCATGGCGATTCCGCGCGTTGCCGATCGGTACCAGCGCGGAGGATCAAGAATCTAAGTGAGAACTATTCTCATTCACGTACTACTCGCTGTCAACCCTCGAGGGTAGAAACGAAACAGCGGATTTAGTCCCAGCGATCGTCGCGCGTGAAGATCGCACCAGCGTCGATTTTCACGGGAAATCGCGTCACCGGTTCGTAGGCCGGCGGCGCGAGAACCGCGCCGGTGCGCACATCGAAGCGCGCGCCGTGACGCGGACATTCGATGGCGTACGTGTGCAGTTCGCCACTGGCCAGTTCGCCGCCGTCATGCGTGCAAACGTCTTCGATGGCGTAGAGATCGCCGTCGATGTTGAACACGGCAATGGGAACGTCGCCGTCATACGCAATCTTGCGTTCGCCGGGCAACAACTCCGACTGCGCGCAGACACGAATCCAATTCACAACGGTTTTTCCAGCAGTTCGAATTCCAGATCGTCGCGTTTCGGAATGCCGTAGCGTTCGTCGCCATAAGGAAACGGCTTGAAGCGTCCGGTGCGATGGTAACCGCGGCGTTCGTACCACGCGATGAGTTCGGCGCGGATGGAAATCACCGTCATTTCCATTTTTATACATTTCCACTCGGCGCGCGCGAGATTTTCCGCCGCCGTCAGCATGAAGCGTCCGATACCGCTGCCTTGCAAGCCAGGCCGTACCGAGAACATGCCGAAATAGCACGCAGCGCCTTGCTGCTCGATGTGACAACAGGCGAGCAGTTCGCCGTCCGTATTCTCACCGAGCAAAACGATGCTGCCGGATTTTTCGATGATTTCGTCGACACCCGCGACGTCGATGCGCTGTCCGTCGAGAAAATCCGCCTCCGTCGTCCAGCCGCGACGACTGATGTCGCCGCGATAGGCCGATTCGACCAGGTGCACGATCGCCGGAACGTCGGCGGCAACGGCACGCCGCACGGTCCAAGCCACATTCGCATCCACATCGGTCATTCGACTGTTCCGTTCGTACTCGTCCGTTCGAGCCGCTTATGCCAGAAGTTTTCGCACGCGGCCAAGCGCTTCGACGAAACGATCGACCTCGTCCTTCGTGTTGTAGAACGACAACGAGGCGCGCAGCGTCGCAGCCACGCCGAAGAATTGCATCAACGGATGCGCGCAATGGTGACCGGAGCGAACCGCGACGCCTTCCTGATCGAGCAGCGTCGCGACATCGTGCGCATGCGCATTCTCGATCAGAAACGACAACACTGCCGCCTTGTGCGGCGCCTCGCCGAATAGCCGTAATCCGGGCACCGTCTTCAACGCCGCCGTTGCGTAATCGACCAATTCACGCTCGTACGCGCCGATGCGTTCGATGCCGATGTCGGTTACGTAATCGATCGCCGCGCCAAGCCCGACGAAGCCGGCGATGTTCGGCGTGCCCGCTTCGAATTTATGCGGCGGATCGGCGAAAACGGTGCGATCGAAACTCACGGTTCGAATCATTTCGCCGCCGCCGAAAAATGGCGGCATCGCTTTCAGAAGTTCGCGCCGCGCCCACAGCGCGCCGGTGCCGGTGGGTCCGAACAACTTGTGGCCGGTGAACGCATAGAAATCGCAACCGATCGACTGCACATCGATCGGCAGATGCGGTGCGGCCTGCGACCCATCGACCAGCAACGGAATGCCAAGCGAGCGGCACGCCTTCGCCAGCTCGCGCACCGGATTGATGGTTCCGAGAACGTTCGATACGTGCGCGACGCCGGCGATTTTGACCTTCGGCGTCAGCAGACGTATGAACTCCTCGACGATGAGTTCGCCGTTCGGCGCGATTGGCGCGGCGATCACGGATGCGCCGGTGCGTTCGGCGACGATCTGCCACGGCACGATATTGGCGTGATGTTCCATCGCCGTGACGAGGATTTGATCGCCCGGCTTCAGGATCGGCAACGCATACGAATACGCGACGAGATTGATCGCTTGCGTGGTGCCGCTGGTCAGCACTACGTCGTCGCGCGATGCGCGAATGAACTCGGCGATTTTGTCGCGCGTACCTTCATACGCGGCTGTGGCTTCCTCGCCGAGTTGATGCACGGCGCGCGCGACGTTCGCGTTCGATTCGCGATAAAAGCGATCCACCGTTTCGATCACCGTGCGCGGTTTCTGCGCGGTGTTGGCGTTGTCGAAATAGATGAGCGGCTTGCCGTGGACCTGCCGCGTCAGTATGGGAAAATCCGCGCGGTAACGCATCGGGTCGAACGCGGATTGAATCGGTTTCGGAATCGCGCTCACGACGCCGGTGTTCCTTTGGCGTGGTTGGACAACCACGTATCGAAGAGTCCGTCGCTGCGATCGAGCGCTTCGCGCACAAAGCCGGCAATCAACAAATTGCGCGCGTCCGCGAGCGAAATTCCGCGCGAGCGCAAATAAAACAAATGACGTTCGTCGAGCTGACCGACCGTCGCGCCATGGCTCGCCTTCACTTCATCGGCATAGATTTCAAGAACGGGCTGCGCATCGATTTCCGCATGCGGCGACAACAACAGATTTTTTGTTTGCAACTGTGCATCCGCGCCATCGGCGCATTGCGCGACGGTGATCGCGCCGCGAAGAATGCCGCGACCTCGCCCGTCCGCGATGCCGCGCCAGAGCACGTCGCTCGACGTGCCGCGCGCGCGATGCTGCACATCCAGCTGCACGTCGATGTGCTGGCGCGACGACGGCATCAGCACGCCGCGGCCTTCGTAGCGTGCATTCGCGCGGCTCAGATCGCAGCCGATATCGAAACGCAGAAGCCGGCCGCCCGCAAGCGCGTGTGTCGTACGCAACGTGCCGGCGATGTCACCTGTTTGACGACGCACGAGCGAATGGGAATCGGCGACATCGACAATCGTCGTCCAGTCGAGCGCTGCGCCGGATGCGACGGTGCAATGCGACGTCACGGCACCTAAAACATCCGGGCCGTTCTCACCGAAATGGTGTTCGACTATCGACGTGTCGGCATCGGCGCGCACGGAAATGTCGCGCCGCCAACGTTGTGGCCTATCGGTCGCGGCGCCGACGAAAACGATGTGAAGCCGCGTGCGCGCCGAAATTTCGACGACATCCGAAACGGCGACGGTCGATTCATCGAACTCGGAAAATTCTCGCGACAGAATGCCGTTGACGAAAACGACACGCGAGCCCGCTAACGCGCGAGCTCGACTCGACAAGCGATCCGACAAGGCAGCGGGCGTTTGCTCACGGTCAAACGCCACCTGCGACAATGCGCGCAATGCGTTCTGGCTGTAGCGCCACGATTCCGCGCGTTCCGCCGCCGTGCCGACGCCGAATTCATCGAGCAATTCCGTCATGCCGCGCCCACGAGCTTGCGCTCCGCCACCCACGCGTAACCCTGTTCTTCCAGCTTCAGCGCGAGCGATTTGTCGCCGCTCTCGACGATGCGACCATCGACCATCACGTGCACCACATCCGGCACGATGTAATCGAGCAGCCGTTGATAGTGCGTGATGACGACGAACGCGCGTTTCGGATCGCGCATCGCGTTGACGCCGTCGGCCACCATCTTCAGCGCGTCGATGTCGAGTCCGGAATCGGTTTCATCGAGAATCGCCAGTCGCGGTTCGAGCAACGCCATCTGGAAAATTTCGTTGCGTTTTTTTTCGCCGCCGGAAAATCCGGCGTTCACGGCACGATGCATCAACTCGTCGGAAATATGCAGCACACGCAATTTTTCGCGCACGAGTTTGAGAAACTGCATCGAATCCAGTTCCGGTTCGCCGCGATATTTGCGTTGCGCATTAAGCGCCGCGCGCAGGAAATACGTGTTGTTCACGCCGGGAATTTCGACGGGATACTGAAACGCGAGAAACACGCCTTCCGCCGCACGCTGCTCCGGTTCGAGCTCGAGCAGATTCTGGTCGTTGTAGACGACCGAACCTTGCGACACCTCGTAGCCATCGCGGCCGGCCAGCACATTGCCGAGCGTGGACTTGCCAGCGCCGTTCGGACCCATGATCGCGTGGACTTCGCCCGCTTTCACGTCGAGCGCAAGGCCTTTGAGAATTTCCTTGCCCGCGACGCGGACGTGGAGGTTTTCGATCTTCAGCATATGCCATCCAATCAAATCGGTTTTTCCGTCAACACCTTTGCCAGGGCTTTTCAAATCTCGTTTGCGCGCTCAGTCGCTAACGTTTCCGCGTCGGCAAAATCCTTGCTCAGCCCTCATTCTGTCCAATGCGGCAAATCCTGACGTGGCGTCATACCCACTTCGGGTGACACGTACTCCGTGGCAGCGTCACCAACAACTCGTCCGCCGACACCGCCAGGACGCCGAGCACATTTCACCCTTGCGACTTTGCTCATCCCACGGCTCCCTCGAGCGAAACTTCCAGCAACTTTTTCGCTTCCACCGCGAACTCCATCGGCAATTCCTTGAACACCTGCTTGCAGAAGCCATCAACGATCATCGAGACGGCATCTTCTTCGCTGACGCCGCGCGAGCGACAGTAAAAAAGCTGATCGTCGGAAATCTTCGATGTCGTCGCTTCGTGCTCGACGATCGCGCCTGGATTCTTAACTTCGATGTATGGAAAGGTGTGCGCGCCGCATTGCTTGCCGATCAGCAACGAATCGCACTGCGTGTGGTTGCGCGCGCCATCCGCGCCTTTCTCGACTTTGACCAGTCCGCGATACGTATTCTGTCCGCGACCGGCGGAAATGCCTTTAGACACTATTTTGCTTTTTGTATTTTTACCAATGTGGATCATTTTCGTGCCGGTGTCAGCTTGCTGGCGATGATGCGTCAGCGCGACGGAATTGAATTCGCCGACGGAATCGTCGCCGCGCAGCACGCAGCTCGGATATTTCCACGTGATCGCCGAACCGGTTTCGACTTGCGTCCAGGAAATCTTGCTGCGCGCGCCGCGGCA
>CAZZYA010000156.1:8167-8653 GCA_964658115.1 uncultured Rudaea sp. | reverse complement strand
GGCTGCGGACCGCGCATGGCCAGGGATCGCCATTCGCGGACAGACACTCTGCGAGAAAAACAGGTGTTTTTTGGTGACTCTTTATCCCCGGACAAAAAGTTACCCGCTGCTTGCAGCGGAAGTTCCCGCTTCAAAAACCCCACAGACACCAAAAGCAGAAACAGCCTGCGTATGCAACCCGCTCACCCCCGCCAAAACACTCCGCGTCTCGAGCGTAAGTGCACCTCCATCCAAATCGCTAAACACCCCACCCGCCTCCCGCACAATTACCGCACATGCCGCGACATCAAGAATATTCACATCCGACTCAATCACCAGATCGATACATCCCCGCGCAAGCAAGTGGTAATGCAGAAAATCTCCATAGCCCCGAATGCGCCCGGTGCGCCGAATCAAATCACCCAGCACATTCCAGCGCACGTCTTGCGTCAGCGTTTTCACGTTGCCGATCGAGATCGCCGCCTTTGCATCAAGTTCCGTCGTGTC
>CAZZYA010000156.1:0-8157 GCA_964658115.1 uncultured Rudaea sp. | reverse complement strand
GCCACGCGAATCCTTTCGCCGTTGAGAAATGCGCCGCCACCTTTGCGGGCCCACGCGACTTCACAAAATTCCGGCGCACTCGAAACGCCGAGCAGCAACTCGCCCCGATGCATCAGCGCGATTTGCGTCGAAAACATAGGGTAGTCGCGAACGAACGCTTTGGTTCCATCGATGGGATCGATGAGCCAGAGAAATTCGCTCTCGCCTTCGCGACCGAATTCCTCCCCATAAAACGCGTGATCGGGGAACGCTTTTTTTAAAACGCGCTTGATCGCCGTTTCCGCTTCGCGATCGGCGACGGTGACCGGTGTTTCGTCGTGTTTCGTCTCGACGGCGACGTTGCGCCGATAGTGATTGCGGATGACGGCCGCGGCAGCGTCGGCGGCTTCGCGGGCGATTTCGAGTGCGCGGTCGAGGTCCATCAAAACACTTTGAACAGTTGTCCGCGGATGATCAGATGCGAACTGCCGTCCGCTTCGGGCTGGCCGATGTAGCGAAGCGCTTCGGCGACTTGCGGATTGCCATCGCGCGGCGCGAGGTGCGCGTCGACATCGAAGTTGCCACCGCCGACGGTGAACGTGCCATCGAGTTTGAGCGGTCCGCCGAGATCGCGCGCGGTGCCTTGGATGTTGCCGTTTGCGTCGCTCAGGAAATCCGCTTCGAGTTCGCCGAGTTGCGCTTGCGCGGCGCCCGACACGGCGGCGTTTTTCCAGTGCAGCGTGCCGTTCGCGTTGGTGAGCAGCACGCCGTTGACTTGCGCGTGATCGATGGCGCCTTCGATATCGCCGAGCAGGTTGAGTTGCGGGATGTCGAGCGCGGGCGACGCGAGACTCGCCGGAAAGTGGAATGTGCCGTTGCTGACGTCGATCACGCCGAGTTGCGAGCGGCGTGCATCCGCGCTCGCGGCCACCGCGCCGCCGTCGAGATTGAAATGCGTGTCGACGATCGCGTCGGTCAGCAGCGGCTTGGCTTTGAGTTGCCACGTGAGAGCGCCGAGTTCCTGGCCGAACACCTGCGCGCTGCTCGCGCGGCCGTCCCAGATCGTGCCGCTCAAGCCCGACAACTTCAACGCGCCGAGTTTGTCGCCGAAATATTTGTACGCCGTCGATGCCGGCAAGGTGGCGGCGACCACAGCCGCGGCGACGATCAGGATCAGAATCAATGCCAACGTTGCGCGCAGAATTCTCATGGGTTTCCCGTGTCGGTTAACGCTGACTTTCTTCAAGTGTGACGCGAGCGTTGACGAGCCCGAGTCCTTCGACTTTATCCGCCGAAAAATCGCTGACGCGCACGCCGTAATCCCGTGCGAGTTGCGACAGCCAGTCGACGAGCATGTCGAAACTCGCGACCTCGAAACTCACCCGCACGCTGTTGCCGCCGGTGGGTTCGACGCGTTTGAGTGCGCCGGAAAGCCCGGCGGCGCGTGCGCTGGCGTCGGCAAGCGCGAGCAGCGATTTGCCTTGACGACCGGCGTGACTGCGTGCGCCCTGAGCGTGCAGCTCATTGGCTTGGCCGGTAACGGAGCGCATCCAGACGAGGTCGGCGCGCGCGCGGTCCGCGCGTGCGTGCGCATCCGCGCGTGCGCGGGCGAGCGGATGCCAGACGAACGCCCACGCGAGCAGCACTGCGCAAATCGCGCCGCCGATCGCAAGCATGTTGCGTTCGCGCGGCTGCAATCCGTTCCACCAGCTCGGCATCATGATTTCACCGCGCCGATGCGGATGCGGCCATCGACGCCGCCGTCGGCGCCGGTGTTGGCCGAGGTGACTTGCACGCTCAGGCCGGGCAACGTCGCCAGTTGTTCGCGCATGCGGTCCAGCGTCTGCACGTCCGGCGCGCGCAGGCCGAGTTCGAGCGAGGCATTGTGATATTCCACGCCGATAAGCGTGGTGCGTGTGGTGCTGGAAAGAATCGGCGAAATCACGGTGAGCGTATGCAGCAAGCCCGCCGCATCGGCGCCACCGCGCAGGTTGTCGAGCGCACTTTGCATGAGCTGACGCGGGTCGCCGGCTAATTTGTCCATTTGTGGAAAAGTATCGTGCAGCACCTGTTGCGCCGACGCTTCGAGCTGATCGGCTTCGTGCGACGTCTTCACATAATCGGCGACGAAGTAAACGAACAGGATCACGACGGCGGCGGCGGCCAGCATCGCCGCGTTGCGCCACAATTTCAGCGTCGGCGCCTGTCGGTGCAGCGGCGCGAATTCGTCTTGCAGCAGATTGATGGCAGGCTCGGTAGACAATTGCGCGGCGAGGAACGACGGCAGATCCGAGGCGGCCGGGTGATAGCGCAAACCACGATCGGCGAACGGTAGCGCCGGCGCGGGATGGCGGAAATCGTAGACGTCCAGCGCGCGCAACGCGGGCTCGCCGGCGCGGATCACGGCGAGCCATTCGGCGAGTCCGTCGACGTCGCACGTGCCGCCTTGCGAGGGAGCGCTCCGCCACAACGCTCGCGCGCCTTCGATCGCGACCGTGCCCGCGTCGTCGCTCACCGGGAGCAATTGTGTTTCGGCGAACATGGCGTCGGCACGAACGCCGGATTCAGCGAGGCGATCGATCCACGCTCGCATCGTTTTGCGCGCGACGGCGGCGATCGGCACGCGTTCGGCGGGCAATCGTTCCGGAAACGCGAAATGCAGATCTTCGACCGGCGACACCAGTTGATCTTCCAGCGCGAACGGAACCGCTCGCGCGAATTGCGCGCGCTGGCCGGACACACGCGGTGCGTCGAGCAACAAGACGTCGGCTGCGGGCACGACGGCGACGATGCGCTGCGCCCGCGACACCGCTTGCGCGGGCGGCGCGCCAGGGTTCGCCGTTGAAGCGGTTTTGTCCGCGCTCAACGCGAGCCACGACATCGCGCCGTCGGGGTGGAGTCGGACGAGGATACGTTCGGGCATTAGTGTCGTGCGCGGGACATTCGCCGCATTCTAGCGATCTCAGTCGTCGCCGCGCGAGCGTTGCAACACGGCCATGCCACCGTTGGGGCCGTTGGGAATGCGCTGGATCAGGCTGTAGAAGGTGAACGTCAGGCCGTCGAGCGTGATGTCGCCGTGCGCCAGAAAGTACTGACTCTTCACATCGTAAAGTGTTGGTCCCGCGGTGCTGCTGACTTGCGGAAGGCTGTACGGCGGCGATGCAAGCGCCGTGAGGTTGTTGAAGTGCGCGTGGCCTTGCTGCCAGATCGCGGCGGCGGCCTGTTCGGTCAGGCTTGGGTCGAGCGTCATCAAAACCGGCACGCTGGCGGTGTTGATGTTGATGGTGGTTCCCGCTGGCAGTGCCGAGACGTGCGGAAGAATGCGCGCGAACGTATCGCCGTCGAAACCTTCGACCATGCGCAATTCCGACACGTGCGCGAACGGTTGTTTCGCGGGTCGATACGGAACCAGTTGGCCGAGATACCACGCGTCGCTGGCGCCGCCGCTGTCCCCGCTCTGCATCCAGTTCTGCACGTTGTCGGCGAGATTTTCGTTGAGCTGCAGCGCCAGCAGCAGTAGTTTGAATTTCGCCAGCCACGCGGCGCCGTTCGCCGAGTTTGGATCGAGGTTGTTGAGATTGAAGCGGCCATCGAGATCCGTCATCGTCGCGGTGATGATTCCGCCCGGCACCGGTGTCGGTGCCAGTGGAACGGCCCAGATGTCTTGCGAGGTATCCGTATTGTCGGTGTTCTGCTCGTCCTGCCAGAGTACGCGGACAGCATAATCTTCCAGACCCTTCGCGTAGTTCTCCGCCTGCATTTCACGCAGTTCGTTGCGGGTGCGCGCGGCGGTGAGTCCGCCACGATCGAGCAGGCCGGCGATCAGGATCGTCGCCAGCGCAACCACGAGCAGCGCGATCAGCAAGGCGACGCCGCGTTGCGATTTCATGGTGCGGGATTCGTCGCGCCGGCGGGAAGAATCGGCGGCGTGACGATCTCCACCACGTTTTCGAGTTCACCGTAATTGTTCGAATGCAGGTTCCACTGGACCGCACGCGGCAGCAACTCGGCGCTTTGTGGCGTCGGCCAGACTTCGGACCATTGGCCGCTGTGATTGAGATAGCGAAAGCGCAGCGCATCGACGACGACGTGCGTGTCGACGATCTGCGGTTGCGTGTCGCTGGCCCGATCAAGCACGGCGAAGCGGCCGCGCTTGAGCGACTGGTCGTCGAGTTCGTACAGCACGCGTTCGAGATTGGAGCGTTGTTCGGCTTGCGGATTGGCGAATCCCAGACGCGTGAATTCGAGATGGTCCGGCGTGCCGATGAACGCAGCGAGCGTCTGTCCGGAGGCGCCGCGCACGGGTCGCGCGACCATTTCACCGAGATCGCGGTTGAGCAGATCGACGGCACGCACCAGATCGCGGAACGCGTCTTCCTGCCGTGCGAGTTCTCCGCGCGTGCGCGCAACGGAGCGCAATCCGCCGTAGGCAAGCGCGGCCATCGTCGCGAACACGACGAGCGCGACCAGGATTTCGACCAGCGTGAATCCGCGCGCACGTTTCATGGCGTGAGCTGATCGCTGGCGAAACCGGTGAGCGAACCGAGCGCCACCGTGTCGGCACCGTCGAACACGCGCACGTCGATGCGTCGGATGTGGTCGACGTCGGTATCCTGCACTTCGACTTCGTAACGCCAGTCGCGATCGGCGTAGCGCCGACGTCCGTCGTTTTTTCCGACGGCCGGATATTGCGTGGTCAGCCGCGTCTGCGTAAGTACGTCTTGTGCGAGCCAGCCGGCCAGCGTGCGTTCGCGCAGTTCCGAAAACGCGTTGACCTGACTCGCGGCCGTGCGCGACAGCGCGACCAGCGCGAGCGCGAGCACGACGAGTCCGATCAACGTTTCCAGCAGCGTGAAGCCGCGCGACTTATCGGCGCGCATCGATCGTCACGAGTTTGATGTCGCCATCGGGCTGAGCGTCGAGGCGGTACGTCACGCGCAAATCCGATAGCCCGAGTTCGAGTTGGAACGGCGTCATTTCACCCGAGGAGAAACACACGACTTGCGGTTTTTCCGGAAATTCCGAATCGACATTGAGTGCTCGGCCGTCGCGACTCAACGCCGAGCGCGTCGTGTCGAGCCATTTGCGCGTGCGCAACTCGCCGTTTTCGAACGGAATCCAGTTCTCGTGATCGAGTTGCGAAAACCGATAACCCTGCGTGCTGATCCCCACGCCAATGCTGTGCCCAGTGAGTTCAGCCTGTTCGCATGCGTAGGCGACGAGCGCTTGCGTCTGCTCGGCCTGATGCGCGAGCTGCCGTTCACCGCCGACGCCGCCGATCGCCAACGTCACCGCGCCCGCGACCACCGCGAGGATGACGATGACGACGAGAATCTCGATCAGCGTGAAGCCGCGCATACGCGCTTCGATTCTGCAATTCGAATAACGCGTGAGCACGGCGTCGGATCGGATCGATCAGTCCCAGTTGCCGACGTCGGCGTCTTCGCCCTCGCCGCCCGGCTTACCGTCGGCGCCGTACGAAAACACATCGACGTCGCCATGGGCGCCCGGGCGCAAATAAAGATAAGGACGTTGCCACGGATCTTTCGGAATCTTGTCGAGATAGCCGTGCCAGTTCGGCGCTTCTGGCGCGCCGCTCGGTTTGTGCACGAGCGCGTCGAGTCCCTGCTCGGTCGTCGGATACGTGTAGTTGTCGAGTTTGTAGGTATTGAGCGCGGTCAGGATGGCCTGGATGTCCTGCTTGGCACGCACCTGACGCGCTTCGCCGGGATGCTCCATCACTTTCGGCACGACTATGGCGGCGAGAATACCGAGAATCACCACGACGACGAGGATCTCGATCAGCGTGAAGCCACGTGCCGCGGCGAACGTTCGCACCGTGCCGCTCCGCTCGCTAACGATCTTGTCGGTGCCGATCATGGGATTGCCTTGTATTGCATATAGCCTGCGCGGATCATAGCAAAGCATGAACGCGCTGCCTGCTGAAGATCCGCTCGCCGGAACATCACGTAACGACCTCGTCGCGCGCGATCTCGCCACGATCTGGCATCCGTGCACGCAGATGCGCGATCACGCCGGACGCGATCCGGCCCTACCGATGATCGCCATCGCGCGCGGTGAAGGTGCGAGCCTGATCGACGTCGATGGCCACCGTTATATCGATGCGGTGAGTTCGTGGTGGACGAATATTTTCGGTCATGCGAACCCGCGAATCGCGGCGGCGATCAAGCGGCAGCTCGACCGACTCGAACACGTGATTTTCGCGGGATTTACGCACGAACCCGCCGTCGAGCTGGCCGAAGAACTGATTCGTATCGCGCCACGCGGTTTGTCGCGCGTGTTTTTCGCCGACAACGGATCGAGCGCGATCGAAGTCGCGCTGAAGATGAGTTTTCACTATTGGCGCAATCGCGGCGAACCCAACAGGACGCGCTTCGTCGCGCTCACCGGCAGTTATCACGGCGAAACGCTCGGCGCGCTATCGGTCACCGATGTGCCGCTGTACCGCGCGACGTATGCGCCGTTGCTCAACGAGCCGATTTTTGTGCAGTCGCCCGATTGCTATACGCGTGCGGACGGCGAATCGTGGGAATCGCATTCCACGCGATCGCTCGCGCACATGCGCGCGGCGCTGGAAAAAGACTCGGCCTGCATCAGCGCGGTCATCGTTGAGCCGCTGGTTCAATGCGCCGGCGGAATGCGCATGTATCACCCCGCTTATCTCACCGGATTGCGCGCGTTGTGCGACGCGTTCGGCGTGCACCTCATCGCCGACGAAATCGCCGTCGGATTCGGCCGCACGGGCACGTTGTTCGCGTGCGAACAATCCGGGATCACGCCGGACTTCATGTGCCTGTCGAAAGGATTGACCGGCGGTTTTCTGCCGCTGTCGGCGGTGCTGACGAACGAAACGGTCTACGACGCGTTCTACGCCGAGTATACAAGTGGAAAAGCGTTTCTTCATTCGCACAGCTACACCGGCAATCCGCTGGCCTGCAGCGCGGCGCTGGAAACGCTCGCGATCTTTCGCGACGAACCGGTCATCGAACGCAACCGGCAAATCGCGCAGCACATGGCGCGCCGTCTGCGCGAATTCGCAGATAACGCGCACGTCGGCGATGTGCGGCAGACGGGCATGATCGCCGCTGTCGAAATGGTACGCGACCGCGCACGTCGCGTACCTTATGAAACCGCCGACAGACGCGGGTTGCGGGTATACCGACATGCGTTGCAACGCGGCGTGCTGTTGCGTCCGCTGGGCGATGTGATTTACTTCATGCCGCCCTACGTGACGACGCCGGATGAGATCGACCGCATGTTCGACGTCGCGCACGAAGGCATCGAACTGGCCGTCGCATGACGACAAGGACACGCCCATGCGAATTCCGAGAATCTACACGGCGCAACATTTGGCCGTCGGCAGCGAAGTGCTTCTGCCGGAACAGGCCGGCGAACATGCGGTTCGCGTGCTGCGTCTGGAGCGCGGTCATCCGCTGATCCTGATCAACGGCGACGGCCGCGAATACGACGCGGAACTTACTTCGCTCGCACGGCGCGCCGTTACGGCCGTGATCAAGCAAGCGCGCGCCGTCGATCGCGAAGCACCGTTGTCCATCACGCTCGTGCAGAGTATCGCGCGCGGCGAAAAGATGGATTGGATCCTGCAAAAAGCCACCGAACTCGGCGTCTCGCACATCGTGCCGTTGATTACCGAACGCACCGAAGTAAAGCTCGACGAGGAACGCGCCGAACGCCGCATGGCGCACTGGGACAGCGTGATCGAGAGCGCATGCGAACAATGTGGTCGCACGACATTGCCCGCGCTCGCTCCGCCACAGCGGATCGATCGATGGCTAACGGGGCTCGATTTTGGTGGACTGCGGTTGGCGTTGATTCCCGATGGTGAGACGACGGTTCGTGGATCAGATGCGAACGC
Source organism: uncultured Rudaea sp. (assembly GCA_964658115.1). Classification (GTDB taxonomy): domain Bacteria; phylum Pseudomonadota; class Gammaproteobacteria; order Xanthomonadales; family Rhodanobacteraceae; genus Rudaea. The sequence goes on along the minus strand of CAZZYA010000156.1, from coordinate 281 downwards.
CGCTGGGATGATGGTTGTCGTTGGGCCCGAGGGCGGGCTGTCGGAGCAGGATGTTTCGATGTTGCGGCAGGCGGAGTTTGTTGGGTTGAAACTTGGACCGCGGATTTTGCGGACTGAAACTGCGGGGGTTGCTGCTGTTGCTGCTTTGCAGGCGTTGTATGGGGATTTTTGAGATGACGGGGATTTGCGGGTTTGGCACTTTTTGTCGGTGTTTCGATTTAGAGCTAGAGCTTCCGCTGCAAGCAGCGGGTAACTTTTTGCTCAACGGCAAAAAGTCACCA
>CAZZYA010000155.1:0-8848 GCA_964658115.1 uncultured Rudaea sp. | reverse complement strand
ATCTATCTGCGAGTGGCGTTGGAAGAGAACGATCCTGAATTTTTTCAGGAAGCACTCGGCACCGTCGCACGCTCCAAAGGCATGCAGGCCATCGCACGTCAATCGAAAACCACGCGGGCCGGTCTCTATAAGGCGCTGAGTGCGGCGGGAAACCCCGAATTCGCAACGGTCATGCGTGTCGTTGAAGCGCTAGGCTACAGTTTCGCCATTCATCGGGTGCAGCCAAAAAAATCGACGAAGAAAGCGACCGCGCGAGCAGCGAAAAAGGCGGCGAAAAAGCCACCGAGTCGGCGCCGCGCGTGATTCAGCGCGGCCGAGATTTCTTGAGCGCGGGATTGATGCGATCGAGATCGGCCTGCACGTTTTCCGGGCTGCGCTCATAGACGATTTCGCGGCCCAGCACTTTGCCGGAAAACGCCGTCCGGTTCGGTGTCGGCGACAAGTCGCATTTCACGCTGTGCACGCCTGCGCCAAGTACCACCTGAATGCGATGCGCGCTTTTGTTCAAGACGACTACTTCCATCGTCTTGCCGCTTTCGGTATTTCGCACAGTGATCTTTTCGATGTTCACGCGGTGTCCGTCAACGATGTCGGGCAGAGTGTAGCGCGTCCGCGCGGCGTCCGATGCGCGCACTCGATTACGCTCAGGAGACACGCCACAATCGCGTCATGAGAACATCGACTTTCGACTTCGCCGTCATCGGCGCCGGCTGTTTCGGCGCGTGGACGGCACGCGCATTGCTCGACGCCGGACATACCGTCGCATTGGTCGATGCCTTCGGTGCCGCGCACGCGCGCGCGAGTTCGGGCGGCGAGTCGCGCGTCATTCGCATGGGCTATGGCACCGACGCGTTGTATACACGTTGGTCGATGCGATCGCTCGCGGCATGGAAGGCGTTCGATGCGCGCTGCGAGCAAACCATCTTTCATCCCGTCGGCATGCTGTGGCTCACGGGCAGCAACGACAACTACGTTAGCGACACCCAGCGCACGCTGTCGGATGTCGGCGTCGCGCACGAGCGTTTGTCGATCGATGAACTCGCGCAACGTTTTCCGCACATTGCTTCGGATGAATTGAGCTGGGCGTTGTGGGAACCCGACAGCGGTGCGCTGATGGCCCGTCGCGCGATCCAGACCCTCGTCGCCGAAAGCGTGCGCGCCGGATTGGATTACCGCATCGCCAATGTGACGCTGCAGGACGGCGTCGTGCGAGCGAACCGCGAGATCGTTTCGGCTGCGCGATACATCTTCGCGTGCGGGCCGTGGTTGCCGAAAATTTTTCCGGAAGTCCTCGGGCAGCGAATTTTTCCGACCCGGCAGGAAGTCTTTTTCTTCGCGCCGCCGGCCGGTGACACATCGTTCGGACCGTCCGCGATGCCGGCGTGGATTCATCATCCCGATCTCGTCTATGGGTTGCCGGATCTGGAAAATCGGGGCTTCAAAGTCAGCGTCGACAAGCATGGGCCCGCATTCGATCCGGATACCGGTTTACGCTTGCCGAGCGAAGAAGGCCTGGCGGTTGCGCGCGCATACGTGGCCAAGCGTTTTCCGAAATTGCGCAACGCGACGCTCACCGAAAGTCGCGTGTGCCAGTACGAAAATACATCGAACGGGGATTTCATCATCGATCGTCATCCGGAGCGCGACGACATCCTGATCGTCGGCGGCGGATCCGGCCACGGCTTCAAACATGGGCCGGCGATCGGCGACTACGTGCGGGATTTGTTTATGCGTACCGATTTCGTTGGCGAGCCGCGTTTCTCGATGTCGGCGAAAGCGACGGCGCGTGCGCGCAGCGTTTATTGAAAACCGGGTTTGCCGACCTGTTCCTTGATCTGGGGCACGCGCAGGAACTGTTTCGTGTCGTAGCCGAAGCCGCGTAATTTTTCGAGCATCGACGCGTATGTCGCGTCGTCCATCGTCGGATTGCGTGCGAGCACCCAGCCGAGTTTGCGGCTGCGCTGACCAACCAGCGCCCAAGAATAATCCGGCGCGACTTCAAGAATCAGATAATCGGCGCGAAACAGTTTGAGGAAACGCACGCGCCAGAAAGCGTTGTCGCTGTTCGGCTGCACGATGCCGAGAGAACCGATGGTTTTTTCCGGACCGTCGAACGACTTGCGATAGAAATATGTCGTATCGACATTGCCGTCCGCATCCAGCGTATACACATCGCGAGTGGCAACTTTTCCCTTTTCCGCAAAGTACGGAATGTTCGCAATCACGTGCCACGCGCCCATGTAGCGCCTGAGATCGATCTTCGCAGTCGTGGTCAGCTCCATGTCCGTATTTCCTCCGTCGGCCGCATAAAGAACCGCGCCGACCGCGAGCCAGACGAAAAAAATCAACCCGATGCGGCGTTTCGTCATCTGTACAAGTCCCCGGCGCTGTCGCGAATATGGGCCGTCGGGCGTGCACAGCATGTCAAAGGGCGACGGAGCGAGCATCAATGAATCTGGCCCTTGCGTTTGGCGATCGTCGCTTCCATCGCCTGCAGCAGTTCGAGCAGTTCGAGGTCCTGCGGATTCTTCGCGAGCGCATCGTGAACCAGCGCGAGATAACGGTCGGCGTGTCGCGTCCAGTGCAGCTCGTACGGATAACCTTCACGTTGCATGATCTGAATCTCCATGTTCGTTTCCCCTGTGCGACACAGCGTATGCGTCGCGGCGGGCGCGCTCGTCCGCGCAATTAGCAGGTGACGTGTGCGCTGTTTCGCATTTCCGCGTCGCAGATGTCGAGACTGCGTGAAATCGGGCACTTTGCAGCCGACGCCACTCCCGAGACGAAGACGCTATTCGCGATTTGTCGCCGCTGCTCACATCCCTGCCGACTGCGTCGGGGTGATCAGCCGTTGAGGCGCCAGATGGCGAACGTCAGCGCGGTGGCGAATCCGACCCAGGCCACATACGGAATCATCAGTGCCCCAGCGACACGTTCGCGCCGGAAAAACGCGATCGTCGTCGCGATGAGAAGCACGTCCAGCGCGACGATATCCGCGAGTGCGAAATCGACGCGATGCAGGCCGAAGAACAGCGGCGTCCACAACCCGTTCGCGATCAATTGCACGAACCACAGCGCGATCGCCGCGCGAATGCCGTCCATGCGATACACGCGCCACGCGGCGACCGCCATCACGAAATAAAGTAACGACCACACCGGCGCGAACAGCCACGTCGGCGGCATGAACGACGGTTTCGCCAACGCGTTGAACCACGCGTCGGGTTGGGACATCGCGCCCGTCGCCGCGGCGGCGAATGTGATCAACAAGAAAACGATCAGACTTTTCCAGTTTTGCATCGTGTCGTTCGCAAAAAAAGTTCGGCGAACAGTCTATCGTTGTTCGATCGCTACGAAGCCGTCCGCCGCTCCGCACGCGGCGTCGTTTCGTTCAGACTGCGCCACACGCGGCGCAATTGGCGCGTTGATGAAAAGCCTGCGCGCTCGGCGACGCGTTCCATATCCAGCCGTGTCTGATTGAGCAATTCGCGCGCGAGCGCTGCGCGCAGCCGGTTGCGATAGTCGGCGATGTGCATGCCGGCGTGGTCATAGAACAATCGCGAAAGATGACGTGCGCTCGCGCCGGCGATCTGCGCGAGTTGCGAAGCCGGCCACGGGCGCGTCGGATCTTCCGCGATCGCATCCTGCACGCGATGCACGGCCGGGTGGATGTGGTTGCGGCCTTCGAGCCACGGCGACAACTGCGGATCGCTGCCGCTGCGGCGCAGATAGACGACCAGATAACGCGCGACCGCGAGCGCGCTCGCGTGATCGACCATGTGCGCGACAAGATGCAACATGAGATCGATGCCCGCCGTGACGCCGGCGCTGCTCAGCCGGTTGCGGTCTTCGACGTACAGACGATTGTCGAGCACGCGTGCGGCCGGCGCGATTGTCGCGAGCTGCTCGCAGCTCAGGAAATGCGTGGTGCACGCGTATCCGTCGAGCAATCCCGCCTGCGCGGCGAGCAGAGCGCCCGAACAAATCGTGACGAGACGGTGATTCGGCCGGATCGCCGTGCGCAGCCAGTCGACGAGTTGCAATTCGTGCCGCGCGTCGACCACGGTGCGCTCGCCGCCGTCGATCATCGTGTCGACGTTGCCGGCGATCATAACGATGGCATCGTCGGGAAGTCGTCGCGGCAATGCACCCAGACCGGCGATGTCGAGTCCGATCGAGGTTCTTACCGATCGCGTGACCGACGCGTAACTCACCTCGAAGCGCACGTCGCGCTGGATCAGGTTCGCGCGACGCAGCACTTCGATGGGTCCGGCCACGTCGAGCAGCAGCGCGCGCGGCGGCACGATGACGCAGACCGGAATGCGTCGCGCCATGCTCACGCCGCGATCGCTTCCGCCGTGCCGGCGAGCGCTTCCTCGACGGTCGCGATGCGCGCGAAGCGGCCATCGAGCACAAGTTCCGTGCGCGCGCGAAGCTCGGCCGGCGTCCAGTGACGACCGTCACGCCCCGTCATCGGGAACGTGAGGGTCGCTTCGCCGACGTAATCGACGGCATAGCCGAGATCCGACGCGTGTCGCGTCGTCGTTTCGCAGCACTGTTCCGTGCGGATGCCCGAAACGATGATGCGCCGCACGCCGTGCTGCACGAGCCACACGTCGAGACCGCTGCCGACCAGCGCGCTGTGGCTGCGTTTGTGGAACGTCACGTCGGGCGCGATCGACAGGCCATGAATCGGTTTGACGAAACCTGACGCGAACGAGAATGCGCCGTCGTCTTCGATGTGAAAAATCTGAACGACCGGAATACCTCGCTGTTTCGCGCCGTCGATCAGTGCCTGCTGGCGCGCCAGATAGATGGGCGCATCGGCATCGGACCAGTACGGGCGGTGGCGAAATGATTCCTGGGCATCGACGACGATCAGGGCAGTGTCGGAAACGGGCATGGTGTTTTTCCTCACAAAGCGCGACGTAGTTGTCGCAATGGTGTGCATCTTAATGGCTCATCATCTCATCAACAGACGGCGCGCGGTCCGAAAACGGACAAAAAAGGACAATCGCAAAAACCGGATAGCGAAGCTATCGCAGAGGGCGCAAGCTCGCTACAACGAAATTCAGGAGTGAACCATGAGCTTCCGCATTACCGGCCTCGACGCCGCTTCGTTCGAACACTACTTCACGATGGACGATACCAATCTCGCGCACGCCGGCGCGGTGCGTCGCGTCGCCGACAGCAATCCCGGATTTCCCTGCCGTATCAGCCTGACCGATGCGGAAATCGGCGACGAAGTGCTGCTCATCAACTTCGAACATTTGGCGACGGATTCGCCGTACCGATCGCGCCACGCGATTTATATCCGTCGCAACGAACGGCAGTTCAATGCGACGGACGAAATTCCGGCCATGCTGCGCACGCGCTTGCTGTCGGTACGCGCATTCGACGATGCGGGCATGATGGTCGGCGCCGATGTCGTCGATGGACGTGTGGTCGAGGAGGCCATGGCTGCGCAGTTTGCGAATCCCGACGCGCGCTATCTTCACATCCATTTCGCAAAACCCGGCTGCTTCGCCGCGCGCGTGGATCGCATTGAAACCGCGCGGTGACGTCACGATGTAAGGACTGCGTGCCTTCGCGCGTCTATTCGACTACACGACTCACCACGGAAAACATCCATGTTTCGTTCGCTGCTCGCAACGTTCTTCTTGATGATGGCTACGCCCTTCGCCGCGCTGGCTGTCGCTGCGCCCGCGTCGTCGTCGACTGAAACGATTACGCTTTCCGGCGGTTGTTTCTGGTGCCTTGAAGCGGTTTTCGATGAACTGAAAGGCGTCACCACAGTCGAATCCGGTTATGCGGGCGGACACGTCGCCAATCCGAGTTACGAACAGGTGTCGAGCGGCGAAACGGGTCACGCCGAGTCGGTGCAGATCACGTTCGATCCACACGTCGTCACGCTCGACACGGTGTTGAAAGTGTTTTTCACCATCCATGATCCGACCACAGTGAATCGGCAAGGCAACGATGTCGGCGAGCAATACCGCTCGGTCGCGTTTTATCGTGACGACGCCCAGAAAGCAGCGATCGATAAAGCCATCGCCGACACGCAGGCCAGCGGTGAATGGTCGGGCAAGATCGTGACGCAGGTCGTGCCGTTCACGCAGTTCTACAAAGCCGAGAACTACCATCAGGAATACTACAAGTTGAACGGCAGTGAGCCCTATTGCCAGCTCGTGATCGGGCCGAAAGTGGCCAAGTTCCGCAAACTATTTCACGATCAGTTGAAATAATCCGCGGGGAAATCTAGTCCGGCGCTGGTATTCTTGCGGTCCGCAACGACCGCGAGGGAACCGTGTCGATCCTGCGCATCTACGCCCGCGTGCTCGGGCTTCTGGCTTCGGAAAAATGGCTGGCGTTCGGCCTGGCGCTGGCGAATCTCGCCATCGCCGGCGTGGCCTTTCTCGAACCGTGGCTGTTCGGGCATGTTGTGGATTCGCTCGCCATCCCCGGGCATGCGCGCGCATGGCAATTCATCGGCTGGTGGGCGGCGGTGGGTTTCGGCGGAATCGGCGCGAGCGTGCTCGTGTCGCTGCATGCCGATCGTCTTGCGCATCGACGTCGACTCGCGGCGATCTCGCTATATTTCGGTCACGCCATCGCGCTGCCGCTTTCGTTTCACGGACAGCACCACACCGGACGCCTGCTACGCATCATGTACGCGGGGACAAACAACCTGTTTGGACTGTGGCTGAGTTTTTTTCGCGAGCATCTCGCAACCTTGTTGTCGATCTTCGTGATGGTGCCGCTCGCGTTGCTGATGAACTGGAAGCTCGCGCTGCTCATGATCGGGCTGATGACCGCGTTCGCTGTGTTCAATTCGGTCGCCATGCGCAAGACGATGAAAGCGCAAGGCGAAGTCGAAGAGTTGCACTCGGCGATCAGCGAACGCGCCGGCGACGTGTTCGGCAATGTGGTCGTCGTGCAGAGTTTCACGCGTCTGGGCAACGAAGTGGCTGCGCTCAACGACATGATGAAACGCGTGCTAGCCGCGCAATATCCCGTGCTGCGCGGATGGGCCTGGCTGACGGTGGCGAACCGCGCCGCGAGCACGCTCACCATCGTCGCGATTTTCGCGCTCGGTGCGCAGCTGAATGGGAAAGGCGAGATTTCGGTCGGCGGCATCGTCAGTTTCGTCGGCTTCGCGATGATGCTGATCGGACGTCTCGAACAATTCGCGAATTTCATCTCGAATCTGTTTTTCCAGACGCATTCGCTGTCCGACTTTTTCGAAATACTCGACACCAAGGCGATTCTCGACGAATCGCCGGAAGCGCAGGAATTGCCGCACGTGCGCGGCGAAGTGGTTTTCGACAATGTGTCGTTTGGTTATGACGCCTCGCATCCGGCGCTGCGCTCGTTGAATTTCACCGCGCCCGCCGGTAGCACGATCGCGTTGGTCGGCCCGACCGGCGCCGGCAAAACCACCGCGCTGTCGCTGCTGTATCGCACCTACGATCCGAGCGCGGGCCGCATCACCGTCGACGGCATCGACATCAGCACCGTGACACTGCATTCGCTGCGCGAAAATATCGCCGTGGTGTTTCAGGATCCCGGTTTGATGTACCGCTCGATCGCCGACAACCTGCGCGTAGGCGATCCCGAAGCGACGCCGGCGGAAATGGAACAAGCCGCGCGCGCGGCGGAAGCGCACGATTTCATCGTCGTCAAACCCGAAGGCTACGCAACGCTCGTTTCCGAGCGCGGAAGATCGCTCTCGGGCGGCGAACGTCAACGACTCGCCATCGCGCGAGCCATGTTGAAGGACGCGCCGATCCTGATTCTCGACGAAGCCACGAGCGCGCTCGACAACGCAACGGAAGCGCGCATCCAGCGCGCGCTGACCGCGGCGATGAAAGGCCGCACCACCTTCGTCATCGCGCACCGGCTTACCACCGTGCGCAATGCCGATCTGATCCTCGTGTTGCAGAACGGCGCGATCGTCGAACAAGGTCGCTACGGCGATCTCGTCGCGCAAGGAGGACTGTTCAGCGAACTGGCGCAGCAGGGAACGTTCGTCGCCGACGCGGACGAGGGCGTCGAAGAAGAAGACGCAGCGATCGCCGGCTAAGGGTGCAGAACGAAGGATTCGCGCATTGTCGCGAATGCTAGAATCGCGCTTCCGCATCACGCGTGGCATGCAATGATTCCGGCCGAGGAAGCCCTGCAGCAACTCAAGGACGGCAACTGGCGGTTCGTCAACGAAACGCGCAGCGGACACGCCGCTGCCGAATCACGGCGGCGGGAAGTGGCGGCCGGACAAAATCCGTTCGCGATCATTCTGGGTTGTTCGGATTCGCGCGTTCCGGCCGAGATCGTGTTCGATCAGGGGCTGGGTGATCTGTTCGTCATCCGGGTGGCCGGCAATATCGTCGCGCCTTCGCAGATCGGCAGCGTCGAATTCGCTGCGGCTCGTTATGATGTAAAGCTCGTCGTTGTGCTCGGACATTCGAGCTGTGGCGCGATTCTCGCGACGATCGAGGAACTCGGACGACGTTCGGAGGAGCAATCGCGCAATTTGCGTTCGATCGTCAATCGCGTGCGGCCGTCCGTCGAACCGTTGATGAAAACCGAGCTGCGTCACGATCATGACGCGCTGGTGCAAGCCGCCGTGCGCGCTAATATCCTTGCCTCGTCGAACCAGTTACGGCACGGTTCGGAGATGATCGAGCAGATGATCCAGACCGACGGCCTGCGCGTGGTCGGTGCCGAATACTCGCTGGACAGCGGGATTGTCGAATTTTTCGACGCGCTGTAACCCGCCTGCAACAGGCGGTCATCGTCTCCCCTGTCAATATTTACAGTTTCCGCGGCCGTGGCCGATACCTAGACTGCTCAT
>CAZZYA010000154.1:0-8914 GCA_964658115.1 uncultured Rudaea sp. | reverse complement strand
CCGCGCCGACGCCGCTGTTGTATTTCGCGACGTATCACTTGAACGTCGGCTCCGGCATTTCGGTTACCGGAAGTCACAATCCGCCCGACTACAACGGTTTCAAAATCATGCTCGGCGGTGAGACCTTGGCCGAGTCCGCGATCACTGCGCTTTACACACGCATCAAGGAAAACCGTTTCGTCGACGGCAGCGGCGGTCTGCAGAAGATGGACGTGACGCGCGATTACATCGAGCGCATCACCGGCGATGTGATGATCGAGCACAAGCTCAAAGTCGTCGTCGATTGTGGCAACGGCATCGCCGGTGCGGTCGCGCCGGCAGTGCTCGAGGGCGTGGGTTGCGAAGTAATTCCGTTGTACTGTGATGTCGACGGCACGTTCCCGAATCATCATCCGGATCCGTCGGATCTGAACAACCTGCAGGATTTGATCTTGTCGGTGAAGCAAATGAATGCCGACCTCGGATTGGCGTTCGACGGCGATGGCGATCGTCTCGGCGTGGTCACCGCGAGTGGCGAAGTTATATTTCCGGATCGCCTGCTCGCGCTATTCGCGCGCGATGTGCTGACGCGCGAGCCGGGCGCGACGATCATCTACGACGTGAAGTGCACCGGCAAACTGCAATCGCTGATCCTCCAAGCGGGGGGCAGTCCGATCATGTGGAAGACTGGGCATTCGCTCATCAAAGCGAAAATGCGCGAGACCGAAGCGGCATTAGCCGGCGAGATGAGCGGACATTTCTTCTTCAGCGAGCGTTGGTATGGATTCGACGACGGCATCTACGCCGCCGCGCGCCTGACCGAGATCCTCGCCGCCGATCCAGAGGGCCGGCCACCGCAGGCCATCTTCGACGGTTTGCCAAAAGGCGTCAGCACGCCGGAACTCAAGATTCCGATGGCCGAAGGCGAGCACTACAAATTCATCGAACGCTTTCAGCAGAAGGCGACGTTCGAAGGCGCGCGCGTCACCACCATCGATGGCGTGCGGGCGGATTGGTCGGATGGCTGGGGGCTTGTGCGCGCATCGAACACCACGCCGGTGCTCGTGTTGCGTTTCGACGCCGACACCACCGCTGCGTTGACGCGAATACAGGACGTGTTCCGCAAACAGCTCAAAGATCTCGATCCCAATCTCGCGCTGCCGTTCTAGCGATTACTGCTGAGAGCCGATGCGCGCTTGCGCTTCGCGATAGTGCGCGAGTTCGGCTTCGAAGCGTTTTGCGCTTGATGCTTTTTCGTCATTCTTGCTTACGATGTAGGCCTTCTGTTTTTCGATGCTGATGCGCAGTGTATCGATCTGCTGCTGCAGCGGCATCGGAACCGGCTTGCCGCCGCGGTCCAGATCGGCGGCATGCGCGAGCATCTCCGACAGGCTTTTCTCCTGATTTTGCAAACTGGCTTGCGTGGCTTCGACGGTCTGGTCGATCACGACAAGTTGTTCGCGTTGCGCACTTTGCAAATCTTGTTCGGTTGGATACGCGGCGAGCATTTGCTGATCTTTGCGTAACTGATCGTCGCGTATTCGTTGCGTCGTCGCGGCCAGATCGGCGGCTGCCTTGTCGGCGGCACGTTCTTCGGAGGTGCGAACACGATCAACATGCTTGACGGTAATGCCAGCGCCGTTCACCACGTCGTAGCCGTAGTTGAAAGCTTCGTCGGGCAACACGTCGTCGTAATGAAGGTTGCCCTGCCCATCGCGCCATTTGTAGTGGTTATGGCCTGACGTCTGCTGGGCAATGGCGAGGTTTGCCGTGAGCAAGGCAACGATTGCGAACAGCTTCATCCGAATGGGCATAGTGGCCTCCTAAATCAGTATAGAACGATCACGCCGCGCTCCCGTAGGCAGCGCGATACGCTTCCAATTTGTCACGGTATTCTTGCAATTCCGGTCGTTCCGCGGCCAGCGTCAGCAATTCGCCGAGGCGCGTGATGGCGATCACCGGAATGCCGAATTGAGCGGTGATTTCCTGCGCTGCCGATGTCGCGCCGGTACCGCGTTCCTGTCGATCCAGAGCAATCAGGATGCCCGCTGGCTCCGCACCGTGTTCGCGAATGAGTGCGAGCGATTCGCGCGTCGCCGTGCCGGCGCTGATGACATCGTCGACGATCAGTACGCGGCCTTTCAGCGGCGCGCCGATCAGTACGCCGCCTTCGCCGTGATCCTTGGTCTCTTTGCGATTGAACGCGATCGGCACATCGCGGCCGTGATCACGCGCCAGCGATACGGCCGTCACCGTGGCGAGCGCGATACCTTTGTAGGCCGGACCGAACAGCATGTCGAACGGCAACGTCGCATCGACCGCAGCCTGCGCATAGGCGCTGCCGAGCACCGCCAGCGATTCACCCGTGTCGAACAAACCGGCGTTGAAAAAATACGGGCTGTTGCGCCCGGACTTGAGCGTGAACGCACCGAAGCGCAACGCGTTCTTGCGCAGGGCGAGGTTGAGGAATTCGCGTTGATAGGCGAGCATGGTCGTTCGGGATGGCGGCTGGAGCGACAGCGTAAAGGATTGCGGTGAATTCTTGTACGATTCGGCTCTCCTTTCCGGGATTCTCTTTTTATGCGCATCGTCAGTTTCAACGCCAACGGCATTCGCTCGGCGGCGAATAAGGGATTTCTGGAGTGGCTGAAGACGCAGAAGGCCGACGTCGTCTGTCTGCAGGAAACCAAAGCACAGGAACACCAGCTCACCGATCCGATGTTTCGGCCCGACGGCCATCACTGCTTCTATCGCGATGCCGTGACGAAAAAAGGTTACAGCGGCGTGGCTATTTTCGCGCGCAAGGAACCCGATGAAGTTCTGACCACGATCGGCTGGGCGCCGTTCGACGACGAGGGCCGCTATATCGAAGCGCGTTTCGGCAAACTGAGCGTGGTGTCGATGTATGTGCCCTCGGGATCGTCGGGCGAGGAACGGCAGAAGTTCAAGTTTCTCGCGATGGAAAAATTGCGGCCGATCCTCGACAAGTGGCTCGCTAGCGGACGCGACTACGTGCTGTGTGGCGACTGGAACATCGTGCGTTCACGCGACGACATCAAAAACTGGACGTCCAATCAGAAAAATTCGGGATGCCTTCCGCCCGAGCGCGCGTGGCTCAATGGTCAGATCGCCGATGAATGCGGCGACGACACCGCGCCGCCGAAAAAAGGTTGGCTCGACAGTTTTCGCGTGGCCAAGCCCGATACGGTCGAATATACGTGGTGGTCGAACCGCGGCGCGGCGCGCGCGAACAATGTGGGATGGCGCATCGATTACCAGTTGATCACGCCATCGCTCGGACCGCGCGTGAGAGGCTGCTTCGTGACGCCATCGCCACGCTTCTCCGATCATGCGCCGTATACCGTGGATTACGCGTGACCGAGGCGGCGAAGCCGCACCATTCGGTCTGGCGCGCGTTCGCGCATCCGTCCGCGTGGACGATGTTGTTCTTCGGATTTTCGTCGGGTCTGCCGTTTCTGCTCGTCGCGGGAACACTGGCGTTCTGGCTGAAGAAATCCGGCATCGCGTTGGCCGACATTACCGTCATCGCCAGCGCCGGGATGATGTATGCGCTGAAATTTCTTTGGGCGCCGCTGCTCGATCACTGGAAGCTACCGCTGTTCAATCGACTTGGCCGTCGGCGCGGCTGGCTGTTATTCGCACAACTGGGGGTCGTCGTCTGTTTGCTGATGATGGTCTGGTCGACGCCGGATAATCTCGGCGTCTTTATTCCAGCGACGATCGGGGTAGCGTTTTTCGGCGCGACGCAGGACATTGCGGTAGACGCATACCGCATCGAAATCGCGCCGCTCGAAGCGCAAGGCGCGCTGGTCGCGACGTACTCATTGGGCTACCGACTCGGCTTATTAATGAGTTTCGCACTGGCGGCGACACTCGCCGATCACATGCCGTGGCCGCGCGTTTATCTGCTGATGGCCGGCGTGATGCTCATTCCGATGGTTGCCAATCTGATCGCGCGCGAACCCGAGGTGATGCTGACAGGGCCGAAGAAATGGCTCGCTGCGCTCGAATATAGCACCGTCGATCCATTCGTCGATTTTTTCCGGCGCTATGGCCTCGCGATGGGCGGACTCGCGTTGCTATTCATCCTTATCTACAAGATCCCAGAGCAAGCAACTATCGGCGGGATCATGAGCCCGTTCTATCTGGACATGGGCTTCACGCAGACGCAGATCGGCGTGACCACGAAGGTTTACGGCGTGATCGTCGGCATCATCGGCACGTTTTTCGGCGGCGCGGCCGTCGCACGGTGGGGCGTGTGGGGCCCATTGCTCGTCGCGATCGCCGCTTGCGGATGCAGCAATCTCGGCTACCTGATGCTGCTCGGCCATCACGGAGATATGACGGTCTTCGCGATCGTCATTCTGCTCGAAAATTCGACACTGGGTTTTCTCGGTCCGCCGACCGTCGCGTTTCTTTCCTCACTCGTCAATCGCGAGCACACGGCGACGCAATATTCGCTGCTGTCGTCGCTGGTGAACGTTAGCGGCAAGGTGCTGGGCATTTTCGCCGGAAGCATCGTTACCGCGACCGGTTATGCAAATTTTTTCATCATCACCGTGCTGCCGGTAGTACCGGCAGCACTGCTCGGCGTGCTGCTATGGAGGATGTTCGGCAGGCGCGAACGTCGGACGTGAAATAGTCGCCGAATGTTGAGAGAATTCCCGTCACGGGGTGTTTGGATTTTGAGCGTGGTGCTGTGCCCGACATACTCGTACGCAATATCGAAGAATCCGTTGCCGACCGCATCAAGACCATTGCGCGCGAGCGCAACTGGTCGATCAACGAGGTGATCCTGCATATCCTTCGTCACAGCCTCGGCTTCGGCGGCGAGGACATCGCCAATCGCGAAATCCATGATGTCGCTGTGCTTAGCGGCACGTGGGATACGCGTGAAAGCGCCGCTTTTCGTACCGCACTCGAAGCCTTCGAGCGCATCGACGGGAAACCGCTGTTCGTCGATTCGAAAATCGATCAGCCGCCGAAATAGACGCCGCCGAGCACGCGCGCTCCGCGGGCGCCGGTAACGGTATACACGTTCGGCGCAGCGCGTCCGCCCACGCGTTCGTGGGCGAGCCACGCGAAAGTCATTGCTTCGACGAAATCCGGATCGATGCCGATTTCCGCGATATTGCGGACACTGATCGGTGTCAGTTCGTCGGCGATCGCCTTCATCAATACTGGATTGTGTACACCGCCGCCGCACGCCAGCACTTCATGCGTGGACGGCGCGAAACGGCGAATCGCGTCGGCGATCGTGCGCGCGGAAAACGCAAGCAATGTTGCCTGCACGTCGTGGGGTGCGAGATCGAAATCGCGCAGCCGATCCTGCAGCCACGTCATATGAAATTCTTCACGACCCGTACTTTTGGGCGGTGTCGCCGCGAAGTACGGGTAGTCGAGTAGCCGCGCTAACAACGCTTCGTTCACCGTTCCGCGTGCGGCGAATGCGCCGCCGGCATCGTAGCGCTCGCCGATATTTTCATGCGCCCACGCATCGAGCAGGCAGCTCGCGGTGCCGGTGTCGAAGCCAGTCAGCGGCGTTGTCCCATCTCCGGAAATGATCGTGATGTTCGCGATGCCGCCAAGATTCAAAACGACGCGCGCCACCCCCGTCTGTCCGAGCATCGCCGCATGAAACGCCGGCGCGAGTGGTGCGCCTTGCCCGCCCGCCGACATGTCGCGTCGGCGGAAATCCGCGACGGTGAGAATGCCGGTGCGTTCGGCGATTTCATTCGGATCGCCGAGCTGCATTGTGTACGGCGGATCGTGAGACGGTCGATGCCGCACGGTTTGCCCGTGCGATCCGAGTGCGGTCACCGATTGCGCGTCGACGTTATGCTCGCGCAGCAGCGACAACGCCGCATCGCCGAAACAACGCGCGATGCCGATGTCGAGCGACGCGAGTTCGTCAAGCGCGATGCGCCCATCGCCTTGCGCAAGATCGAGAATGCGCTGGCGCAACGACTCTGGATACGGAAATGTTTTCGCTGCGTGCATGCGCGGCGAAGGATCGAAACTGACGAGCGCGACGTCGATGCCGTCGGCGCTGGTGCCTGAGATGAGGCCGAGGTAAAGCTCCGTCACGCGTGCCTATTGCCGGGCGACGGCGATCTGGGTTGCTTCAAGCGTCTTAAGTTTGGCAAGCATCGGCGAGGTCGTCTGCTGGAACTTCGCCAGTTCGATCGACGGCAGCGGTTCGGGCTTGGGCAACGTGACCGTCAACGGATCGCGGTGTGTGCCGTCGACGCGGAATTCGTAATGCAGATGTGGACCGGTGGCGAGACCCGTCATGCCGACGAAACCGATCGTCTGTCCCTGCGAAACGCGCTGGCCCACTTTGATTTCGGCGATCTTCGACATGTGACCGTACAGCGTGCTGTAGTGACCGCCGTGCTGCAGGACGACAACGTTTCCGTAACCGCCTTGCCAGCCACGAAACGCGACTTTGCCTTCGCCGGCCGCGTGGATTGGCGTGCCAGTCGGCGCTGCGTAGTCGACGCCGCGATGCGCGCGCATCGTGCCGAGAATCGGATGCAGACGTCCGGCCGAGAACGTCGACGATATGCGCGTGAAATCCACCGGCGTGCGCAGAAATTCCTTGCGCAGCGGACGACCATCGGCGCTGTAAAACAGCGTGCTGCCTTCGGCGTCGGTGTAACGAAATGCCGAAAAACGCTTGCCGTGGTTGATGAATGTCGCGGCGATGATGTCGCCGTCGTGTTTACGCTCCCCTTCGCAATACACGTCGTCGTAGATGACGGTGAAGCTGTCGCCCGGCTGCAGATCCTGATAGAAATCGATGTCGTAGCCGAACGCGCCGGCAAGTTTCAATACCATCGCATCGCTCAGGCCAGCCTGGTTGCCGGCCTCGAACAACGAATGTTCGACGACGCCGTGACCGACGTGAGTACGCCGCTCGAAGCCGCGATCCTGCACTGTTTCGCGGAAGCCGCCTTCGACGTAACTTTCGGTGACGCGCGTGTGCTCATCGCGATCGAAACGCAGCGCTTTCAACGCGCCGTTGCCGGCGCGTGCGAATGCGAATTCCTGACCCGGATGAATATTGCGCAACGCAGTCGCGTTGGCGCGAATGTCGGTCAGTTTCTGCAGATCGCTCGCACTGATTCCTTGCTGGCGGAAAATATCGCCGACCGTCTGGCCCGCGTGCACCGTTACTGTCGACCAGTTGAGGTCATCGGTTTCGGCTGCGGCCAGCGCCTGCTGCGCCTCGATAACGTCATCCGGCAGCGGCGGCACCGCCAGCGCGATACTGAGCATCTGACTGTCGTCCGCATCGTGCGTCGCGTTGGCAAAACGCGGCGTGACGACACCGGCGGTAGCGGTGAACGTCAGCATCAACGCCGCCACGATCCAGTGCCGGCGGCGCCACGAAAGAACCCACTCCCCTGTGCGCGGTACGGCACCGCGCAATCCCGAAAATTTATACATGTGCAAAAATTACCGTTGGGCGCAGTCCGACACAAACGCACGGCCGCGCGGTTCTTGTATAAAATGAAAGCAAGGCAGCGATCGAACTACGGACTTACTTCCCCGACGACCGTCGTAAAGTAGCGAGGGAAAACTCCCACGTCAAACTTCGCGTAAGGTCCCGAATTTGCAACGAAAGTCGGCATAACGAATAATTAACTTGGATGCCCTGTTTGGACGTCCAAACGTCGTTTTTAAGCAACGGATTTTGAGGAATGTAAATGAGTGATCTGACGAGCGCGCTCGAGATCATCGGCCGCGGTGCGGAGGAGATCATCAAGCGCGAGGATCTCGAAGCGCGTCTCAAACTCGGCCGACCGCTACGCGTGAAAGCGGGCTTTGATCCAACGGCGCCCGATCTGCATCTCGGTCACACGGTGCTGCTCAACAAGATGCGGCAGTTTCAGGATCTCGGACATCAGGTGATTTTTCTGATTGGCGATTTCACCGGCATGATCGGCGATCCGAGCGGGAAAAACGTCACGCGCAAACCGCTCACCCGCGAAGACGTACTAGCGAATGCGGAAACGTACGCGGCGCAAGTTTATAAGGTGCTCGATCGCGAACGCACCGAATTGCGCTTCAATTCCGAGTGGTTTGGAAAGATGGACGCGGCGGGCATGATAAAGCTCGCGGCAAAACATACGGTTGCCCGTATGCTCGAGCGCGACGATTTCGACAAGCGGTATAAAAGTGGACAGCCCATTGCGATCCACGAATTTTTGTACCCGCTGGTGCAAGGCTACGATTCGGTCGCGCTGAAATCCGATGTCGAACTCGGCGGCACCGATCAGAAATTCAATCTGCTGGTCGGTCGCCAGTTGCAGGAAGGCGAAGGTCAGCCGCCGCAGATCGTGCTGACGATGCCGCTGCTCGAAGGCACGGACGGCATTAACAAGATGTCGAAGTCGCTCGGCAATTACATCGGCATCAACGAGCCGGCAAACGAGATTTTCGGCAAGATCATGCGCGTATCCGACGATCTCATGTGGCGCTATTACGAACTGCTGTCGTTCGAGAAATCGCTGCCCGATATCGAGAGAATGCGAGACACGGTGGACACGGGCGCGAATCCGCGCGATTTCAAAATGGCTCTGGCTGTCGAGCTGACGGCGCGCTTCCACGATAAATCAGCTGCCGAGGCAGCGATTAAGCATTGGAGCGATGTCGTGCAAGGCGGTGGTGTGCCGCAGGATCTGAAAACCACCGAAATTGCGGTGCCGGAAATCGGCATCCGACTTGCGGCACTGCTAAAGGCTGCTGGGCTCGCGCCGAGTACGTCGGAAGCAATGCGCAAGCTCAACGAACGCGCGGTCCGCGTGGACGGTGCCATTGTCGAAGATCGCGAATTGACGCTGCACCGAGGTAGCGAACACCTGCTCCAACTGGGAAAGCGCGGCTTCGCGAAAATCAAGCTCGTCTC
>CAZZYA010000153.1:0-8935 GCA_964658115.1 uncultured Rudaea sp. | reverse complement strand
CCCGCTGAGACCGGCGCCGGTACAGGTTAATTTCCTGGCGTATCCCGGCACGCTCGGCGCGCCGTGGTACGACTACATCATCGCCGACCGTTTCGTCATTCCGCCGGAACAGCGCGAACATTACAGCGAAAAAGTCGCGTATCTGCCGCGCTGTTTTCAGCCGAGCGACACTTCGCGCAAAATCGATTTCTCGCCGATGCGCGCCAGTTTCGGACTCCCGCCGAGCGATACCGTGTTCGCCTGTTTCAACCATTCGTGGAAGTATACTTTGCGCAGTTTTGCGCGTTGGACGAAAATTCTCAAAGCGGTGCCCGACAGTATTCTTTGGCTTCTTGCCGGTCCGCCGAGCAGCGGCGCCGACGAACACATCAAGGCCGCGGCGAAAGCGGCGGGGATCGATCCGCGTCGTATCGTATTCGCGCTACGCGTGCCGCATGCCGAACATCTGGCGCGCTACCGGCATGTCGATCTGTTCCTCGACACGAGTCCGTATAACGCGCACACGACAGCAAGCGATGCGCTGTGGGCCGGCTGTCCCGTCCTGACGCAGCCGAATGCGACGTTCGCCTCGCGCGTGGCCGGAAGTCTCAACAATGCGCTGGGCCAGTCGTGGCTCAACGCGGCGAACGATCAGGCCTATGTCGAACTCGCCATCCAGCTCGCGCAGGACCCGACCGCGCTGCGTGATCTGCGCGTCCGAATTGAAACCGGACGGCGAGAGCGTAATCTGTTCGACATGGCCGGCTACGCGCACGATTTCGAAGGGGTGCTGCAGCAGATGTTCGATCGTTCAGAGCGCGGTGAGCCGCCGGAGGATTTCTGAGATGCGCCGATGACAGCGAAGACCGAATTTGTACCGTTGGCGCTTTGCGTGATGACGGTGTCCGATTCGCGCACCGCGGAGAACGACACCTCCGGCGATTATTTATGCGCGGCGTTGAAAGAGGCCGGACATCGTCTGCACGAACGCACGATCTGCAAGGACGACAAGTACCGCATGCGTGCGATCGTAGCGACCTGGATCACGGTCCCCGACGTCCACGGCATTCTGATCACGGGCGGCACCGGCTTCACCGGCCGCGATTCGACACCCGAAGCCATAAAACCTTTGCTCGATAAGGAAATGCCCGGCTTTGGCGAAATGTTCCGGGTGCTTTCGTTCGACGAGATCGGCACCTCGACGTTGCAATCGCGCGCGTTCGCTGGATTGTCCAACGACAAGTTTGTTTTTTGCCTGCCGGGTTCGACATCGGCGTGTAAAACGGCGTGGGAAAAATTGCTGCACGACCAACTCGATTCGCGCACGCGGCCGTGCAATCTCGCCGGACTCATGCCACGCTTGCTTGAGAAATGAGCGGCATGAAAACGCACGCGTATCAAACATCTGAAGGAATTGTCGGTCGAACTGGTCGAATTCCAACGCTGGCTCGTGCACGCCGGGCAGCGCGTGGTGGTCATTTTCGAAGGCCGCGATGCCGCCGGCAAAGGCGGCACGATCAAGGCGATCAGCGAATATCTCGACACGCGTCACTACACCATCATCGCGCTGAGCAAACCCGACGAGCGCGAATCGACACAGTGGTATTACCAGCGCTACATCGAGCACCTGCCGTCGGCCGGCGAAATCGTGCTGTTCGATCGCAGCTGGTACAACCGCGCCGGCGTCGAGCGCGTGATGGGGTTCTGCACGGACGCCGAATACCAGCGCTTTCTCGTCGAGTGTCCGATTCTTGAACGCGGACTCGTCGATGACGGCATTTTATTGTTCAAATACTGGCTCGCGGTCGACCAGATAGAACAAGAGGAGCGTTTCGCCGAGCGGGCGAACGATCCGCTCAAACGCTGGAAGATTTCGCCGATCGACATTGCGGCGCGCCAGAAATACCAAGCGTACGGCGACGCGCGCGACATGATGCTCGAAAAAACCAGCACGAGTTACGCGCCCTGGCATGTGGTCGATTTCAACGACCAGAAACGCGGCCGCCTCAACCTGATCCGGCACCTGCTGGATCACCTGCCCGATCGCAAATTGCCGGTCAAGCCGCTCAAGCTGCCGAAGCTGGAGGTCAACACCGGCGTCGAAAAACTCGCCGACAAGTCGATGTGGGTGAAGGAAGTATACTAATCCACAAAGTAGTGCGGCACGAACTGGCTGCCGTTGCGCGTGATGCGGTCGGCGTCCTCGCGCATGCCGATGCCGGCGGGTTCGTGACCGATCACCCATGATCCGATCAGTGCGAAGCGGTCGGCGAAACGCGGCAACTCGTGCAATTGCTGATAGACGACAGGCTCGTTCGATGCGGGCTCATCGATGCCCGCGCCAAGCACGATCACGCCCTCGCCTTCGCGCCCGTAACGCGGCTTGCGTACGATAGCGCCGGAAAGATCGCCACGCCGGTGCGAAGCGGGCAACAGATTCGGATGGCCGGGAAAAAGTTCCCACAACAACGGCAGGATCGACTTGTTCGACAGCACCATCTTCCACGCCGGTTCTATCCAGCGCATCGGCGCTTTCGGAATGTTCGCGCCGAATTCGTCGGCGAGCAGCCATTCCCACGGATATAGCTTGAACAATGTTGCGATCGGCACCTCGGCCAGATCGGTGAAATAACGGCCGTTCCAGCCGATTTCCCCGATGTCGACGGTCTCGGTGGCAAAACCTGCCTGCGCCGCCGTGTCGCGCAGGTATTCACACGTGCCACGATCTTCGGGTTGTTCGTAAACAGCGGAAAAGTGGATTTTTCCACTTGTGTGCACCTGCTTCCAGCGCTCGATCAGCTTTTCGTGCAGCGAGTTGAACTGGTCCGCCTCGCGCAGTACGTCCTGTAGCCAATACCACTGCACGACCGACGCCTCGAACAGCGCCGTCGGTGTATCCGCGTTGTATTCGAGCATCTTCGGCGGACCGGACCCGCTCCAGCTCAAGTCCATGCGGCCGTACAACGCCGGCTCGCCCGCGCGCCAGCTTTGTTCGACGAGTTTCGCCGTTACGTCGTCGAGCCCTAAATCGGTGTAGCGCCCACCGCGCACGATGCGATCGACCGCTTCCAGACACATCGAATGCAACTCCGATGTCGCTTCTTCGAGCGTGTCGATTTCGTCCGCAGTGAATCGATAGCAGACGTCTTCGCGCCAGTACGCCTGACGGTCGATGGTGTGGAAATCGAAGCCGAGCGATTCGACGCGCGCCTGCCAGTCGGCGCGTGGTGTTCGCGATTCGCGCTGCATCAGCCGCCGCGCGCGCTGACGCGTCCGCTGCGTCCGAAACCGCCGCGCGTCCCGGTTTCGACCGTCACCGGCGCGCTCGATGTACCGCTCGACGAAAACGCGCTCGTGCCGCCGCCGCGATAGTACTGGCCCGGCCCGGGATCGCCCGGCGTGGTGCGCGTGCGATAGTCGCTGCGGTACCACGGGCCGTAGTAATACGTGGAAAAGCCGGGCGTCGTGCCGCCCATCGGCACGTCGGGATTGCATTGCTTTTCCGAATAGTCGGCGATGCATGCTTCGCGCGAGGCATAGCGGTTGCGCTGCACGTCCGTTCCACCGAACAGCAGTGGTATTCCGACCGCGCCGGTGATCGCCGCACCCATGATGGCGAGCGTGACACCCGACGATTTTTTTTGGCCGGGATCCATCGCGGATTAGTACGTCATCGCGGCCGCGTTGAGCAGGCCGGCGGAAATCTTCATGCTCGCCATCAGGATGCCGACCGATGCGTGATCCGCCTCCACATGCGTACGCAGATCGTGAATGACCAGACGCAGTACGAGCGACACAATTCCCTGCACGACACACGCAACGAAACTCCACAGCGCGAGATCCGTCAGGTTCACGCTATGCGCGAGCGCGCTCGCCAGCGGCAGCGCGAAACCGATCAGCGTGCCGCTGAACACGAGGCTCGCGCAGACGTTGCCTTTGCGAATGAGCGCCATGTCCTGCTGCGGCGTGGCGAGCGTATACGCGGCAATGAACGCGATCAGCAGCAATCCGCTGGTGGCGAGGTAGATTAGGAAACTCGGCACCGTCGCCAGATAGTCGAGCATGTTCGTCCCCGAATTCCGATCGGCGACGAGGCTATCAGAAATCAGAGCGTGCGGAATCCGTGCGGCGGTTTTTCGTATTCCACGAAGCGCGAAACCCGGTCGACGCGCGCCGCCGCCGGGCCTTGCTGCAGCCAGCGTTCGAGTGCATCGATATTCGCCACATCGCCGCACGCAACAACTTCGACGGTGCCGTCGTCGAGATTTTTCGCATGGCCGGAAATATCCAGCCGCTGCGCCTGGTCGCGCGCCGACGCGCGAAAGAAAACGCCCTGCACTTTGCCGCTCACGATGAAGCGCGCGCACTGCATGACACTTAACTTCCGGAGATCACCGTTTCGAGATCTTTCGTCGTGATGGGTCCGAGGAACGCTTTCGCGACATGGCCGTCGGGCGCGATCACGTAGGTATTCGGCAATCCTTTGGGTTCGTCGAAATCCTTTGGCGGATGATCCGGATCGACTTGCGCGACCGGATAGCTCAGCGGATGCGTCTGCAGGAATTTGACGACATCGGCTTTGTCGGTGTCTTCGAAATCCAGACCGATGCCGACGACTTTTTCCTTGTGCGCGGTGACGAATGCGGAGATGTCCGGCAATTCCTTCAGACACGGCGAACACCATGTCGCCCAGAAATTCACGATCACCCATTTGCCGTTTTGTTTCGACAGATCGAATGACGTGTCGTCGAGCGTTTTGACGACGAGCGTGGGTTTTTGCGCCGTCGCGCCGAAGGCCGAGGCGCTGAGCGCGGCGGCGAGAAAAGCGGTCGTGAATTTCATGGCATTGTCTCCTGGTCCGGAACATTCTTGGACCGCTCCTTGGCGGAAAAGATTTCCGACAGCGGCACGGTGAGGATGTTTTTCGCATCCGCCGACGCCGCGCCGAGCAGGCGCGTAGCTTCCGAGTCCGAAGGTGAATCGGTCGTGACGGGCAGCGCATCGCCGAGCGGCAAACGATAGTCGCAGGCGGCGTAGATGTCGTATAGCGTGACCGACGACAGGTCGCGCGTCAGTACCCATTTGCCGCTGTCGTTGCGCTGAATCATGCCGGCCTGATGAAGATCGCCGAGAAAGCGTTGCACAAGATCATCCGTGAGAAACGGTTCGCGTTCGCGCAGCGCTTCGCTGTGCAATCCGATGCCGCGACGTTGCGCCTCGGCGAAATGCGCGATGACCCGCACCAAACCGCGAAACTCTTCGCCGGATTTAATCCGACGCGAACGCGGGCGATAATCGAACGCGGTCATCGACGCGGTCAATGATGCGCCAAGCAGCACGATCACCCACGAAAAGTAAATCCACAGGATGAAAATCGGCACGACCGCGAGCGCGCCATACACCTGCTGATAATTCGCGCCGCTGACGACGTACCACGCGAACGCGCGTTTGGCCGTCTCGAACAGCAACGCGGCGATCAGCGCGCCGAGCAGCGCATGGCGGACATGTACTCGCCGGTTCGGAATGAGCCAATATGCGGCGGTCAGCGCGCTCCACTCGATCAGAAAAGGCAGCAGACCGACCAGACTCGATCGCACCGGATACACCGCATCGACATCGCCCAACAGCGGCAATGCCAGCAGATACGTGCTGATCGCCAGCGCAACGACGATCAGCGCCGGTCCCAGACTCAGCACGGACCAATACACGACGAACCGCATGCCGACCGGCCGGCTTTTCGGCACGCGCCAGATGCGGTTGAACGCGTCCTCGATGCTCAGCATCAGCATCAATGTGCTGACGATGAGCACGATCACGCCGAGCGCAGTGGCTTTGTTGGCGTTGTCGGCGAATTGCGTGAGATAGCCGCGCACCGCTTCGCCGGTGGCCGGCACGAAGTTCTCGAAAATGAAACCGGTGATGCGGTCCTGCCATTCGGCGAAAGCAGGAAATCCGCTCAGGATTCCCACCAGCGCGGCCGTGAGCGGCACCAGCGCGAACAGCGTCGTGCACGCAAGCGCGCCCGCGCTTTGCTGGCAGCGGTCGTCGATGAAGCGCTGCGCGATGAAGCGGACAAATGCGAAGGCGCGATGGCGATCGGGTCTCGTCATGCGAAAATGCCGTGGCTTTCGATTCATCATCGCACGACACGCCAATTCTGCGGAGAACCATGCCCGACATCTTGATCGTCTATTACAGCCGCACCGGCAAGGTCGCGCAGCTTGCGCGGCTGATCGCGCGCGGCGTCGAGGAAGTGTCCGGCATGCACGCGCGCGTGCGCAGCGTGCCGGCCGTCGCGCCGGTCACCCAAATCGCGCAACCGCCCGTGCCCGAGGAGGGTGCGCCGTATGCCTCGGTCGACGATTTGCGCGAATGTGCGGGTTTCGCCTTTGGCAGCCCTACACGCTTCGGCAACATGGCCGCGCCGCTTAAACACTACCTCGACTCGACCGTCGCGGAATGGGCATCCGGCGCGCTCGTCGGAAAGCCAGCCGCATTTTTCACCTCGACCGCAACGATGCACGGCGGTCAAGAAACCACATTGCTGACAATGATGCTGCCGCTGCTCCATCACGGTGCGGTGATCGTCGGATTGCCGTACACGGAAGTCGCGCTCAACGCGACGATGAGCGGCGGTACGCCTTATGGCGCGAGCCACGTCTCCGGCACCGATGGCGAGCGTGCGATCACCGATCACGAACGCGACCTCGCGCGCGCACTCGGAAGCCGTCTCGCCACCATCGCGGCGAAACTCGGCGCGTGATTCCTCTGCGCATCGGATTCGTGGCGCTGATCGCTCTCACGTTGCTCGAGGTCGCGTGGCACGCGTGGCTCGTGCCCGCCGATTCGCTGCGCGCGACGCTTCTGATCACCGCGCTTCCTGCGGCATTCTGCGTCGTGCTTTGCGGTCGAAACATGCGGCGCGGCGTTCTCGTCGGCGGCATGCTGAGTCTCGGCTACTTCTCGCACGGCGTGGCGTCGGCGTACAGCGAACCGGCGGCGCGGTGGCTGGCGTTCGGCGAAATCGCGCTTGCGCTGATCATCATCGCCGCATCGGGCTGGGACGCGCGCGGCTATCGGCGCAAGAAACCGTCCACGCATTGAACGTTGCGGCACAGCTTGTCCCGTCGCGAGCGGGCGTGTAGCGTTCGCGGCATCCAGGGGAACATGCGATGGCCTTTCTGCAGACGGCGCCAGTCCTGAGCAACCAGTATCTGGACGATCGTGTGTTGCGCTCGTATTTGCGCCGCGTGCTGCCGCCGGCCGTGCTCAGCGCCATCGAGAACGATCTGACTGAACTCGGCGAATTTGCCGCCACCGCGTGGCTGATGGCGCGCATGCGCGAACGCTGCGAACCCAAGCTCACGCAATGGAACGCGTGGGGCGAACGCGTCGATCGTCTCGAACTCACGCCCGCGTGGATCGCCGCGCAACCGCTCGCGGCGAAGTTCGGCATCGTCGCAGCGGGTCACGAAACCACGCATGGCGCGCACGCACGCGTGCATCAATTCGCGATGATGTATTTGTTTCACTGCGCGAGCGAGTTTTACACATGTCCGCTGGCGATGACCGACGGAGCCGTGACGGCGATCAAAGCCGCTAAAAACGACAAGCTCATCGAACGCGCATTGCCGCATTTTCTGAGTCGCGATCCACAACAGTTCTGGATCAGCGGTCAATGGATGACCGAAAACGCCGGCGGTTCCGATGTTGCGGGCAGCGAGACCGTCGCGCGCGAAGAAAATGGCCGCTGGCGGTTGTACGGACGCAAATGGTTCACGTCGGCGATCAACGCGCAAGCCGCGCTCGCGCTCGCACGTCCGCAAGGCGCGCCGCCGGGCACCGATTCGCTCGCGTTGTTTTACGTCGAGCCGCAGAAAGCCGACGGTCGCTGGCGTAACGTCCAGCTCGATCGGCTCAAGGACAAACTCGGCACGCGCGAATTGCCGACCGCCGAAATCCATCTCGAAGGCACGCCGGCGGAACTCGTCGGCGAACCGCGTCACGGCGTGCGGCAAATCGCGCCGATGCTCGGCATCACACGCACGTGGAATGCGATCGGCGCGCTCGCTACGATGCGTCGCTGCATCGCGCTCGCTCGCGATTACGCCAACCGCCGCATCGTGTTCGGCCGGCCGCTCGCCGAGCAAGCGCTGCATCAGGACACCATCGCCGGCATGCAAGCCGAATTCGAAGCGGCATTCCATTTGTCGTTCTATGTCACCGAATTGCTCGGTCGTGCGCAAATCGGTCAAGCCGACGAAGCGCAACAAAACCTTCTGAGACTGCTGACTCCGCTCATCAAATTGTGGACGGGCAAGCTCGCCGTCACGATCGCATCGGAAACGTGCGAATGTTTTGGCGGTGCGGGTTATCTCGAAGACAGCGGCATTCCGCAACTTTTGCGCGACGCGCAGGTGTGGCCGATTTGGGAAGGCACCAGCAACGTGCAGGCGCTCGATTTCCTGCGCGCCTTTCGCAGCAACGGCGGTCTGCAACCGCTGCTGAGTGCGCAGCGCGCCATCCTGTCGCAGGTACAAGCGAAGGAACTCGAGTCATGCTCGCGCGCGGCGCGCGACTCGGCGACGCAACTGACCGAGTGGTTGCAGAAAGCGGCCGGCGGCGACCGCGAGCGTATGGAAGCTGGCGCGCGCGATATCGCGATCGGATTGGCGCGGACGCTGGCGTTGAGTTTGCTGACTCGACATGCGGAGTGGGCTTTGCGTGCGGAGAATGATCCGCGGCCCGCAGCGGCGGCGCGGCGGTTTGCGGAGTCGAGTTTGTTGCGGTTGAAGTCGAATGCTTCGCGGGATGCGCAGATTTTGTCTAGCGACAGTTATTGATTGCAGCTTTTGTTTTGAACTGAAGCTTATGCAGCGGGGGCTGGGTAACTTGCGTTGAGTGCTCGGTGCGCTTTGGCTTTTCGAGCAAGAGCTTCCGCTCGGGACGAGCGGGT
>CAZZYA010000152.1:0-9210 GCA_964658115.1 uncultured Rudaea sp. | reverse complement strand
TCTAGCAAAAAGTCACCCACCGCATGTGGCGGAAGCTTGCTCAAGAGCAAAAAAGCGACGCGTTATCCGCGACGAAGAATCTGCAAAACTTCTTCGAGTTCCTGACGAACCTGCCTAACGATCTGATTGGAGATCGAGACCTCCATCCGCGCTTGCTGGCCTTCGAGTCGCTGACGCGCACCCGTGATGGTAAAACCCTGATCGTAAAGCAACGACCGAATCTGACGGATCATCAGCACGTCATGGCGTTGGTAATAGCGACGATTACCCCGCCGCTTGACGGGTTTCAGATTGGGGAACTCCTGCTCCCAATAACGCAGGACATGCGGCTTTACGCCACACAGTTCGCTTACTTCCCCGATTGTGAAATAGCGTTTTGCCGGTATTGCCGGCAATTCGCTATTGCTGCCCTGATCCAGCATAGGATTCGACCCGGACTTTCAGCTTCTGGCCTGGACGGAACGTCACCACGCGGCGGGCGGAAATCGGAATTTCCTCGCCGGTTTTCGGATTACGTCCAGGACGCTGGTTTTTTTGGCGCAGGTCAAAATTGCCGAACCCTGACAGCTTGACCTGCTCCCCCTTTTCAAGCGCGTCGCGCACGGCATCGAAGAAGGCATCGACAAATTCCTTGGCTTCACGCTTGTTCAGGCCGACGTCGGTAAACAACCGTTCGGCCATCTCCGCCTTGGTCAATGCCATGTTATCCCCTTAACCTTGCGTGACACTCTTGTTCCAAGGCCGTGACGGCTCTAGAGACGAAGCTGTCGGCGTCCTGGTCCGTAAGAGTGCGTGAATCGTCCTGCAAAATCAAGCCAATAGCGAGACTTTTTACCCCAGAACCGAGATTCGGACCTTGATACTGGTCGAAAACCAACAAATCCGATAAAGCTGTCCCAAGCGCCCGACGAGCGGTCGTTTCGATACTTGCATAGGGCACCGAATCCGGCACGACGATGGCTATGTCGCGGCGTACGGAAGGGAATCGGGAAATCGGTCTCGCGTGCGGTACGCGTCCGGCTGTCACGGAAGCGACATCGAGTTCGAAGACCTGGATGTCCTCATCGATATCGAGCGCTTTGAGAAGACGCGGATGGAGACCGCCGACGATGCCGATGATCGCGCCGTCGACGATTACGTCGGCACTTCGGCCGGGATGCAACCACGTGCGATTCGATGGTCTGAATTCAATGTCACGTTTGCCAGCGCCCAGCCCGAGTAGATTTTCGACGTCAGCCTTCAGATCGTAAAAATCGACGATACGTTTGTCGCCCATCCACGATTCCGGCTGCGCGCGACCGCACGCGACAGCGGCGATGCTCGACGACTGTTTCAACTCGCCGCTCGCGTTGTCGAAGACGAGACCGCTTTCAAACAACCGGACGCGTTCCTGCTGGCGATTGCGATTGCTTTTCAAGATTTCGACGAGACCCGGCAGCAGTGACGTGCGCATCACAGCCAGATCGGCGCTGAGTGGATTCGCCAGCGCAACGGCGCCATCGGCAAGCGACCAGGTTTGCAACAGGTCGGACGCGACAAAGCTGTAGCAAATCGCTTCGCGATAGCCGGACGATGCGAGTTGCGAATTCAGTCGCGACATCGCGACCTCACTTTCCGGACGCAGATGCAAAGCCAGCTCGCCACTCGGCGCATGTGTCGGCACGTTGTCATAACCGTGGATGCGCGCGACTTCCTCGATCAAGTCTTCTTCGATCTCGATATCGAAACGACGCGGCGGCGGCGTCGCCTTCCATCCATCGCTAATGCTCTCGACGTGCATGTCGAGCGCGGACAGGATCCGTTCCACATCCGCATCCGGCACGGTGATGCCGAGCACTCGCGCAAGGCGCGTACGACGAAGTGTCACCGCGCAACGCGTTGGCAAGTACGCAGCGATAACCGTTTCGGTGATCGGCCCCGGCGTTCCGCCCGCGATCGACAACACGAGGTGCGTCGCGCGTTCCATCGCGATGCGCGGCAATTCCGGATCGACGCCGCGCTCGAAACGATGCGATGCATCCGTGTGCAGGGAAAGGTTTCGCGCGCGGCCCATGATCGTCGCCGGCGCGAAGTACGCGGCTTCGAGAAAAATGTCGCGCGTCGTGTCGGTCACGCGCGAATCGAGTCCGCCCATGATGCCGGCGAGTCCGATGGATTCTTTTTCATCGGCGATGACGAGGTATTCCGACGTTAGCGCGTATTCGCGGCCATCGAGGAGTTTGGATTTTTCATCCTTGCGCGCGCGGCGGACTTCGATCGCGCCTTGTAGTTTTGCGGCGTCGTACGCGTGCATCGGTTGACCGAGTTCGAGCATCACATATTGCGTGATGTCGACAAGAATGCTGATCGGACGAATGCCGCTTAGGCGCAAACGTTCGCTCATCCATAATGGCGTAGCGGCTTTCGGATTCACACCTTCGATGACACGGCCGACGTAACGCGGGCAGTCGGCGCCGGCGTTCAATGTCACGTCGATGGCGCGTTTGGATTTCGGCGCGACCGGTTCGATTTTCTCGAATTTCCGCTTCGCATCGAATGCCGCGGCGACATCGATCGCGAGACCGCGCATCGATAAACAGTCCGCGCGATTTGGCGTCAGGCCGAGTTCGATGACGGTGTCGGGCAAACCGAGATAGTCAGACAGCGATTGTCCGATGGGCGCATCGCTGGCGAGTTCGAGCAAGCCCGACGCATCCGCATCGAGGCCAAGTTCCTTCGCGGAACACAGCATGCCGTTGGATTCCACGCCGCGCAGTGCCGCCTTCTTTATTTCGATTCCGTTCGGCAATTTTGCTCCAACCATCGCGAGCGGTGCCTTCAAACCTGCACGCGCGTTCGGCGCGCCGCAGACGATTTGCAGCTGCTCGGCGCCGATTGACACCTTGCACACCTGCAGCTTGTCGGCCTGCGGATGTTTTTCGCACGCGACGATCTCGGCGACGACAACGCCATCGAGCGACACACCCAAACGTTCCAGACACTCGACTTCGTGGCCGATCATGTTGAAGCGGCGTTCCAGCGTCGCGGTGTCGGCGGACAGATCGACGAGGCTGCGCAGCCAGTTTTCGGAGAACTTCATGCTTGTCCTTTAAGCGAACTGCGCGAGGAAACGCACGTCGTTCTCGAAGAACGCGCGCAGATCGGTGACGCCGTAACGCAGCATCGCCAATCGCTCCGCGCCCATGCCGAACGCGAATCCGGTATAGCGCTCCGAGTCGATGCCGCATGCTTTCAACACCGACGGATGCACCATGCCGCAGCCGAGCACTTCGAGCCAGCGCGACGAACCATCCGGCAATTGCCAGCGAATGACGACGTCGGCGCCGGGTTCGACGAACGGGAAATACGTCGGCTTGAACATCATTTCCAGATCGCGTTCGAAGAATGCGCGCAGGAATTCGCTGAGCGCGCCTTTGAGATCGGCGAAGCTCGACGTTTCGTCGACGAGCAGACCTTCCACTTGATGGAACATCGGACTGTGCGTCTGATCCGAATCGCTGCGATACACCTTGCCCGGCGCGATGATGCGCAGTGGCGGTCTGGCGTTTTTCATCGCGCGAATCTGTACGGGCGACGTATGCGTGCGAAGCAATTTGCCGTCGGGAAAATAGAACGTGTCGTGCATCGCGCGCGCTGGATGATGCGGCGGGAAATTCAGCGCTTCGAAGTTGTGGTAGTCGTCTTCGATTTCCGGACCGTCGGCCTGCACGTATCCCAAGCGCGCAAAGATCTCGCCGATGCGATCAAGCGTGCGCGTGATCGGATGGATGCTGCCCAAGTCCTGATCGCGACCGGGCAGCGTGACATCGATGCGTTCTTCGGCGAGACGTTTTTCGAACGCGGCTTCGTCCAGCGCCGTTTTGAAATCGGCGACGGCGGATTCGATCTGCTGCTTGGCGCGGTTGACGAATTCGCCGACCGACTTGCGTTGATCCGGCGGCAGTTTGCCGAGCGATTTCAGTTGCGCGGTGATGACGCCGGCTTTGCCGAGCAGTTCGACCCGCAGATCGTCCAGCGCCGATTGACGTTTCTTGATTCCCTCGATGCCGCGCAACAGACCGATCTTTTCGGCGATGCCGCGAAAACGATCCGCCGATTCGGCATCGGGCGTCAGCTTTTCGCGCAGTTGCGCGAGGAGGTCGGAAATCTTGTCGAGCGTGTCACTCATCGAGAATCCATTTCAGAATTTCAGACGTCCAAAAATGCAAATGGGGAGCCGGCTTAACCAACTCCCCACGGCAAATTGAAACATCGAACGGTTACGCCGCGAGACTGGCTTTCGCTTTTTCGGCGAGGGCGCCAAATGCCGCGATGTCGTGATAGGCGATGTCGGCAAGCACCTTCCGATCGACGGTGATGCCGGCCTTCTTCAGGCCATTCATCAGACGGCTGTAAGACAAGCCGAACTGGCGCGCACCGGCGTTGATGCGCACGATCCACAACGCGCGGAACTGACGCTTCTTCTGTTTGCGGCCGATATAGGCGTATTGATGCGCCTTGATAACGGCCTGCTTCGCAACGCGGAAGACTTTGCTGCGTGCGTTGTAGTAGCCCCGCGCTCGGGACAGGATTTTCTTGTGACGGCGACGGGCGGTCACACCACGTTTTACGCGTGCCATGGCTCGTCTCCTTTATGCGTACGGAAGCATGCGGGCGATCCGACCGGAGTCTTCCTTCCGCACGATGTTTGGGCCGCGAAGATTGCGCTTGCGCTTGGTGCTCTTCTTGGTGAGGATGTGGCTCTTGAAGGCGTGACCGGCCTTGAATTTGCCGGACGCCGTCTTGCGGAACCGCTTGGCAGCGGCCCGATTGGTTTTGATCTTGGGCATTGCCCATCTCCTGTTTAAGTTTTAATACCTGCGCGAGCGTCTCGTTGGTGCGAGAACTTTCCGTCCATGCTCGTGCTCAGCTTATTGATCCACGCGAACGCGGATCGGGCACCACTTCCTAAATCGAACTCTGTCTACGTCTTCTTCTTCGGCGCGATCATCATCACCATCTGCCGACCTTCGAAGCGCGGGAAACTTTCGATCACCGCTTCTTCGACGATATCGCGCTGGATGCGCTTGACCATCGCTTCGCCCAGTTCCTGATGCGCCATTTCGCGCCCCTTGAACCGGACTGTAACTTTCACCTTATCGCCTTCTTCCAAGAATCGCTTCAGGTTGCGGAGCTTGATGTCGTAGTCGCCCACCTCGGTGGTCGGACGGAACTTCAGTTCCTTGATTTCAACCTGCTTCGTTTTACGTCGGGCTGCGTGCGCTTTCTTCTGCTGCTCAAACTTGAACTTGCCGAAGTCCATGATGCGGCAGACCGGCGGATCGGCCGTCGGCTGGATCTCGACCAGATCCAATCCAATGTCTTCGGCCATTCTCAGCGCTTCGTCGCGGGACAAGATTCCGACCTGTTCACCGTCCGCGCCGATCACACGTACCCGCGGAACGCGAATTTCCGCATTCTTGCGGTTAGCTTTCTCAGTGGCGATAACTCACTACTCCTTCGAACCCGACATGCCGCGGAGGTTTGGGCTGGGCCTCCACGCAAAAAAGAAAAAACTACCCCAGGCGATCTGCCTGAAGCTTTTCCACGAACGCGCTGAGCGGCATCGAGCCCAGGTCTTCACCGGACCGTGCGCGCACGGCAACCAGCCCATTTTCCTTCTCGCGGTCGCCGACTACAAGAAGAAACGGGACTTTTTGCAGGGTATGCTCGCGTATTTTATAGCCAATCTTCTCATTGCGCAAATCGTCCTCGACGCGGAATCCTTGTTTTACAAGGGATTTCGCCACGTCCGCCGCGTAATCGGCTTGCGCATCGGTGATATTCATGACCATTGCCTGCACCGGCGACAGCCAGACCGGGAAATTGCCGGCGTGATGCTCGATCAAAATGCCGATGAATCGCTCCATCGATCCCACGATCGCGCGATGGAGCATCACCGGTGTGTGACGGGCCGAATCTTCGCCCACATATTCGGCACCGAGACGGCCGGGCATCGAGAAATCCACCTGCATCGTGCCGACTTGCCAGGCGCGGCCGAGCGAATCCTTCATGTGGTATTCGATCTTCGGACCATAGAACGCACCTTCGCCGGGCAATTCCTGCCATTCGACGTTGCAGGCGCGCAATGCGTCGCGCAATGCGGATTCGGCTTTGTTCCAGACGTCGTCGCTGCCGATGCGATTGTCGGGGCGCAAGGCGATCTTCAACGCGATGTCGCTGAATCCGAAATCGGAATAGACCTTCATCGCTTGACGGTGGAATGCGACCACTTCGCCTTCAATCTGCGATTCGGTGCAGAAGATATGGCCGTCGTCCTGCACGAAACCGCGAACGCGCATGAGCCCGTGCAGCGCGCCAGACGGTTCGTTGCGGACACAGGATCCGAATTCGCCGTAGCGGATCGGAAGTTCGCGGTAACTGTGCAATCCGTGGTTGTAGACGAGGACATGCCCTGGGCAGTTCATCGGTTTCAACGCGTACTCGCGATTCTCCGATTCCGTCGTGAACATGTTCTCGCGATAGTTCTGCCAATGGCCGGTTTTTTCCCACAGCGACTTGTCGAGAATCTGCGGACAGCGCACTTCCTGATAACCGCTTTCGCGATAGACGCGGCGCATGTGCTGTTCGACCACTTGCCAGATCGACCATCCTTTCGGATGCCAGAATACGAGTCCCGGCGCTTCGTCCTGCATGTGGAATAGATCAAGCTGCTTGCCGAGCTTGCGGTGATCGCGTTTCTCGGCTTCCTCGAGCTGATGCAGATACGCGTTGAGATCTTTTTCGCTCAGCCACGCCGTGCCGTAGACGCGCTGAAGCATCTCGTTGTTCTGATCGCCGCGCCAATACGCGCCTGCGACTTTCATCAGTTTGAACGCTTTGAGCTTGCCCGTGCTCGGCACGTGCGGACCGCGGCATAGATCGACCCAATCGCCCTGACCGTACAGCGAGATTTCCTCGCCCGGCGGAATGATGTCGTCGATGATGGCGGCCTTGTAGATTTCGCCTTTGTCCTTGAAGAACGTGATCGCATCGTCTTTCGCCATCACGCTGCGGTGTACCGGCATATTCTCCGCGGCGATCTTTTTCATTTCCGCTTCGATCTTCGTGAGATCGTCCGGCGTGAACGGCGTTTTGCGCGCGAAATCGTAATAAAAACCGTTCTCGACCACCGGACCGATCGTTACTTGTGTATCGGGAAACAGCCGCTGCGTCGCCTGCGCAAGGAGATGCGCCGTGGAATGACGAATGATCTCGAGCGCGTCCGGACTTTTCTCCGTCACGATTTCGATTTTCGCGTCGCGATCGATACGGAAACTCGTGTCGACCAGTTTGCCGTCGACCTTGCCCGCGAGCGCTGCTTTAGCTAAACCCGCGCCGATCGAAGCGGCGACATCCTGCACGGTCGGTGCATTTTCGAATTGCTTCTGACTACCGTCGGGAAGCGTGATGTTGACCATATCGAACCGTCCAAAAAACAAACAATAAAAAAAGCGCCGCAGCGCCTTTAATCATGGCTGCTGGGCGAGAGGAGTCAGTTTTGGAAAGTTCGCGTTGACATGTCGCACGCTGGATCCGCGTTTCCGCGATCACCTTTGAGTTGCACGCAAGTCTATCGCAGGCGCGATAACGCCTCAACCCGGGCCCGAAGCCTCAGGTTCCGAGTCACGATTCGCCTACCGTGACTTCAGGGAAGTGACAGTGCCCGGGCCGCGCCTCTATGCTCGCGCGACTGTTTCTCGGGAACACCCATGCAGCGCGCATTGATCGGTCTTTTCTTCGTTGCTTTCGTCGGACCCGCCTTCGCCGACGACATCTATTCGCGCGATGCGAATCAGCCCACCGACGACGCGTACGGCAGGAAGATCGCCGAATACACGACGGATCCATCGTTCAATTCGCCGCTAACCAATTATCTGCCCGCATCGTCGACGGTGCCGACGCCGCAAAAAGTGCTCGGCGACATCGCCGGCGCGCCGAACATGCTGCCGTATTCGAAGGACGTGTATCGCTACTTCGACATGCTGGCGCAGGCGAGCCCGCGCGTGAAGGTATTCCGCATCGGCAAAACAGAGGAGGGCCGCGACATGATCGCGGTTGCGATCGCCGACGATTCGCTGATCGCCGGTTTGAAAGACAATGACGCGCGTCTCGCGCAACTCGCCGACCCGCGCTCGATCGACCTCGATGACACAAAGGCCGACGCGCTCGTCGCGCAATCGACACCGGTCTATTACATCACCGGCACGATTCATTCGCCGGAAAGCGGCGCACCGACTGCGCTGATGGAATTGTCATATCGTCTTGCCGTCGACGAATCGCCGTACATCAAGAAGATTCGTTCGCACGTGATCACGTTGATCACGCCCGTCGTCGAAGTGGACGGGCGCGACCGCATGGTCGATCTGTACAACTGGCATCGCGCCAATCCGGATAAGACGCCGCCGCCGCTGCTGTACTGGGGCCACTATGTCGCGCACGACAACAACCGCGACGCGATGGGTCTGACGCTCGATCTTTCGCGCAATGTACTCGACACGTATCTCGCCTGGCATGCGCAGGTGCTGCACGACCTGCATGAATCCGTGCCATTCCTCTACGACAATACCGTCGGCGACGGACCGTACAACGCGTGGGTCGATCCGATTCTCGTCGGCGAATGGCAACAGCTCGGCTGGGACAATGTGCAAGGCATGACGAAGTTCGGCATGCCCGGTGTGTTCACGCACGGAGACTTCGACACCTGGAGTCCGGGTTATCTGATGTTTATAGCGGCGATGCATAACGGCATCAGCCGTCTATACGAAACGTTCGGCAACTCGGGCGCCGACACGATAGAGCGCACGCTGGATCCGTCCGAATATGCGCGCACGTGGTATCGGCCGAATCCGCCGCTGCCGAAAGTGAGATGGTCGCAACGCGACAACAACAATTACGAAGAAACCGCACTGCTCGTCGCGCTCAACTATTTCGCCGACAACGGGAAACTGTTTCTGCACAACTTCTATCTCAAAAGCAAACGCTCGGTGCAGAAGCCATTAATGGCCGGACCCGCTGCGTACGTACTCCCGGCCGACGATGTTCACCGCGACGCGCAAGCCCAACTTTTGCGCGTATTGCAACTTCAGCACGCGGAAATCAGCCAGCTCACCGCGGCGGCAACCGTGCAGGTAAGCGCCACAGACAAACCGAAGGACGATTCGCATAAGA
>CAZZYA010000151.1:0-9293 GCA_964658115.1 uncultured Rudaea sp. | reverse complement strand
GACTCGTGCAGTCGATCAGTTCGCGGTCGGTGGCGATGAAATCCATCGGCACATCCCAGTCGCTGGGCGTCAATGGTGCGACTTCCTGGAAATGGTAGCCGATGCCGACCAGCACCGGTTGCGCAGGACGCGCGTTGCCTTTCAAAAACGAGAACGTGCGGTCGTAATAACCCGCGCCGGAACCTAAACGGTTGCCGTTGCGATCGAATCCGAGCAGCGGCACCAGCACGAGCTCGAGCGAATGTGCGTTCACTGTGCGCGCATCGCTGGGTTCAGAAATGCCGTAGCGATTGACCGTCACCGCATCGCCGTTTTCCCATGACGCGAAGACCAGCGATTTTTCTTCGGTGAGAACGGGCAGATGATAGTTCTGCTGTCGCGACCGCGTGCGCGCGTAAACGAGATTCAACGGCACTTCGCCACGCACGGCCCAATAGCCGGCGACGCGCTGATCGACGAGAAATTCCGGCAACTGTTCCAGACTCGCCAGCACGCCTTGCGCCGCGCCGATGCGTTCGGCCGCGCCGAGTTTCTCGCGTGCTTCGCGAAGACGCGTTCGCAGTTGCTGGACATTGAGATCGGTCACGCGAACGCGCGCCGCGAAAAAGTGGCGCCCTCCGCGATGCCGGTGCACACCGAACGACCTTGATCCCGAGGATCAGGTGGGAAAGCTCGCCGGTCTTTAGGCTTTCCGCTCGCGGCGGACTTGCACACGGACTCGGTCACTGCATTCCCGGGGTCGTATATAGGGCCAAGGCAAATATGTTGGATGTGCTGTCGCACACCGCAGGGGACGCGCGTCTATTTTACGTGCGTAGCGAGTGCGCCATCAAGTTTTGATCGCAGCAGCTGCAGGTGTTGTGCCAGTGTTCCTGAATCGTTTTCGGTACGATTCTTGAGTTGCAGAAACTCGTGCGTGATGTTTAGCGCAGTGAGAACCGCAATGCGGTCCACACCTTGCGCGCGAGTCGCGGCGCGAATCTCGCGCATTTTGCCGTCGAGATAGCTCGCGGCGGCGATCACGCCGGGGCGCTCTTCCGGCGTACAGCCGATCAGGAATTCGCGATCGAGGATGTTGACGGCGACGGTCTCGCTCATCCGTTGTTCTCCAGCGCGCGCAAGCGGACGATCATCGCTTCCACACGCGATCGCGCCTGTTCGTTTTTCGCGAGCAGGTTCGATCGTTCCGTGGACAGCTGTTCTTGACTCACGCGCAGGCTGCGATTTTCTTCCGCCAAGCGGTGACACACTTCCAGCAACTTATCCAGACGCCCGCTGATGTCGTGCAGATCGGCCAAGTGCGGTTGGGTGTCGGTCATGATGGTTTCGACTATAGGGGGCGGTTTGGAGGCGGTCAACGAAACATGGATTATCGAACGGTGTTGCGCGTCTCGACCGGCGGCCGGCTGCGCTGGAATTCGCGGATGAACGTGAAGCAAACCTCCGGCGGTAGCGGCGGCGACAGCCAGTGTCCCTGGATCGCGTCGCAGCCGTGCTCGTGCAGGTATTCGAGCTGATCGAGCGTTTCCACGCCTTCGGCAATGACATTCAGATCGAGCGAATGCGCCATGGAGATGATCGTTTTAGTGATGGCCTCGTCGTCCGGATCGGTGGTGATGTCGCCGACGAAACTGCGATCGATCTTGAGCGTGTCGATCGGCAGGCGTTTGAGATAACTCAGCGACGAATACCCCGTGCCGAAATCGTCGATCGCGATGCTCACGCCGAGACTGTGCAGTCGATCCAGCGTATGGATCGCAAGTTCGGGATTGGCCATCAGCACGCTTTCGGTCAATTCCAGTTCGAGCTGCTGCGGTGTGAGATTGAATTCAGCGAGTACTTCGCACAAATGCTGCGTGAGCTCATCGCGCAATAACTGCAGCGCGGACAGGTTCACCGACATGCGAATGCCCGGCAAGCCGTTCTTTTCCCAGACGACCAACTGCGCGCACGCCTGATATAGCACGAATTCGCCGATGCGCTCGATGAGTCCGGCTTCTTCCGCAAGCGGAATGAACACACCCGGCGGAACTTCGCCAAATTCTTCGCTGGTCCAGCGCAGCAGTGCCTCGACGCCGACGATGCTGCCCGAATCCAGATCCAGCATCGGCTGATAGACCAGACTCAATTCGCTGCGTTCGAGCGCCAGCCGCAATCCGCCGAGCATGCCGGCACGTTGGCGCGCGACCGCGTCCATCGCCGGCGTGTACAGCATGTACATGTTGCGGCCGGCTTCCTTCGCCTGGTACATCGCGGTGTCGGCGTATTTGACGAGATCGGTCGGCACCTGTGCATGGTCGGGATAAAGACTGATGCCGATCGATGGCGAGATCACGACTTGCTGACCGCTTTCCAGATCGAGCGGCTCGGAGAACACGTCGAGCAACTCGGCGGCGACCTTTTCGGATTCATCGCTGTGGTGGATGTCTTCGAGCACGACCGTGAATTCGTCGCCGCCCAACCGCGCCACCGTCGCGCCTTCGCGCACGCTCGATCGCAACCGCTCGCCGACGGCTTTCAGCACACGGTCGCCGATCGCATGGCCCATCGAATCGTTGACATGCTTGAAGCGGTCCATGTCGAGAAAAAGCACGGCCACTTTGCGCGACGTGCGTCGCGCGCGCATGACCGCGTGTGCCAGACGCTCGCCGAGCAACGCGCGATTCGGCAGGCCGGTTAGCGTGTCGTAGTTGGCGAGATAGCGCAGTTCCTGTTCGGCGCGTTTGCGTTCGGTGATGTCGTTGGTCACGCCGACATAATGCGTGCGTCGTCCAGCCGCGTCGCGCACTTCGCTCACTTCGATCCAGCTCAGGAATTCTTCGCCGTTCTTGCGCTTCTGCCACAGCTCGCCGTGCCAGTGACCGCTGGCGAGGAACGACTGCCGCATCGCTTCGTAATGTTCCTGCGAATGCTGCGTCGAGTTGAGTATGCTCGCCGGCTGCACCAGCACGTCGGTTTCCTGATAACCGAACATGCGCGTGAAAGCGCGATTCACCGCGACGAAATTGAAATCGAGATCGGTCACGCTGACCGCCTCGCTCATGCTGTCGATCACCTCCGACGCGATACGCCGTTCGCGCTCGGCCAGCCGCGCCGCGGTTACATCGCGCGCCGTGCCGCAGACGCGCAGCGCTTTGCCGTTTGCGTCGCGCTCCACGACTTTGCCGCGCGACAAAACCCAGATCCAGTTGTTGTCGCCCTGGCGCGTGCGATGTTCGATCTCGAAGAATTCCGAGTCGCCGAGGATATGCTCGTTGATGCTGCGCTCGACGAAGGGCAAATCTTCCGGATGGACAACTTTGTGACGCCAGTCGTCCGTGCTGACCGCGCGTTCGGTGCGCCCGCCGCCTGCGCGATCGGTGCCGAGACGATGGATCATGCGGCCCGGTATATCCCAATCCCAGAATTCGTCGCCCGATCCCCACAGCGCCAGTCGCAGACGATCTTCGCGCTCACGTAACTCGCGGTGGTATTGCAATTCGCGTTCGCGCCGTCCACGGTAAGCCATCCACAGGCAGCCGAGCAGGCCGAGCAGGATCGCGGCGTACGCCGCCTTTATGATCGACGACGACCACCACGGCGGAATCACACGCAATTGGAGATTCGTGCCCGCATCGTTCCAGATGCTGTTGCCGTTGCTGCCGCGAACGTCGAACTCGTAATCGCCTGCGGGCAAATTCGTGTAAGTGGCGGTGTGCCGTGTGCCGGCATCGATCCAGTCCGGATCGAACCCGCGCAGGCGATACGCGAAGTGATTGCGGTCGGGCGCGATGAAATCGAGCGAGGCGAAATCGAAACGCACGATGCGCTGCGATTGCTCGATCGACAATCCGCCCGGCGGTATCGGTGTGGAATCCGCCGCATCGCCAACGGCCGCGCCGGTGACTAGGATCGGCGGAACGTAGAGATCGTGGCGGATCACGTCCGGCCGGAACAAATTCAAACCGTGCAAACCTCCAAACGCGAGTTCGCCGTCGCCGCGCCGATATGCCGATCCGGCGTTGAATTCCAAACCCTGCAAACCATCGCGCACGGCGAACGACATGAACGCGCCGAGCGCGCGACTGTACGTCGCGATGCCGTTGTTGGTGCTTATCCAGATGTTGTGATGCGCATCTTCGAGAATGCCGAACACGGTAGCGCCCGGCAAACCTTGCGCAGTGGTGTAGTGCACGAAGTGCGGATTGTCGGCGCCGGGAACATCGAGGCGATCGAGACCGCTCTGCGTGCCGATCCACAATGCTCCGTCGCCGCTCTGGTAAACGGCGCGAATCAAATTGTCGCTCAGCGATTGCGGATTCGCAGGATCGTTACGGAACGTACGCATTTTGTGCTGCTTGACGTCGTACACGCTCAAACCATTGATGGTTCCGATCCAGATGCGGCCCGCGTCGTCTTCGGTCAGCGACACCACGAGATCGTTGCCGAGGCTGTCGGCCTTGGCGGGCTCCTGCCGGAACGTTTCCCAGTGCGCCTGCGGTTTGTTCGGCGACATCCAGTGCGCGAGACCGCTGTCGAACATGCCGAACCACACACTGCCGTCGGCTGCGACGAGCACGCTGCGCGCGTAATTGCTCGGCAGGCCGTTCATGCCTTTCGGGTCGACCGGCAGCGGCGTCGCGCGGCGCGCGGCGGCATCGAACAGGAATGCGCCATGATTGGTTGCCGCCCACACTTTTCCTTCGCCGGCCAAGGCGAGCGAGGTCACGTGCCATTGTGGATCGCCCTCGCTGTTCGGCACGATCTTGAACACGTCGTCGAAATATTCGAACGCACCGCGCGCCGGATCGTAACGCTTCAGTCCATCGCCATCGGTGCCGAGCCAGAGTCGGCCGCTGCCATCGTCGATGATCGAACGCACGTTGTTCGTCATCTGGTTGCGCGTCGGCGAGGCATCCATCACATAACGGAACTGCGCTCCGTCGGGATCGGTCGTGGCCACGCCGGCCAGATCGCCGCCGACCCACAGCAGGCTCGATCGATCGATCATCAGATGCGTGACGTAATCGTCGGGCAG
This sequence comes from uncultured Rudaea sp., assembly GCA_964658115.1. Taxonomy (GTDB): domain Bacteria; phylum Pseudomonadota; class Gammaproteobacteria; order Xanthomonadales; family Rhodanobacteraceae; genus Rudaea. The sequence continues at coordinate 4,276 of CAZZYA010000151.1, read as the reverse complement.
TGAACCGGGCATGCCGATTTCGTGATGCAGCGATTGTGCGCTGCCGTCGGCCGGATCGAAGACCGTCAACCCCGCGCCGAACACGGCGAGCCACAATCGCCCGCGATGATCCTGCACGATGGAACGCACCTGCACCAGTCCGTGCGAATCGGAGGCCGGCCACACTTCCGACAAATGATTGTCGTCGCCCAAGCGATACAGCCCGTTCGCGCCGCCCGCGTAGACACCGTCGCCGATGACGGTCGTGATCGAGAGCGCCGAAGGCAACGTTTGCGCGTCGACGGTTTGCGGCGTATCGGAATGCGGCGCGAAGCGAATCACGCCGGCGCTGGTGGCGCACCAGATCGTTCCATCCGCCGCGCGCGCGAAGCCGCCCACCTGCGGCGCTGCGCCTCCGACGAAATGGTATAGCTCGCGCCGTCGTCCGTTTGTCGCATCCATGAGTTCGATACCCGCGTGCGTACCGATCCATAAACCCCGGTCATCGAAAAGCAACGCGCTGACGACGTCGCGCTGCGACGGCTTCGCCGCATCGACCTGCGACGTCGAAAGAATCCTGCCGTTGGTGGAATCGATCGCGGTCAAACCGTGCGAACGCGTACCGACCCACAAGCGGCCGTCGCCGTCCTGCGCAATCGCGGTGATCACACTGTCGGGCAGCGATGCGCTGCCGGCGACACTGTGGTCGAAGCGCTGATATCCGTAGCCGTCGTAGCGATGCAGGCCGGAATCGGTGGCGATCCAGATGTAGCCGGTCCGGTCCTGGAAAATAGCGTTGACCGAATGCGACGCGAGACCGCGTTCGCTGTCGGCGTCGTCGAAGTAATAGCGACGTTCGCCTGCATGCACCGCGAACGCAAGCAGCAGCAGAAGCAGCCACCACCACGTGGCGAGCCTTTTCCCCATAAAAAAGCCACCGAATCTGGAAAACGGATGATAGGGGCGGTACAAAGCCCCCGCAACCTATACCGCGCGCCGCACTGCTAAAATGTGAAGATGATCGGAAATCCCGTCACGCCCAGCACGTTGCCCGCCATCACGCACGCCGACCTCGGCGCCGTGCTGCACGGGCTGAAGCTCGGCGTCGGGCCGAGCGAGCTGCATGGCTCGCTAACCGGATTCCTTTGCGCCGGCGGCGAAGCCGAACCGCGGCATTGGCTCAAAGCCCTGCACATCGAGGCGCCGGCGTCCGCCGATGCGGATCCCACGCTGATCCAGCTTTACCGCGATTGCGCCGCCGCGCTCGACGATCCGGACCTGCGCTTCGAACCGATGCTGCCGGTAGCGGACATCACCGTCGATGCGCGCGCCGATTCTCTGGTCGACTGGTGCCGCGGTTTCCTCGGCGGTCTCGGACTCGCCGGCGGATCGCTGTCGAGCATGTCCGACGATGCGTCGGAGATACTGCGCGACATCGGCACTATTGCCGGATCGCGTTTCGAATACGAGAATGCGGAGGAAGACGAAAGCGCGCTCGAAGAGGTGGTCGAATTCGTGCGCGTGGGCGCGTTGTTGCTGCACACGGAAATGACAGCTCCCAAACGCCGCGACGTCACACTTCACTAGCTCATTAAGCGTGAACACTGCGATGGTGAATCGGGAATCGAAACAACGACGACCGCTCTGCTGCAAGGACGACCCACTCCTTTTTCCCGATTTCCGGCTCGACCCATGATCGAACGCAAAGAATACGTGCGTCGCCGCAGCCAGTTGATGCGCATCATGGGTAGCGACGCCATCTGCATCGTGCCCGCCGCACCCGAGCGTCTGCGCAACAACGACAGTCACTATCCGTATCGTCAGGACAGCGACTTTCACTACCTCACCGGTTTTCCCGAACCAGACGCGGTGCTTGCGCTGATTCCCGGACGCGCGCACGGCGAAACGATTTTATTCTGTCGCGAGCGCGATCCGGAACGCGAGTCGTGGGACGGCCCGCGCGCAGGACCCGAAGGCGCGGTGAAAGGCTACGGGTTCGACGACGCGTTCCCGATCGGCGACATCGACGACATCCTGCCCGGCATGATCGAAGGTCGCAGCCGCGTGTATTACCACTTCGGCCGCGATACGGATTTCGATATCAAACTCATCGCGTGGGTGAACAGCGTGCGTGCGCAGGTCAAGCGCGGCGCAGTGGCGCCGCACGAATTCGTCGCACTCGGACACATCCTGCATGATTTGCGTCTATACAAAACGCGCAACGAACTGCGCATCATGCGCAAGGCCGCGAAGATCGCCGCCGGCGCGCACATCCGGGCGATGGAAACCGTGCGGCCCGGCATGAACGAACACGAGATCGAAGCCGAACTGCTGCATGAATTCCACAGGCACGGCGCCGAACCGAGTTACGAACCCATCGTCGGCGGCGGCAACAACGGTTGCGTGCTGCATTACCACGCCAACAATGCTGTGCTTAACGACGGCGACCTGCTGCTCATCGACGCCGGTGCCGAATACGATTGCTATGCGTCGGACGTGACGCGCACGTTTCCCGTGAACGGCCGTTTTTCGGCCGAGCAGCGCGCGCTGTATGACATCGTGCTGAAAGCGCAGAAAGCGGCGATCGACGAAACGCGTCCCGGACGCCCGTTCAGCGCGTATCACGACGCGGCGGTGAAGGCGATCGTTACCGGATTGATCAAAATCGGTCTGCTTAAAGGCGGCGTCGAAAAAAATATCCGCGAGCAGAGTTATCGTCCTTTTTATATGCACAAGACCGGACACTGGCTCGGCCTCGATGTGCACGATGTCGGCGATTACCGCATCGACGGCGAATTCCGCGAACTGGAAGCGGGCATGGTCGTCACGGTCGAACCGGGTATCTACATTTCGCCCGACATGAAAAGCGTGCCGGCGAAATGGCGCGGCATCGGCATTCGTATCGAGGACGATGTCGTCGTCACGCGAGGCGAACCCGAAGTCATCACGGCGGCGGTGCCCAGCGATCCCGACGAAATCGAAGCGCTCATGGCCGACGCGCGTACTTGAACGACATCATCATGCGCAGGACGTGCATCTCACTTCTGCTGTTCGCGTGCCACGCCGTGTTCGCCGCGACCACGCCGATCAAATTCGGTCTGTTCGGCAACGTGCATACGATCGTGCCGAACAAACCGTTTACGCAAGCGGTCGTGTTGATCTCCGACAAGAACGGATGGGATGCGCGCGCCGAAATGCTCGCCGACGCGCTCGGCGACGACGGCGTCATGGTGCTCGGCGTCGACTTGCCGTACTACCTCGCGCAGATGGAATCCATCAACGACAAATGCTCGTTCCCCGCCGGGCATTTCGAGGAGATGATCCACTGGATCCAGCGCGATCAAAAAGTACAGAATTATATTTATCCCATTTTGGTCGGCGATAGCGCCGGTGCCGCGTTCGCCTACGCCGTCGACGCGCAAGCGCCCGTCGGAACGTACGCGGGACTGATCACGCTAGGCTGGGATAGCACGTTGCGTTATCCGAAACCGATCTGCGCCGCCGACGCCGGCGCGATGACCGTCGCGGACAATGCGAATCCCGGACAATTCCGTCTCGCGCCGGTCAAGAAATTGCCGAATCCCTGGATGCCGCGACCGTTCGCGCCCGGCGCGCGCGACAGCGGCTTGATCGGCAAAGCCGCCAAATGGATTAAGCCGTCCGACAAAAAAGCGGGCGACGCACTCGTCGCCGCGTTTACGAAATTGATCACGCCGACGCAAAGTGCGGTGAATCTGCCGCAAGACGTCGCCGACTTGCCGCTCGTCGAAGTTCCCGCGCAAGGTGCGCCGAGCAATCGCATCGCTATCGTCCTGACCGGCGACGGCGGCTGGGCCGGTCTCGATGTCGCGGTCGCCGATCAACTCGCCAAACGCGGCGTGCAAGTCGTTGGCTTCAACACGCTCAAATTCTTCTGGCAGACGCGCAAGCCCGAAGAAGCCGCCGACGCCGTGACGCGCATTATCGGCCACTACGGCACCGAACATCCGCTCGCCGATTTCGTCATCCTCGGCTATTCGTTCGGCGCGGCGTTATCGCCCGTCGTCGTCAATCGTCTGCCGCCCGCGGCCGCAGCTCGCGTCAAGGCGCAGGTGTTGATCTCACCCGATCCGGAAGCCGTGTTTGAAATCCACGTCGGCGACTGGTTCGGTTCCACGCATCACGAAGGCGCGATTGCGATCACCCCGGAAATCGACAAAACCCAAGTGCCGGTGCTCTGCGTCAACGGTGCCGACGAAGGCAGCGATGCGTTCTGCCCAACCATCGCGAACAAACCGATGGTGAAACTGCTCACGCT
>CAZZYA010000150.1:0-9296 GCA_964658115.1 uncultured Rudaea sp. | reverse complement strand
GGATCGACGTTGATGTACGGATCGAGCTTCATCATCGTCACGCGCAATCCGCGCGCTTCGAGGATAGCCGCCAGCGACGCCGATGCGATGCCCTTCCCGAGAGAAGAGACAACACCGCCGGTAACGAAAATTAGGGGAGTCATGGCCGCAGCATTCCCGATGCTGGTAAAGCGATAGTTTACCGGCAGATGGGTTCGGCGGCGAGTCCTTGCAATTCGCTCGCGCCGCCCTACCATCGCCGGCTTTCGCATTAAGATGGACGCATGAGCAGCAAATACAACGCAGCCGACATCGAAGTTCTGTCGGGCTTGGACCCGGTCAAGCGCCGGCCGGGCATGTACACGGATACCACGCGCCCGAATCACCTGGCGCAGGAAGTGGTCGACAACTCCGTCGACGAAGCCATCTCGGGATACGCGAAGACGGTCGAGGTGATCGTGCGCGACGACGGTTCGGTCGAAGTCAGCGACGATGGCCGCGGCATGCCGGTCGACATCCATCCGGACGAAGGCATTCCCGGTGTGGAATTGATCCTCACGCGTTTGCATGCCGGCGGAAAATTCTCGAACAAAAATTACACTTTTTCCGGCGGCCTGCACGGCGTGGGCGTGTCGGTGGTGAATGCACTGTCGAACAAGGTCGAGGTGACGATTCGCCGCGACGCGCAGATCTGGCAGATGACGTTCAAGAACGGCGATCGCGCCACACCGCTGAAAGCGATCGGCACCGTCGCGAAAAAGCAGACCGGCACCACGGTGCGATTCTGGCCGGACCCGAAATATTTCGATACCCCCAAGATTTCGCTGCCGAAGTTGAGGCACGTTCTGCGCGCGAAAGCCGTACTTTGCGCCGGTTTGACGGTGCGTCTGCTCGACGAATCCACCGGTGAAAAAGACGAGTGGTTTTACGAAGACGGTCTGCGTGATTATCTGAAGTCGATGCTCGGCGACAACGACTATCTGCCGCGCGATCTGTACATCGCGCACCTGGAACGCGACAAGCAAGGCCTCGATTTCGCGCTTGCATGGGTGCCGGAAGGCGACCTCACGCAGGAGAGCTACGTCAATCTCATTCCGACCGCGCAAGGCGGCACGCACGTCAACGGGCTGCGTTCCGGATTGACCGACGCACTTCGCGAGTTCTGCGATATCCGCAACCTTCTTCCACGTGGCGTGAAGCTGGCGCCGGAAGATGTGTGGGATCGGTTGTCGTTCGTGCTCTCGCTGAAGATGCAGGACCCGCAGTTTTCCGGCCAGACCAAAGAACGTCTGTCCTCGCGCGACGCGGCCGGTTTCGTGGAGAACGCGACGCACGACGGTTTCTCGCTGTTCCTCAATCAGCACACGGAACTCGGCGAAAAAATCGCGCAGATCGCGATCGAGCGCGCGACGCTGCGTCTGAAAACCGAGAAGCAGATCGTCCGCAAGAAGATCACGCAAGGCCCTGCCCTGCCCGGCAAACTCGCCGATTGCGCATCGAGTGATCTCACTCGCACCGAACTTTTTCTGGTCGAAGGCGATTCCGCCGGCGGCAGCGCGAAACAGGCGCGCGACAAGGATTTCCAAGCGATCCTGCCGTTGCGCGGCAAGATTCTGAATACATGGGAAGTCGAATCCGGCTCAGTGCTCGCTTCGCAGGAAGTGCACGACCTCGCCGTCGCCATTGGCTGCGATCCGGGCAAGGACGATATTTCCGGCCTGCGCTACGGCAAGGTCGTCATCCTAGCCGACGCGGATTCGGATGGATTGCACATCGCCACGCTTTTAGCCGCGTTGTTTCTCCGACACTTCCCGAAACTCGTTCACGAAGGGCACGTCTTCGTCGCCATGCCGCCGCTGTTCCGCGTCGATGTCGGCAAACAGGTTTTCTATTGCCTCGACGAAGCCGAACGCGACGCGATGTTGCAGCAAATCGAGCGCGAAAAAATGAGGGGCACGGTCCACGTCACGCGCTTCAAAGGTCTGGGCGAAATGAATCCGCCGCAGCTGCGGGAATCGACCATTCATCCCGACACGCGCCGACTCGTGCAGCTCACCGTCGATGGCAGCGACACCACGCGCCAGCTCATGGACATGCTGCTCGCGAAGAAACGCGCGTCCGATCGCAAGGAATGGCTGGAAACGAAGGGTGATCTGGCGTCGCTGGAAGTCTGATAAACCGGCCATAAATGTCGCCGCGACATTTGCGAGTGTTTACATCCGTGCCGACAGGCGGCGACATAGAATCGCGGCGACATGCGGAGATCGCCATGACCATGGGATTGCGTTGCGGGCTCGTTGCTTCACTGGTTTTTGCGTGTGCGGCGGCGAATGCGCAATCGCTGACATCGTCGCCCGTCATTTTTTCCGCCGGCGTCTGGGACGTGCATCGCACGACCGACATGATGACCGACGCCACCGTCTGCACGTCGATATATAAAAACAATTTCGGTGTGCAGCTCGGCGAGAACATGCTGATCATCGCGATCGCCGACGGCGTCAAGAACGTTCAATTGCGTTTCGACGATGCCGATCCCGAATCGGTCCGTGCCGCGACGCCGAGCGAATTCAAAAACAATCGCATCGAAATCACCGGCAGCGATTTCGCGGAAATGCTCGACTCGCGTCGGATGCGTTATCAGGTGACGACAGGAACGAACAGCACAGCATCCGGCGACATCGACCTCAACGGCGTATTCCAGACGCACGACAACGTGCGCGCGGGGTGTGCGGGAAGTCCGGTCGCGAAAGCGGCGCCGGTCACGCGCGACACCTGTTCGCAAGGAGTGCGCGACCGCATGGCGCAAAAAGGCATCGCAGCGCAGGACATCCAGGACATTTGCGCCGCGCCGGTGAGCGAATAAACGATCAGTGCAGCGCGGCTTCGAGCAGTTTGCGGATGACGTTCTGCAGACGTGCCGCCTTGGCATTGTCGTACTCGAACGTCTCTTCATTCATGTAGTTGAGTTGCGCGAGTTCGAGCTGGATCGCATCGACGCCTTTCACCGGCTGGCCGTAATGCCGCGTGATATAACCGCCCTTGAACCGGCCATTCATCACGAAATTGTAATCGCGCTGTGCTTCGAGCACGTTCACGAGTCGCTTCTGCAATCCCGCCGAGCAACTCGAACCATCGGCAGTGCCGATGTTGATATCCGGCAGCCTTCCGTCGAAAAGAAACGGCACAACGCTGGGGATCGAATGTCCTTCCCACAACACCACGCGTCCATGCGCCTCGCCGATGCGCTCGATCTCCTCCGCGAGCGCCGCGTGATACGGGCGCCAATATTTTTCGATACGTCCGGTGATTTCGTTTTGCGACGGCTCCCGCCCCGGCAGATAAACCGGCTCGCCAGCGAACGTCGTTACCGGACACAAGCCGGTCGTGTTCTGACCCGGATACAACGATGCGTCGTCGCGCGGACGATTGAGATCGACGACATAGCGCGAATGCGTCGGCACGATTACCGACGCGCCGAGTTCGTGCGCGAACGCGTACAGCTTCGCCACGTGCCAGTCGGTGTCGGGAACGCGGCGCGCGCTGTCGGTCAACCGCGCGGCGATGTCGTCCGGCAATACGGTGCCGTCATGCGGCAGCGATACGATCAATGGCGAATTGCCGCGATGGAGCGTGTACGTGTCGTTCACGAGCAGTCGTTCATCGGGAAGCAGAGCGCAGCTTACCGCGCGCGACAGGAACGTCGCCATGCCTCACGTAAGGCATCGCCAAGTTCGCGCGCGTGACGCGCGACGTCGCACACGCGCTCGCGCATACGCGCGCGAAGCGATCGGCGGATGGATTGAAGACGCATTTGATCGGCGGCGAGCGCGATGGCAAGCGCAACGTAATCGTCGTCCGACGTCGTGATGCATTCTTCCAGATCGAGCGAATGCAGAATGCTTGCGGTCTGACGACTCACCATCGTTTCGCCTGACTTCGTCACGACGGTCAATCCCATCCAAAGTGCATCGAAACTGGTCGCGCAGCCTGAGAACGGAAAGGGATCGAGCGCGATATCGCAATCGGCGTACGCGCGCATCGTTTCGGCGTAATCGCTGTAACCGATAAGTTCAAGTTTATCGCCATCGATTCCGAATCGATCCGCGCGAGCCAGGAAATAGTGGCGATCGTCGGCGCCGTCGAATGCGCGCGCTTTCAAACGCAAAACACTTCCCGGCACACCGGCGAGTATGCGCGACCAGCACGCGAGCACAGCGTCGTTGAGTTTGTCGATGCGATTGAAACTGCAAAACCGAAACGGCGCGCCGACACGGTGCGCGACGTCTGGCGCATCCATCGGCGGCGTATAGCAAAGCCGGCCCGAGGGCAATCGGATCACGTGCTCGGTGTAATTCGCGATCAACTCCGGCGGCGTGAGCATCGCATCACTGATGAGCACGTCGAGGGCGTCCGTACCGGTGCTGTGAAAGTAGTCGAGCCAATTCGCTTGAACCCGTGCAGGCCGAGCTGCGAGCGCACGCAATCGGTTGCCGGGACTGTGTCCGCTCAATTCAACGATGACGTCGATGCGATCGGCGCGTATGCGGTCGCACAGCGCGGCATCGTCGAGTTCATCGATGCGATGCCATTCGTCCGCAGCGTCTCGAAACGCGCGGTTTGTCGAATCTTCGATTGCGCGGTTGTCGTAAAGAATGTGAGTCATCGTGCTGCGATCGAGTTGTCCGAGCACGGGTAGGAAAAAGTTTCCGACGACTCCTGAAAAAAATCGCGGCGAGATCCAGCCAATTCGGAGTGGGCGATCCGGATCGTCACCGGCAATCGGGGGCGCGACGACGGGCATATGTTTCGCCGACCATGTGCGATGAGCGTCGGCGATCTGCGCTGCGTGGGCAGCCGGATCATGTTGAAGCGCGATTAACAATGCACTGCCCGTGATGGCATCATCCGGTACGCGACTGATGATTTCACCAAACTCGGAAATTGCGGCGGATGTTTCGCCGCGCTCACTAAAAATGCTCGCGCGAAGCGAACGTGTTCCGCGATGGTCCGGTGCATGCTGGAGGATGCGATGTGTTGCATCGAGCGCCGCGTTGGTTTCGCCGCGCTGTTCCAGCAACGCGGCATTCGCGTAATCGCTTTCGACGATTTGCAGCGCGATGATTTCAGAATCGCCTGGCAGTTCTCGGTGCAGACTGGACAACACAACGAACGCCGCCGTCGACGAACCGTGCTGCGAAAGTTCCGATGCTGCTCGCAAAACCAGCGGACGCAGCGACGCCAACGACGGCATCGGTTGTCGAATCCGCGCGTCGATTCCCGCGAATTGCTGCGAACGGGCAGCCGCGGAAAACCACTCCAGCAACGCGCGTGAGTCGGCGGAACGCAGCGCGCTGGCGCGTCGAAATGCAGACGACGCGTTAGCCACGTCGCCCATGCGCCGCAACGCGAGTCCGAGATTGAACCACGCGCCGAAGGATGACGGATCGCTTGCGGTCGCGATGCGCGCGTCGTGTTCGGCTGGCGCGGCGTCGTCGCGCGCGAGATGGATCGATGCGCGATTGGACAAAATAGCGGCATGGCGCGGAAACGTTTCGAGTAACGCGCTGTAGTCAATCAACGCCGCATCGAATTCGCCGCGCTGGTGCGCGTTCAACGCGCGTTCGAGCAGACGGCGCTCGTCGTCAGTCATCGCGCGAACGTGATTCATGCGTTACAGCGAAAAGCGATTCGGATCGAACGGCGTCATATCGATCGGCATTGCGTCGCCACAAATCATTTGACTGATGAGTTGCCCCGTCGCCGCCGACATCGTGACGCCGAGCATGCCGTGACCGGTCGCCATCAGCAGGTTTTTCAGACGCGAAGGACGGCCCAGCAAGGGTAGATCGTCATACGTCATCGGGCGCCAGCCGAACCATTCTTCGGTGACCGATGGACCTTCCGGCTCGCGCAAATATTCCGCGGCGCCACGCCGCAATGCATCCAGACGCGTACGATTGAGCGAATCGTCGTAGCCGGCGAATTCCATCGTGCTGCCAAGGCGATAACCGCTACTCCACGCCGTAACGCAGACAGCGCGCTCCTTGAGCGTCATCGGTGTTGTCGGCGCGATCGATGGACGCGTGTACGTGATCGAATATCCTTTTCCGGGCTGGATCGGAATACGCAGATCGAGTTGTTTGCCGACGAGCGGACTCCACGAGCCGAGCGCGAAAACGATGTCGCGTGCGGTGAATTCACCGGCGTCCGTGACGACCGCTTCGACGCGATCGCCGTCGACGCGAAAGCCCGTGACTTTCGTCGATTCGCGAAGATCGCCGCCCTTTTCGCGCGCGACGCGAGCGAGTTCGTTGGTGTAACGGTCCGGTCGCAGGTGCGCGTCGCCGGGATGGAAATAAGCGCCGACGACGCTGTCGTTGAGCGCGGGTTCCCGCGTGCGTGTTTGCGCAGCGTCGAGCGTTTCGATATCGATGCCGTTTTCCTTGAGCATCGCCGGCAGCCAGCGTGACTTATCGAACGTTTTCGCGTCGCGATAGACGTTCATCGTGCCGATCGTCTCGAACTCGCAATCCAGATTTTCTGTGCGAATCAGTTCTTCAAGCAGTCGACGCGAAAGCAGCAGCAATTCCGACTTCACGGCTGTTACGCGTTTGGCGTCGTCCCAATTGCAACGGTGGGCGAAGCTGAGCAGCCATTCGAGCAATCCGAAATCCAGACGCGGCGCGATGCGGAACGGCGCGTCGGGCTTCATCATCCAGCGCAGCGCCTGGCGGATGACGCCCGGCACAGCCAGCGGCGTGCAATGGCTCGGCGTGATCGTGCCGCAGTTTCCGTACGACGCCGCCGCGCCGACGTTGCCCATCTCGAGCACGGTGACACTGCGTCCGGCGCGCAGGAGATACAGCGCGCAAGCGAGTCCGATTACGCCGCCGCCTAGGATGAGGACGTCGGAAGATTTCGCCGTCATTCGTCCGCCGTCTGCTCCATCGCGATCGCGGTCGATGCCATCGAACGTCGATGCGGTACGTTATGCCAACCGGTCCAGCCCGGCCCGCGTACGACTTGTCCCGGCGTCGCGCCGGTATGTTCGCCGTTTTTCAATACCTGCACGCCGTTGACGAGAACATCGCGCACACCGGTTGCGAATTGTTGCGGTTTGTCGAACGTGGCGTGGTCGGCGATCACGGCTGGGTCGAAGACGACGATATCGGCGTAGTCGCCAACGACGAGTTCGCCGCGATCACGCAGTTTCAGATTGTGCGCGGGCAGCGAGGTCAGGCGGCGAATTGCGTCGCTCAGCGAATCCACTTTCTCGTCGCGCACGTATTTGCCGAGGAATCGCGCGACGTTGCCGTACGCGCGCGGATGCGGCTGCGATTTCAGGAATACGCCTTTTGGCTCGTACGAACCTTCGTCGGAGCCGAGCGCTACCCACGGCTGTGACAAGCCGAGCTTGACGTTGTCTTCCGACATCAGAAAATACACGGTGCCGACGCGCGTGTGATCTTCGACGACCAAATCGATCGCTGTTTCTTCCGGCGATTTTCCGCGCATTTTCGCCACGTCGGCGAGTGTCTTGCCGGTCAGCGGTTTGAGTTTCTCGTTGTCGAACGAGACGAGCACGAGATTATCGGCCGTACCGGCGGCGAGATAGAGATTTTCCCAGTCCTTGCCGGGTTCGCGCATTTCCTTCATGACGCGAGCGCGTGTCGCGGGATCCTGCAGTCGTTTCACCCACTGGTCGACGCCGCCTTCCTGCACCCACGGCGGCATGGACGCGTCGAGGCCGGTTGCACCGGCGGTGTAGGTATACATGTTCGCAGAGACATCGACGCCGGCTTTGCGCGCCGCGTCCACTTTGTCGATCGCTTGCGCCATCTTCGGCCAGTTCGATTGTCCGGCTGCCTTGAAGTGATAGATCTCGGCGTGCGCGTGCGCCTCACGTCCAATGCGAATCAGTTCATCGACCGATTCGAGCAACCGATCGCCCTCGCTGCGCATGTGCGAGATATAGCCGCCGCCGAATTCCGACGCGGCTTTCGTTAGTGCGATGAGTTCGTCGGTCTTGGCGAACGTCGCCGGCGTATAGATGAGCGCCGATCCGACGCCGAGCGCACCTTCGCGCATGGCGGCGCGAACGAGGTCCTGCATGCGTTTGAGTTCTTCCGGATTCGGCGCGCGGTTGATGTAGCCGACTTCGTGCTCGCGCACCGTCGTCGCGCCGACGAACGAGGCGATGTTCGGCGAAACGCCGCGCTTGACCATCGTGTCGAGCGCTTCGCCAAGGGTGGTCCACTCCACCGGATGTTTCAGATCGCCCTGCCCTGCGAGCATGGCCTTGCGCGATTCGTCCGTCAGCGGGCCCATCGAATCGCCTTCGCCGAACACTTCGAGGGTCACGCCTTGTTTGATGTCGGACAGCGAACGGCCGTCGATATATAAAGAATCCGGCGCCCATGAAAGCATGTTGACGAATCCGGGCGTGACGGCCATGCCTTTGGCGTCGATTTCCCCCGCGCCATGCGCGTTGGCAAGATCGCCGATCGCCGCAATGCGGTCGCCCTTGATCCCGACGTCGGCCTGTTTGGGCGGCGTTCCTGAGCCGTCGTAAACGGTGCCGCCGCGGAGGATCACGTCAAAATCTGACGTTTTTTGTTGAACTGCGTCACACATGTGAGGCAGCAACAGGAACAGAACCGGCGCCAGGGCTAGCGATCGCATGGGAATCCCCGTAATTGGGCAGTTTCCAAGGGTGCGCGATGGCCGTCGCAAAGGCAAGATTTCGCCTCAGTCGACGGTTGGCATCGAAGCTGCATTGGTGTCCGCGGCGGCAGCAAGCCGGCACTACGGATCGAAACCATGAAAGTTCACACCAACGAAATGCTGCTGGCGCTGCGCTCTCCGAGCTCGGGTTGGTTGGCTGCCATGGTGTGCGCGCTTGAAGAAGCCGTGCGCGATCCCGAATTCAGCGAGCATCACCGCGAACTGGTGCGCCAACTTCTCGACGTTACTGCCATTCCGGCGCCGGTCGCGACGGCCGCGCAGGAACGCTTGAACCGCTTCGAAGAAGAAGTATCGAACACGCAATCGGAATTGATGGGCAGCCTGGCGGAAACCGTCGCCGCGCAGCCGTCGCGTCCGAAACTGACACTGGTCCGCAGCGTCGCCGCTTAAGACCTGAAACGAATGTAGTGGGGAGTCCCGAAGGCCGGGCGAAAGCTCGGCCTTCGACTTTTTCCGCGGTCAGTTCGCGAACTCAGTGATGATGACCGCCGTCGCCATGCACATGCCCGTGCGCAGCTTCTTCTTCCGTGGCGTCGCGCACTTGCGTGATTTCGATCGCGAAGCGCAGCGTT
>CAZZYA010000149.1:0-9335 GCA_964658115.1 uncultured Rudaea sp. | reverse complement strand
CACGAATGATTGAAACATGCGAACACGGTATCGCCGGGCGGTAAACCGAAGCTTGATCGCAACGGCGAGAAATCGATTTTGCGCGCCGTGTCGCTCGGCTGAAAACAACGCGGCAAGTATGCGATTTTTTCGCTGTAGTGCGCGCGATGTTCAGGCCGGATCATGAAGCGGTCGGCGATCAAATAGTCGTACCACGGCGCGCCGAGCGTGCCCGGATACGCAAGCCAATTGACCTGGATCGGCGCGGGCCGCAGCGCGAATAATTCGGCGCGCGCGCCGTCGCAATAACCGTCTACGTCGATAAGGATATCGGGCTGATCGTCGCGAATCCGTTTCAGCATCGTCTCGACAGACAAACTGCCGACTTCGCGCATTTCGTGGAAGCCTTCGCTCAATCGCTTGCGCAGCACACCGCCATCGTTTGGCGTTGTCGCGTAGCCGATCGTATGCAGACTCGAGATGCGCAATCGCTCGATGAGTTCGACGATCAGCAATCCCGTTGGATGCTCACCGAAACCCGACGAGACGAACCCGACGCGCGGCGGTCCGGATTTGCGATCGCGCGAAACGGGCGCGAGACGTGCCTGCACCGGCGCGATCAGCGACTGCCGCGAGTCGCCGAACCGCTTCGCGCATTTGAGCTGTTGCGCCGGCGTCGAATCCTCGACCAGCAGCGAAAACGGCGTGATGCCGCTCGCGTCGCGCTCGACACCGTCGAGTAGTCGTTTGCTCAGCGGCTGCAACACGTTCCAGTCGCACAGGCGGCGGTGCAGAAAAATCAGCTGCGACAGTGCGGGCATGTATTGCGGCGCGTTGCGCAGACACGTTTCGTACGCGCGGATCGCGCCGGCGAAATCGCCTTGACCGTCGAGCGAGATGCCGAACTGATAGTGAAATTGGACGCTGTCGGGTGCCAGCCGGGTCGCCTCGCGGTATGCGACGAGCGCAGCCGGTTTGCGGTTCGATTCGAACAGGATGTTGCCAAGCACGAGGTGCGCGTCGGGCCATGTCGGCGCGAGCTGAATCGCGCGGCGCGCGCTCGTCTCGGCGCGTTCGATGTGACGCACCGCGAACAGCGCCGCGGCCTGATTCAACCACGCGCGGGCGTAGTCGGGTTTTTGTACGATCGCTTTGGCGAAGCATTCGGCGGCGCCGTGATAATCGCCGCGCGCATCGAGCAGACTGCCGAGATTGTTGAGCGCGGCGGAATTCTGTGGCGACAACGCCAGCGCGCGGCGCAAGGCTTTTTCCGCTTCGTCAAGACGTCCGCCGGCGGTGTGAATACTGGCGACGTTGCACAGCGCTTCGACCGAATTCGGCGACAGCTTGAGTGCTTCGTCGAGATTTTTTTGCGCGCCTTCGAGATCGCCCGTCTGCAACGCGCAGATCGCGGAAAGCCGCCACACTTCGGTCTGGTCCGGATAACGTTCGAGCAGGAACGCCGCGCGTTTGCGCGCCGCTTCCAGATTGCCCTGGGAAATCAGCTCGATCAGTTCCGTGAGGGACTTACCCAAGACCGGATCAAAATTCACACAGCTCTCGCTAGCTGCTGAAGGTCCGCCATGCTGCCACACCGGCGCGTGATAACTCTAGCGACTTAAGTTTCGGCTCCGGCGAATGCCTTCATCTGATCGGCCTGGAATTCCTGCGTGAGCGGATCGACCAAGACATCGATATTGCCGTCGAGAACATCCGGCAGGCGATACAGCGTCAGGTTGATGCGGTGATCGGTGATGCGACCTTGTGGGAAATTGTATGTACGAATGCGCTGACTGCGATCGCCGGAACCCACTTGCAGTCGTCGGCTTTCCGCCTGTTCGGCCGTCTGCTTCGCGCGTTGCTCGTCGAGCAGTCGCGCCTTGAGCAACGACAGCGCGCGCGCACGATTTTTGTGCTGGCTGCGTTCGTCCTGACATTCGACGACGATGCCGCTCGGCAGATGCGTGATGCGGATCGCCGAGTCGGTTTTGTTGACGTGCTGGCCGCCTGCGCCGGATGCGCGAAACGTATCCACTTTCAGATCGGCATCCTTGAGTTCGACGTCTTCGATTTCGCCGACGTCGGGCAGGATCGCCACCGTCGCGGCGGATGTGTGGATGCGACCTTGCGATTCGGTGTGAGGCACGCGTTGCACGCGATGCGTGCCGGATTCGAATTTCAGTTTCGAGAACGCGCCTTTGCCTTCGACGCGCGCGACGATTTCCTTGTAACCGCCGTGCTCGCCGGCGCTCGACGACAGGATTTCGACCTGCCAGTTACGGCGCTCGGCATAGCGCGCATACATGCGGAACAGATCGCCGGCGAAGATCGCCGCTTCGTCGCCACCGGTGCCCGCGCGAACTTCGAGAAACAGATTCGCTTCGTCGCGGGGATCTTTCGGCAACAGCAGGATGTGCAATTGCTGATCGAGCGTTTCGCGCTGGTATTGCAGCGTGGCGATTTCGCTCATCGCGAGTTCGCGCATTTCCGGATCGCGCAGCATCGCTTCCGCGGCCGTCAGCGACTTCGATGTTTCTTCGTAATTTTTCAGCGACGAAACGAGCGGCTCGAGTTGCGCATATTCGCGGCTCAGCTCACGAAAACGCGACGCATCGGCCAGCGCGTCGGGTTGAGCCATCAGCAGCGCAACTTCCTGGTGACGCTCGGACAGTTCGTCGAGCTTTCTGCGAATCGAGGGGGTCATGCATCCCGGCTTTGATCGGGATCGATCGCATCGGAGTCGATCGCATCGCGCGGCGCGTCGTCGAGTTCGTAAAGGCGAGTCGCCGCGCGCAGCAGTTCGGTGTCGCCGCGAAGCGCCGCATCGCGAAGGCTCGAGCTCGGCCCATGCAGAAGTTTATTGGTCAGCGTGTTGGCGAGAAATTCCAGTGCGTGTTGCGGATCGCGTCCGTTGGCGAGCAGTTGCCGCGCGCGCGCGAGCACCGCGTCGCGCTGTTGCTCGGCATCACGCCGCATTTGCGTCAGCGGGTTTTGCGTGTGCAGCGCGTGCCGCCACGCGAGGTAATGTTCGACTTGCAGATCGATCAGCGCTTCGGCTTCGCGCGCGGCGGCTTGGCGCGAGCGCAGGTTTTCGTCGATCACGCGGCGCAAGTCGTCGATGGTGTAGAGGAATACGTCGTCGAGTTCGGCCGCGCTCGCTTCGATGTCCCGCGGTACGGCGATATCGACGAGAAACATCGGACGACGACGGCGCGCTTCGATGGCGTTTTCGAGCATCGTCCGTGTGACGATCGGTTCGCGGCTCGCTGTCGAGCTGATGACGATGTCGGCTTCGGCCAGGTGCTGAGGAAGATCCGCGAGCGAAATCGCGTAAGCGGAGAAGTTCGCCGCGAGCTGCTGAGCGTTTTCGAGACTTCGGTTGGCGATGATCAGCCGTCGTACTTTCGAGTCGGCCAGATGCCGCGCGGCGAGTTCGATCGTTTCGCCCGCGCCGATCAGCAACACGCACGCGTCGCGCAGATTGGCGAAAAGTTTCTCGGCGAGACGAACCGCTGTGAACGCGACGGATACCGGATTGGCGCCGATGCGCGTATCGGTGCGCACACGCTTGGCGACTGCGAACGTCTGCTGCAGGAGGCGCTCCATCGAGCCGCGCAGCGTGCCGGCCGAACGCGCCGCTTGATACGCATCTTTTACCTGGCCCAGGATCTGCGGTTCGCCGAGCACCATCGAATCGAGTCCGGTCGCGACGCGGAACAAATGCCGCACCGCTGCGTTCTCTGTGTGCGTGTACAAAAATTCATCCAGACGCCGCTCGTTCAACCGATGATGGTCGAACAACCAGCGTTGCGCGACGGCTTCCGCGCCGCTCTCGACTTCCACATACAACTCGGTGCGATTGCAGGTGGAAATAATCAACGCTTCATTCACACCGGGTTGGCGCGCCAAGTCCGACAATGCGTTCGGCATCGCATCGGGCGCGAACGCTACCTTTTCGCGCAAGTCGAGCGGCGCGGTCTGGTGATTGAGTCCGAGTGCGAGAAGGGCCATGTTTTAGGGCAGGGCGGTGGGCTAAGCTAATGCCGGAGAGACGAAAATCATGGAAATTGTGAGGTTCGGATGAGCGTAAGGCAAGGTGGTCGTACTCAAATCAGTATCGTTTGAATCTATCGTCGATGAATTGGATGGGTCGGATGATGAGCGGGTTTTACCGCCGCACGGTTGGAATCGCGACGTTGGTCGCGCTGGTCGGCTGCGCGACCACGTCACCGCGGCATATTGTGCAATCGCGCGAGCCGTTGCAGCGGATCGAATTGCCGCAACCCCCGTCCAGTCAGGATCCAATGACGCTGGCGCTCGCTGGCGAATTCGCGCTGGCGAACGGTGATCTTGATGGCGCAGTCGCCACGTACGTGAAAGCGGCGCAGGCGAGTGACGATCCGGCCATCGCCGCGCAGGCGACGCACGTAGCGATCGCCGGCCGACACTGGGACTCGGCGCAAACGGCGTATCAACGCTGGCAATCGATCCATCCGAACGATCCGGGCGTCTGGCAAGCGCACGCGATGATCGCCCTGCATGGCGACGATGTGCAGGCCGCACAGGACGATCTGCAAAAACTGCTTGGTCAGCCCGATGGAAACGGTTGGCGACTGGTGGCGCAGGCGCTCGTCGATGCCGACGACAAACCGCAGGCCGGCCGTCTTCTCGAACGGCTCGCGACGCCCGCGCAGCTCGGATCGAAACCTGAAATCTGGATCGCCGTCGGCCAGCTCGCATCGCGTCTCGGCGACAAGGTGCTCGCGGACGACCTCGCGCAAGGCGCGGTGAAAAAATTCGGCACGGCCGAAACCTACATCTGGGCGGCGCAGGCGAAAGTGCAGGCGGGCGACAAAGCCGGCGCGCGGTCGCTGTTCGCCGAAGCGTTGAAACGCGACAGCAAGAACACGCATCTGCGCATGGCGTACGCAGCGTTGCTCGGGCAACTCGGCGACAACGCGCAGGCGGCGAGACTGCTCGCGCAAGGTCCGCAGGACGAACTCACGTATTCGGCACGCGCAGCGTACGCGGCGCGTGCAGACGACAAGTCGCTGATCGAACCGTTGTACCGCGAATTGAAAGCGCAACCTCAGCCGCATCCGGGCACGGTGCTGAATCTGCTTGGCGAACTGGCGGAAATGCTCGAGCGCAAAACCGAAGCGCTCGATTGGTACAAGCAAGTTCCCGAAGACGACGAACATTGGTTCGAAGCGCAAGTGCGCAGCGTTCTGCTGCTCGACGGCGATGGCAAGAGCGTCGAAGCGCTCGCGATGATCCATCGGCTGCAAGCGCGCGCCGGGGACGACGCGAAAGAACTGGGTGATGTCTATCTGATCGAAGCCGATCTGTTGCACAAACACGGAAAAGGCGACGATGCGATTGCGGTCTACGATCGTGGATTGCAGGCGACGCCGGACGACACGCGACTGCTGTATGCGCGCGCATTGCTCAATGACGATCTGAATCATGTCGATGCCGCCGTGCGCGATTTGCGCCGATTGCTTGAACTCAAGCCGAACGAT
The DNA here is from genome assembly GCA_964658115.1 of uncultured Rudaea sp. Classification (GTDB taxonomy): domain Bacteria; phylum Pseudomonadota; class Gammaproteobacteria; order Xanthomonadales; family Rhodanobacteraceae; genus Rudaea. The sequence continues at coordinate 3,834 of CAZZYA010000149.1, read as the reverse complement.
GCGGATGCTTTGAACGCGCTCGGCTACACGCTCGCGGACCGCACTGAAAGTCAGAAGGAAGCGCTTTCGCTGATCGAAAAAGCACTCGTCCTGAAACCGGACGAACCGGCGATCATGGATAGCCTCGGTTGGGTTCAATATCGGCTCGGCCAGATCGACGAAGCCGTCTCGCATCTGCGCACCGCGTACGCGAAGCAGCCCGATCCGGAAATCGCCGCGCATCTGGGCGAAGTGTTGTGGGTTTCCGGTCAGAAAGACGAAGCGAAAAAAATCTGGGAACAGGGTCGCAAGAAAGACGCGCAGAATAAAGTTCTGCTCGAAACGATTCATCGGCTCGCATCGTGAGTGTGCGTTACGGGCGGTTCGCATTTGCGATAGCGTTCGCCGTGGTACTCGCGGCATGCGCGCCGGTTCGCGTTAAGGAATCGGCCGAAACGAATTCGGCGCAAATGACGCGTGAAGCAGAACTTTCGTCGATCACAACGTGGACGCTCACGGCGCACATCGGTGTCTCCGACGGAAAAGATGGCGGTAGCGGCGAACTTGTCTGGAAACAGAATGGCGACACTTATGAGTTCACCGTGCACGCGCCGGTGACCGGCAAAACGTGGAAGCTGAGCGGCGACGCGACGCACGCGACGCTCGAGGGTGCCGATCCGCAGCCCGCTACCGATACGAGCCCGGAGCGTTTGCTCAAACAGCGATTGGGCTGGGACGTACCGCTCGCGCAATTGGCGGATTGGGTGCGCGGTTTGCGCGCGAAAGGTTCCGCGCCGAAGACGATTTACGGCGCGCAGAATCTTCCCGCTGTGATCGAACAGGATGGGTGGAAGGTCGAATACCGCGAGTGGTATACGGACCGCGCGCCGCCGTTGCCGAAAAAGGTTTTCGCGACGCGCGGCAATTCGCGCGTGCGCGTTTCGATCGAAGACTGGTCGATCAATGAGTGAAGTGTGGTCGGAGTGGCCCGCTCCGGCCAAACTGAATCTGTTTCTCAACATCGTCGGCCTGCGCGACGACGGTTATCACCTGTTACAGACCGTTTTTCAGATTCTGGATTGGGGCGACACCGTTCGCATTCGGCGACGTTCGGACGATCAGATCATCCGCGTCGGCGGTCTCGACGACATTGCCCCTGACAAAGACCTGGCAGTTCGGGCGGCGAATCTGTTGCGCGACTTCGGTGCTCTCGATGTCGGCGTCGATATCGAAATTCGCAAACGCGTTCCTATCGGCGGTGGATTGGGCGGTGGGAGTTCCGACGCGGCGACGACGCTCGTCTCGTTGAACCAACTCTGGAATCTCAATGCGTCCGTAGACGAGCTTGCCGCGCTCGGCCTGAAACTCGGCGCCGATGTTCCGCTTTTCGTCCGCGGCACGTCCGCATTTGGCGAAGGCGTCGGTGAAAAACTCACGCCAGTCGAGCTTCCCGTGCGTCATTACGTGATTCTCGATCCGGGAATTCACTCGTCCACCGCCCAATTATTCCAAGCGTCTGAATTGACACGAAACTCACCGCCTACGACAATAACGAACTTCCTACACGGAGCTTGCACGGGCAATGCGTTTACGCCTCTCGTGCGGGCGCGTTTTCCGGAAGTCGCGGCGGCGCTGGAGTGGTTGAAACCTCATGGCGACGCGCGATTGTCGGGCAGCGGAGGATGTGTGTTCGTCGCGACGGAATCGGCGGATGAGGCGGGTCGGATCGCGCTAGCGTGTCCGCCGCAATTTCGAGCCTTCCGCGCAACGGGCGTCAATCGATCGCCGCTGCTGGATGCGGTCGAAAAGTTTCGGACATCGCGGACTTAAACATTCGCGGTTCCAACAAGCAGGTGGGCCGTCGCCAAGTGGTAAGGCACGGGATTTTGATTCCCGCATTCGTAGGTTCGATCCCTACCGGCCCAGCCAGTTTTCGTGACACCAGATTTCGCGACGCGTGTTGAAGTTTATTGCCTTTTGACGGGAGCGAGCTCGTGAATACGGCGGCCACGATCATGATTCCCGATTACGCGCGCGAAAGCGAAGAGCGCGGTTTGCTTGTCTTCACCGGCAATTCGAACCGAGCGCTGGCGCAGGCGGTGTGTCATCAACTGAATGTGCCGCTCGGTAAAGCACTTTGCACGCGTTTTTCCGACGGCGAAGTGCAAGTGGAAATCGAAGAGAACGTCCGCAAGCAGGATGTTTTCGTGATGCAGTCGACCGGCGCGCCGACGGCGGACAATTTTATGGAACTGCTGGTGCTGATCGACGCGCTCAAGCGCGCATCGGCGGCCAGCGTGACGGCGGTGCTTCCGTACATGGGCTATGCGCGTCAGGATCGTCGCCCGCGTTCGGCACGCGTCCCGATCACGGCGAAAGTGGCGGCACGCATGATCGGCGCGGTGGGCACCGATCGCGTGCTGACGGTTGATCTGCACGCGGATCAGATTCAGGGATTTTTTGATATCCCGGTGGACAATGTATACTCGTCGCCCGTTTTGCTGGCCGATATCTGGCGGTTTTACGGCGACGACGACACGATCGTGGTGAGTCCGGATGTCGGCGGCGTGGCGCGAGCCCGCGCGATGGCGAAACGACTCGACGATGCGGACCTGGCGATTATCGACAAGCGCCGTCCGCGCGCGAACGAGGCGACGGTGATGAACATCATCGGCGAGGTCGAGAACAAGGTATGCGTGCTGGTCGACGACATCGTCGATACGGCGGGCACACTTTGCGCCGCCGCTGCCGCGTTGAAGAAGAACGGCGCGCGCAAAGTGGTGGCGTACTGCACGCATCCGGTGTTGTCGGGACCGGCGATCAAGAATCTGGAAGGATCGCAGCTCGACGAACTGGTGGTCACCGACACGATTCAGTTGTCGGAGCCAGCGAAAGCATGTCGCAAGATTCGTCAGCTCAGCGTTGCGGAACTGCTGGGCGAAACGATTCGGCGTATCGCGTTCGGTGAGTCGGTCAGTTCGTTGTACGTAGACTAAAAGCGCAACTGGAAAATCGGACGTCGGGATTTGGGAATGCGAACCGGTAGACGCCGGTTCGCATTCCCGATTCTCGATTCCCGAGATCGAAACGACGGATCTGGTCGCGGGTTCGTCGTCCACTCAAACTAGGTGAACATCATCATGGCAACCAAACACGAAATTCCGGCCGAGAGCCGCAAAGACGAAGGCAAAGGTGCGAGCCGCCGCCTGCGTCACGCGAGCAAAGTGCCGGCGATTGTCTACGGCAACAACATGGATCCGGCGAGCATCCAGCTCGATCACAACACGGCATGGCTGGCTTCGCAGCACGAATGGTTCTACTCGGCCATTCTCGACCTGCAGCTCGACGGCGGCACGCAACGCGTGCTGCTGCGTGATATGCAGCGTCATCCGTTCAAGGCGCAGTTGCTGCATCTCGATTTCCAGCGCATCGACGAGAACAAGGCGATCCGCATCCGCGTGCCGCTGCACTTCCTCAATCAGGAAAAGTCGCCGGCCGGAAAGATGGCGGGCGTGCTGATCTCGCACGCGATGACGGAACTCGAAATCTCGGTGTTGCCGAAAGATCTTCCGGAATTCATCGAAGTCGATCTGTCCGAACTCGGCGTGGGCGATATCGTGCACATCTCCGACATCAAGCTGCCGCAAGGTGTTGAAGTGCCGGAACTGCGCCTCGGCAAGGAGCACGACGCTGCCGTTGTTACAGCGCAGGAGTTGCGGGAAGAAGTCGAAGTCGCCCCCGTCGCCGCCGAAGGTGCTGTCGCTGCAGGCGCGACGGGTGCCGCAGCGGCCGCGGGCGCGACCGGCGGCACAGGTGCTGCCGCTCCGGCTGCCAAGAAGTAAGACACCTCGTCGC
>CAZZYA010000148.1:0-9400 GCA_964658115.1 uncultured Rudaea sp. | reverse complement strand
GATTCATACGCGTCGTCATTGCGGGATTCCGCGCGCGCTATGCATGCCACGCACGATTTCCGTCGCATTTACTGGTCGGGCGCGGCATTTTGGATGACGGTCGATACCGAATTGCGGCGCGAGAGCAAAAATCGGCTCACGCTCGATCTCGCGCTGTCGCGTTTTCGCGATTGTTGTTTGCCGGCGTACAAACGTTGGACGCCGGACGATTTCGTGGCGAAGCTCGATGCGCTGCTCGGCACGCAAACGATCGCTTCGCGCTATCGCGAATTCGCCGATATGCGCAAATTTCCCGATTGGAAAAAAGTATACTCGACCCTCGGCGTTCGCGATGTCGACGGCCATTTGCATCTGGATGCCGATGCACCCGACGCGACGTTGCGCGACGCCATCATGGCGCCGCGCCCACGGTCGAATTAGCTTTTGCGCATGGCGCCGGCGGCAAGCAGTCCGACGCCGACGAGCGCCGCGACACCGCCGATCCACTGCGGCACTGTGCGTTCGGTTTTCACGCTCAGCGACAGCCCGCCGATCTTCGCGGCTTCCTTGTCCTTGGTGTACTCGAACTCGCCCATCCATCCCAGCACGCCGCCGATCACGAGGATCAGCCCAGCGATGATCAATCCGATTCGCATGTCACGCTCCTTGATATCCCACCCATCCTTCACTCTACCCGGCGCACGCCGGGCAGTCCCAGTACGTACTCTGCGCCCATCAATTGAGATGGCGTGTAATAGCCGCCCGCAATGCCGTCTTTTCGATCCAATAAATGTATCGCGATACCGATCGACGCGGTCACCGTCAGATCATACCCATTCGGTCCTGCGATGCTCAGTGTGGCGAGCGCGCCTGAACTGTCGGTTACTTCGCCCCACACGCGGCAGCCGTTGTCGCGCCGGCGTTCTTCGGATGGGCCGGGATTGCTGCGCTCGATGCGGCGCTTCATGAAATTCTGCACGAAACCCAGGCCGAGCAGCGGCCGCATAAAGCGCATGCGACGCGCGTTCGCGATCGTCTTCGGCGAAACGACCATGTAAGTCTCGATGTTGCGAATGCCGGTCGAAACATATGCGGTGTAGAGATCGCCCCACGGAATCGTCATCGCCGTGCGCTGTTTGCCGTCGCGTTCGAACGTACGGTCTTTCCAACCGAGCGGCACGACGCGCAGTTCGCCGTCGATGCGCGCGCGGCCACCGCGTGCCAGACCTTCGACGCTCGTTTTCGCCGTGCCTGGCGACGGTCCACCGCCCGCTTCGAAGCCGAGCACCAGCGATACCGCAGCGGGCATTTTCTGTTTCAGCATCGCGGCGACGCAATCGGTCGGCACGACATCGAATCCCGATCCGGGCAACACGACGATACCGCGTTCTTTCGCAGCCTGATCGGCGCGATGGCACGCTTCGAAAACGTCCACCTCGCCCGTGATGTCGAGATAATGCGTGCGCGATTCGAGACACGCGTGCAGCATCGGCGCGGATGTTTTCGAGAACGGACCGGCGCAATGAAGCACGACATCGACGCCGTCGAGATTGCGCACCACATCCGCCGCATTCGACAGATCGAACACGCGATACGGCAACTTCAGTTCGTTGGCGAGCGCGACGATCTCGTCGCGGTTCCGACCGGAAATGATAGGTTTCAAACCGCGCGTGACGGCGTGCTTGGCCATGAGTCGACCGGTGTAGCCGTTGGCGCCGTAGATCAGCAGTGTACTCATTTGGACGGCTGCCGCTGGCCGACGGCTTTCAGCAGCGCGCGATAAAAAGTGTTCGGGAGAAATCGTTTTATACGCCAGCGGCCCCGTTCGGCTTTGGTCGGCAAAATCAGGAATTCGCCGCGCGTCATGCCCCGATAAATATTTTGCGCGACGGAATCGGCGGTGTCGCCGGATTTGTTCATGAGTTTGCGCGCGACGTTTTTATCGGACTCCGGCGCGCGCGCGCCATCCATCAGGTTGGTCGGAAAAAACGCCGGGCAGACGACGTGCATTTTCACGTCTTTGCCAGACAGTTCGAATTCACCACGCAGGGTTTCGGACAGCGAAATCACCGCGGCCTTCGTCGCCGAATACGTCGCCATGCGCGGCGCATTAGCGATGCCCGCGAACGAGGCGATGTTGACGATGTGTCCGCTGCCCTGCTCGAGCAGGATCGGTGCGAACGCGCGGCATCCGCGCACGACGCCCATGAGATTGATGTTGAGCGACCAGCGCCAGTCGTCGAGCGTGGTCTGCACGAACGGACCGGCGGATGCGACGCCGGCGTTGTTGATCACCGCATCGACGCCATCCCACGCGGCGAGAATTTCGTCGCGCATTTCTTCCACGGACGTGTCGCTGCCGACATCGACCTTCAGCGCCATCGCGCCGACACCGAACTCGGTGATGAGTCGCACGGTTTCCTGCGCTTTTTCTTGCCGGATGTCGGCGCACGCCACGCGCCAACCGTGTTCGGCGAAGGCGAACGCGAGCGCGCGGCCGAGCCCGCTGCCCGCACCGGTGATGAGCACGCGTCGCTGTTCCATGATGCTTGTCCTGACTTTGTTATTCTCGATCCAGCTCTCAACGCATGGTAGCGCCGATGGAGACGAAAAGCCTGTTCGACCTGAGCGGCAAGACAGCGCTCGTGACCGGCGCGAGCCGCGGCATCGGCGCGGCGACGGCGCAACTGCTCGCCGCGTGCGGGGCACACGTGATCGTATCGAGCCGGAAAGTCGAGGCGTGCGAGGAAGTCGCTTCCGCAATCACGGCACAAGGCGGAACGGCGACGGCGATCGCGGCGCATATCGGCGAGACGGCATCGATCGATGCATTGTTCGATCAACTCTCCGCGCGCGAGCTCGGAGCGGATATTCTGGTCAACAACGCGGCGGCGAATCCGTACTTCGGTCCGATGATCGATATGCCAATGGCGGCGTTCGACAAAACGCTCGAGGTCAATATAAAAGGGTACTTTTATACGACGCTAAAAGCGGTGCGCTCGATGCGCGAACGCGGCGGCGGCGCTGTCGTGAACGTGGCGTCGATCAACGGACGTCGCGCAGCGGCCGGCCAAGGCGTCTATTCGCTGACCAAGTCCGCCATCCTGTCGATGACCGAAGGCTTCGCGAAAGAATTGGCCACGCACAAGATTCGCGTAAACGCGGTGATGCCCGGTCTGACCGATACGAAGTTCGCCGGCGCGCTGACGCAAAATCCGGATTTGTTGAAACAACTGTTGCGCATGATTCCGATGAACCGCGTGGCGCAGCCGGATGAGATCGCGCCGATGATTCTGTTTTTGTGTTCGCCGGCATCGTCATACGTGACGGGCGCAAGCTTCGCCGTCGACGGTGGTTTCCTGGCGTAACGCCGTCGCGCCGCATTGCGGACAAAAAAATGCCCCGGAAGTTTAGGGGGAACTTCCGGGGCTGCGAAGACCGATCTGGGGAGAGATCCGTCTTCGTGGTCCACTCAGGGAGGTGAGCAAACCGGGTGCCGTTGCGTGCACCCGATGAGATAGATCGGTATTGCTGGGGAAAGTTTCAAGCGTTGTACGAAACGATTCAGACTTCGTTCATCGCAAAATCCGACGCCGCGAAAATGGCGGCACGACGCCGATTTCTTATTGTCCGCAACAGTCGCACATTGCAGTGTCAAGGTTAAAAGAAGTTAATGTGCTTCGTCCCAGTTGTCACCGACACCGATATCGACGACGAGAGGCACGGCGAGTTCCGCAGCGGCCATCATGCGCTCGCGAACGCCTTTTTCGATCATCGCGAGTTTTTCTTCACGAACTTCGAAAACGAGTTCGTCGTGTACTTGCATGATCATGCGCGCTGAATCTTTTTGCGTCTGCAGCCACGCATCGACGGCAATCATCGCGCGCTTGATGATGTCGGCGGCCGTTCCCTGCATCGGCGCGTTGATCGCGGCGCGTTCGGCGCCCGCGCGCAGACCCTGATTTCGAGAATGGATTTCGTTCAAATACAAACGGCGACCGAACAGCGTTTCGACGAAACCGTCGCGATGCGCTTGATCACGCGTGGTCTGCATGAACTGCTGCACGCCGGCGAAGCGTTCGAAGTAGCGTTGCATATAACCCTGCGCTTCGCCGCGCGAGATACCGAGCTGACGCGCCAGACCGAACGCGCTCATGCCGTACATGAGACCGAAGTTGATCGCCTTCGCGGCGCGGCGCTGGTTTGAATCGACTTGGTCTTGCGGCAAACCGAACACTTCGGCCGCGGTCGCGCGGTGCACGTCCTGTTCGCCGTGAAACGCGGACATCAAACCCGGATCGCCGGACAGGTGCGCCATGATGCGCAGCTCGATCTGCGAATAGTCGGCGGCCATGATTTTATAACCGGCCGGTGCGATGAACGCCTGACGGATTTTGCGGCCTTCCTCGGTGCGGATCGGAATGTTCTGCAAATTCGGATCGTTCGACGACAAGCGTCCCGTCTGCGCGACGGCCTGGTGATAACTCGTGTGCACGCGACCGGTGCGCGGGTTGATATGGCCGGATAGTTTGTCCGTGTACGTCGAGCGCAGTTTCGCCAACGTGCGGTAATCGAGAATCAGGCGCGGCAGTTCGTGCTGGTTGGCCAGGCTTTCGAGCGCTTCTTCGTTCGTCGACGGTTGTCCGCTCGGTGTTTTGAAGGCGACCGGCAATTTCAATTCTTCGTACAGCAACTGCTGAAGCTGTTTCGGCGAATCCAGACTGAAATGCCGTCCGGCGATCGTGTGCGCGTTCTGCTGCAATTCGAGCATGCGCTTGGCTAGCTCGGAACTTTGCGCGCGCAACTTTTCGACATCGATCAGAACGCCGGTCTGCTCCATGCGTGCGAGCACCGGCACCAGCGGCATTTCGATGTTTTCGAGGACCGAACGCAGTTTGTCTTCGGTTTCGAGTTTGGCCCACAGTGTTTCGTGCAGACGCAATGTGATGTCCGCATCTTCGGCGGCGTATTCCGTCGCGCGTTGCACGTCGACGTGCGAAAACGGAATCTGTTTCGCGCCTTTGCCGGTGACGTCTTCGTAGTGAATCGTTTCGTAGCCGAGGTATTTCTTCGCCAGCGTATCCATGTCGTGGCGGTTGCCGCTGGAATTCCACACATACGATTCGAGCATCGAGTCGTATCGCACACCGCGCATCTCGATGCCGTGCGTCGACAGCACGTTGATGTCGTACTTCGCGTGCTGGCCGACTTTCGCTTTGTTCGGATCTTCGAGAATCTCGCGCAGCATTTCGAGCGCGACGTCGCGACTGATCTGCTGCGGCGCACCCGCGTAATCGTGCGCGAGCGGAACGTACGCGCCCTTCTTCGGCTCGACCGCGAACGAAACGCCGACGATCTCCGCGCGCATCGGATCGATGCTCGTGGTTTCCGTGTCGAACGAAATCAATTCGGCCTGCTTGAGCTTGCCGATCCACGCATCGAATTGCTCTCGCGTGAGCACGAGTTCGTAGGAACCTTTTTCCGATTGCGACGGATCGACGGTCACGCTGGTCAGCACGCGCGACGGTTCGACGTCGGGTTGCGACTGGCCCATCTCCGCGCTGTTCTGCACCGCATCCATTTCCTTGAGCGCGGCTTTGAATTCGTAGCGGTCGTAAAACTGACGCAAGAATTCGTGCTGCGGTTCGCGTAGCCGCAGATCGATGGGTTTATGTTCAAGCGCGACGTCGGTCTTGATCGTGGCGAGCTGCCGCGACAAAGGCAGATGCGCGAGCGCGGTGCGCAGGTTGTCGCCGATTTTGCCGGAAACCTTGTGCGCATTCGCGATCACGGTGTCGAGATTGCCGTGTTCGCTCAGCCACTTCGCGGCCGTTTTCGGGCCACATTTGTCGACGCCCGGAATGTTGTCGACGCTGTCGCCGACCAGCGCGAGATAGTCGATGATCTGATCAGGCCGCACGCCGAACTTCGTCATCACGCCGATTTCGTCAAGCGTGGAATTGGTCATCGTGTTGATGAGTTTTACGTTCGGATTGACGAGCTGGGCGAGGTCCTTGTCGCCGGTGGAAATAACCACATCCATGCCCGCTTGCGCCGCTTGCAGCGCGAGCGTGCCGATCACGTCGTCCGCCTCGACGCCGTCGACGCGCAGAATCGGAAGACCAAGCGCGCCAACCAACGCGAGCATCGGTTCGACTTGCCGACGCAGATCGTCCGGCATCGGCGCGCGCTGGGCTTTGTATTGCGCGAAGAGTTCGTCACGGAACGTCGGCCCCGACGCGTCGGCGACGAACGCGATATGTTCAGGCTTCGTTTTCAACGTCGAGCGCAACATATTGAACACGCCGAACAGCGCGCCGGTAGGCTCGCCGTGGCGGTTGGTCAGCGGCGGTAGCGCGTGGAAAGCGCGATACAAATAGCCCGAACCGTCGATCAGAATGAGAGTTGGACGCGTCATCGTTAAAAGCTGTAAAGGGATTTACGACATGGGGGCGAACCGGGCGATTTTACACCGCGTTTCACCCCTCCAACGGCGTAGTTCTCGCGCAAAAACCGCGTGCTATGCTCGACGCAACACAGGAGGTGCGCAATGAAAACAGTCCAGGTTTTATTGACGGCTTCGATCATGCTCGCGCTGGCCACAAGCGCCTCGGCGCAGCAACAGAAAGCAGCGCAGCGAAATGCGACGACGACCACGTCAAGCGATCAGCTTCCGCCGGTGCAGCCACCGCCGGATATGGACGACAAAGATCCCGTGACCAACGTGCCGACGCCCGAAGCGGTAGCGAAGGCGGTGGTCGATGAAAGCACGGCCACCGACACGACGAACGCCGACGCGATCGCGCGCGCGACCGCCAACAGTCCCGGCTTGCCACCGGACGTTCAGGCTGCGGTGAATGCCTCCGAGTTGCCAGTGATTACGGTGCGCCAAGACGGCGGCGATACCGTCGAGGAATACCGCAAGAAAGGCAAACTCTACTTCGTGCGCGTGCTGTCGACGAGCGGACCGACGAAGCTCTACGTCGACAATCCGAACGACGTTCCGCACGACGTCATGCAGCAGATGTCAGGACCGTCGGGCGTGGTGCAGCCGGTCTATTACAAACTGCTCGACTGGAAATAAGTTCTCAGGCGCGAAGCGCAGCCAACAGCGCTTCGCGCGGCAGTTTTCCGGTGGCGTTGCGCGGCAACGCATCGACGATCCGCACGACGCGCGGCAGAAATACCGGATCGATCGCGCGGCGCAGCCGATCCACGATATCGCCTTCCGACAAACCTTCCGCGACCACCAGCGCCGCGAGTCGTCGCACGCCGTTCGCATCGGCATCGAGCGCGAACATCACACCGTCGCGCACACCGTCGATCGCGAGCAGACGATGATTGAGGTCGCCGAGTGACGCGCGTTTGCCGGCGATGTCGAGCAAATCGCCATTGCGACCGCGCAGGACGAAACGCCGGTCGCCTTCCATTTCGACGATGTCCTGCAACAACGTCGGCGCAGCGAAATAGTCTGCCTCGACCAGCGTGCCGTCAGGTTGCGGACGCAAATGCACGTCGTCGTAAAGATTCCAGGATTTGTCGAGCGCGGTACGTCGATGCGCGATGACGCACGTTTCCGTCGAACCGAAGAGTTCGACGATGCGCGTCGCGAAACGCCGCTCGACATCGCTTGCCAGCTGCGCATCCAGCGGCGCGGTGGCGCTTACGATCGATTCGACCTCCGGCAAGTCGACATCCGACTGCAACAGCGCGCGCAGATGAAACGGTGTGGTCACGAGAACGCGCGGCGCGGCGATCCGCTGTAGCGCCAGCGCGATGTCGGCGGGGAAGAAAGGTTGCGACACCTCGATGGCGGTGCGACTGCGGAGCGGCAATAGCACGGACAGTTCGAGGCCGTACATATGTTGCGGCGGAACGGTCGCGACGATATTTATTTCGCGATCGAGCGCATCGAGGAGCGTGGCATTGCGCGAACTGCTCGCGCAAACGCTGCGCCAGCTTTTCGGATTCGCTTTGGGTTGGCCGGTGCTGCCCGAGGTGAATCCGATCGCAACGCGATGCTCCGCGGCAATCGACGGAATACGCTCGCCGCCGCACGTGCGCGCCGAGAGTTTCGGCATGCGAAACAAACGCGGCGGTTCGACCTCGCGCAACGAATCGGCCAGCGCGTAACTGTTCGGATGCGCATTCATTACGTCGGCGATCGCTTGCGACGCGCGCGATGTCGGCAGCAGATTGGTCTGACCCGCCAGCACGACGGCGCAGAACGCCACGATGAAGTGATAGCGGTCTTCGCACAGATTCACCGCGTACGACGCCGACGGCAATTGCATCACGACCGATTGCACATCGGCCAGGAATTCGCGCGCGCTCACGACGCGACCGTCGCGATGTGCGAACGGACGATCCAGCTCGTTGTTCTTGAGCAGCGGCAACCATGCGGGTGCCTGCTGCGTCATTTTCCCCAATTCGACAATGGCCGACACGCCTTGTCCCCCGACTACGCCCTGATGATTTCTCCACTGATCGCATCGCGGATCGGCGTGGGCTTGTCGAGCCCGCCGAGCGCGCCATCAAGAATATACGCAACTTGCGCGCCGAAAGCTGCCTGTACATCGGCCGACGTTTTCGCGGGCGGTTCGCCGTGCCGGTTGGCGCTGGTCGACACGAGCGCTCCGCCAAAACGACGGCACAGTTCCGCAGCGACCGGATGCGCCGTCACGCGCAGTGCGATGCCGGCAAGCGATCCGGCCACCCAAGCGGGAACCGCATCGGAACGCGGGAATACCCACGTGTTGGGTCCGGGCCACGTTGCGCGCGCACGCGCGATCGCTTCCGGTGCGGCATCGTCGGCAATGAATTCGGCGATCTGCTCAAAATCCGACGCGATGAGCAGCACGCCTTGCGCGGGCGGCCGCTCTTTTATTTTAAACAACGTCGCGAACGCATCGCGGTCGAACGGATCGCAACCGAGTCCATAGACCGCTTCGGTTGGATATGCGACGACGCCACCGGTGCGCAATGCGTCGGCGGCGGCTTCGATCCGCGTTAGAAAATCGGCAGGCACGCTACTCAACGGAACGCTCAGCCTACAGGCGCCGTTTTCTTGGTGACTGCTTTTTTCGCAGATGTTTTCTTCGCGGCTTTTTTCGCTGCGCTTTTCTTGGCCGGTGCTTTTTTGGCAGCGGTTTTCTTGGGCGCGGCTTCCGCCGATTTCGCGGGAGCGGATTTCGCGCCGCGTCCAAATCGTCCGCGCGCCGGCCGTACCGGCGCCGCCGCCAACAACTCGGCGCATTCGGCTTCGGTCAGCGTTTTCGGTTCGCGGTCTTTCGGGATGCGCGCGTTCTTGGTGCCGTCGGTGATGTACGGGCCGTAGCGGCCGTTGAGCACTTCGATGGCGCCGTCGTTGAAGCTCGCGATGACGCGGTTGCGCGCGATCTCGGCCTTTTCGTGAGATCGG
>CAZZYA010000147.1:0-9406 GCA_964658115.1 uncultured Rudaea sp. | reverse complement strand
CTTCGAACGCGCGCGGATGCACACCTGTCGCATCCATGTCGTCCTCACCGTTCGACTGAAGTCACGATGGTGATGACGCCGGGCAATCGGAGGTTCAGGACGTAAGCGTTTTGACCTCCTATCAGTAATTCCGGAGCATGTCAGAACATATCGGTCGGTCCCGCCTTCGGTGATGAAGGGCGGACAGGATCAGTTACAGCTAGTACGACGGCTGTCCCACGCACTAACTATCCGATTACTTTCTCCACGACTTCGACTAATTGTTCCGTCACAGTAAGTGGGGTTGCGATCGGCATCCAACAATGGAACTGATAGTTGCGTCGTTACAGCGCCTCAAGCAGGAAGCACCGCTTGGGAAGTGCCAGCGCGACACAGATGCTAGTCAGCAGTTTGACGTCGGCATGCAGGGAGAGGTTTTGACGGGAGCTGTCCGCGTCGAGGTTGGCACCGTGCGCGACGATCGTCGCCGCCGTGCCGGTCGGCGCACCCGACATGCTGGTCATCGCGTTGTCGCGATTTAGCAATGTTGCAGTTGTATACACTTCGGCGCCGGTGGCGGCACTCGGTTCACTGTGAGTAATCCTGATCTAACTTGTATAAGAGTATACGTTCGTCAACAATCTTGGACTAAATTTGGAGCAGTGCGCCCATTTTCAGCGATTTTTCAAGAGAGCCGGCATTCTTGAAGAAGTCATATTTTCCGACCGCGCGAGTGATTTGGAGCGTCATCCAGTGCGGGTCTGAAATTGAACATGATCCAAGCGATCGCCACCTCTCGGAATCTTTCGATCTCGGTATCCGAAAAGCGTACCGGTGATATATCGATCAGTGACCGCAGTAATCGAGCTACGACAGCGGTCGGTTCACCGTTTCGCTCCACGAATACCGAAAATCCGAATTCAAGATGTAGCGCACCGACGACATTGAGCTGCCGTTGCGACAAATTCACGCCGAAGGTTTGCTCGGGCATATCTTCGCGCGTCATGAAAATCGACACGAGGTCGGTTTCAAAGCGGCACTCGAACGACTTCGGTGGTCGCGTCGATTGCGACATCAACAGCTCCATATTGGATCCGTGGCATGGATAGTACGCCTCTACGAAAAATATCGTATTTTTTAGTTTGGATTAGGCGTTGCTGTTACTCGAGACGTAGTACTGACCAGCATTTTGGTAGGAGGCGCCCGCCGACATCATTTCCGGGTACGCATTCGAATTTTGCGCGGCAGACGCCTCAAATTCTTCCTATCTATCGTCGCCTCTCCATTGGTTGACCAAAGGTCCGCAGTGTGTCCGAATCAGCGCAACTGTCCGTGATTTGGAACACGCATGCGCCCGTGCCGCTTACTTTTGCCGTTATTTCTGATCACCGTAGAAGTAGCGGTTGCCGACGTCGACGACAATATCGTCACTGAGCGGCCCAGTTTCGTAGATTCCGGCGAGACAGTCGGTATTGGCGAGGAGCAAGTGGAGACCGGTGTGCAGGATTCGCACGATCGCATTTCTGCCAACGACTGGACCATCCCGACATTACTCCGATGGGGAATAAGCAAGGATTGGGAGTTGCGCTTCGAAAGCGATATCTACGAGCGGAGCGACATGGACACGGCGCGATACATAGAAGGCTGGTCGAACCTCGTTGTCGGCGTCAAACATCATGTGGCGGACGACTCTTCGGAAAATGTATCAAGCGCCTGGTTCGCCGAAGTTGAGTTGCCGACGGGCGCGGCACCGTTTCGTGGGCAGGGAGCGCGACCGTCGGCGCGCTGGGTGACGGAGTGGGAGTTACCCGCGGGCTACTCTTTCGCTGTCATGCCCGGCCTAAAATACGACAGCTCGGACAATGGCCGTTTCTTAAGCGGTTCGCTCGGTGGAAGTTTGGCCAAGAATGTGAGCGATGCTGCCCAAGTCTTCGTTGAATTCGCCTCTCCGCAAATCGCTGCGCAGAACGATGGTGGCACGCAACTGTCTTTCGATACGGGCGTACAGTACCGCATCGGCGCCCATTTTCAGATCGATGCCGCCGTGTTCTTAGGTCTCAATCATCAGACGCCGGATGCGACGTACACTGTCGGCGCTTCCGCGAAATGGTAGCGTAATTACAGACGACCACGAGCGGAACGTCTTGCGGGCAACGGTTCAATTCATGCGAATTCGGAACTTTCCGATTGCGAATTTTCTTGAATGCGAACCGCTTCACGTGATCCTATTCGCGATAGCGCATACTTTGATAACTGGGTCTCGTCTGCAACGCTGGTAATCGGATTGGATTTCTTGGACGATGAAACTGCTGGTCGACCAATTCGCGAACTTGGATTTTGCATCAGGCGATGGAGTGAGTCATGCGTAAGAGTAGTCTCGTTTTCCTGATGCTGGTCACCGGCTTCAACGCCGCCAATGCCGATATACCCGCGTCCGAGGCGCAGTACCTCTCGACTATCTACAACACCGACGGCGGTTCCAAATGGACGAACCGATCCGGGTGGGCTTCGGGTACAGGGCAGGAATGCACATGGTACGGCGTCACCTGTGACGGGATTCAGTCGCACGTCGTCGGGCTAGCGCTACCGAACAATAATGTCGTTGGGCCCATGCCGACGTTTGCTCCGCTGACGAACCTTCAGTTCGTCGATTTGAGTTCGAATAAACTAACCGGATCTCTTCCCAACCTCGGCCAATTTAGTCAGCTAACGAGCTTCTCGGTCGCCAATAATTCCCTTACCGGAAGTGTGTCGGCGCTGTCGGGTCTTGCACACGTTCAGTACGTCAACCTGAGCGGCAATTCTTTTTCGGGCACGCTGCCTGTGTTGAGCGCACTAGTGTCGCTTCAAGAATTAATTATCTCGAACAACAAATTGACGGGCCCGATCCCGTCCTTGCTGGGCAGCAGCAACCTTTTTCGATTTGATGCGTCGAATAATCAACTATCGGGTTCCATTCCTTCGATTACGGGGATGTCGAGTCTTCAGTACGTCCTATTGGGGTCGAATCAATTGACTGGGTCGCTTCCCAACGTGGCGGGACTTACTCAATTGATCACATTTGATGTCGGGAACAATTTGTTGAGCGGAGCGGTTCCGAATCTGACGGGTCTCACTGCGATGAGTACGTTCGCGGTTGACAACAATCTGTTGACAGGTTCTTTGCCGAACCTCGCGGGCTTGACAAGCCTGCAGACTTTCGACGCTCACAACAACGCGTTTTCCGGCGCGATCCCATCGTTTTCGAATATTTCGAATCTTCAATACTTTTACGTGAACGGAAATCAGTTGACTGGCGCGATCCCTCAACTCAACGCGCTAGTCAGTCTCGAAGGCTTCAAAGTCGGCAACAACAAGCTCACAGGCGCCGTTCCGACTGCGCCAGCGACCTTGGCGCTAGGCGGTTCTTCGCTTTGTCCGAACAAGTTCAGTGCGACATCGAGCGCCGGCTGGAATGCGGCAACGGGATTCAGTCCGTGGTGGGCAACCCCATACAACAACAATAACTGCGACGATATCTATACGTCTGAATTCGACCGATGACGCTGTCCGACATCGCGACTTGAAGAAATCAGGGAAACGGTTGAACATCGGATCATCATGATCGTATATGAGCGCGATTATTTCAAAGGATGTCAATCATGGATGAGCAAGCAAAGAAAGCTAAGCGTCGGTCGAAAACTGAAAGCCTTGAGCGCCCGCCGGCGAAACCAGGTCCGCGAAATGGCTTGGGTCGACCGCCCAGCAGCGTGGGTGAGGGCAACGTTTCCGGGAGCAAAGGGGGCCTTGATGCAAACGATAAAGCGACGAAGCGCAGATTGTAAAACTTAGGTAACTCTGGTCTCGCGCTTTGTACACGACTCTCAGGATATGTCGCTGAAGAAGGTGAGTCGGTTTCCAAACGGGTCGTGGACGCTGACTTCCCGCGTTTTCCAAGGCGTCTCCTGGATGCCCGGCCGGCCGTACGAGTACGATTTCGCGATGAGTAACGCGTGAAACGCGATTAGATCATCGCACTCAATACGTACGTGCGACCCCGGAGAACCGTCGCCGTGGTGCTCTGAAAGATGGATGGTGCACGCGTCTCTCGAAACGCCCATGTAGAGCGGCAATCCCGGCTCGAATCGATGTTCGAAAGTCACGGTAAAACCAAGAAAGTCGATATAGAACTCTTTTGCTTTCGTTTCGTCGAACATGCGAAAAATCGGGGTAGTGCGTCCAAGTGGCATCGTCGTGGTCCCAGGTCGTCTTGTTTAGCGTATCGCCGAAAGGCTCGGTGCCGCAGGTGGCCGCGGAACCGAGAAGTCGAGTCTAAACTGCGAAGCCTTACTTGCGAACTCAGCAAAGTGCCGAACTTGCTTGGTCACAAACGGCCGCATCGCGGCAGACGATCATTCGCAATGCCCGCGCGGATTGGCGGCGAGAGCTTTACGTATTACGATTTCACCAAGCCGCTTCCGAGGAACAATGATGCGATGTATGGGTCCAAAACATTACTTGCTCGCTTGGGCATCGTTCTTCGTGCCGATACTGATTTTCGTTTTTCGGACCGACGGCGGTATCGGCCTGGCTATTTTTTCGATCGCGTTCGCCGGCGTGCTGGCTGCGCTCTTGACGACGGGTTTGTACCGGCTGCTCATGCGCGCTGTTCGAGCGTCATGAAATCGACATCTGTGCCGCAATTGCGCGCTACGCAATGAATGGGTGGGCGATCTTTTTTATCGTGCTCGCCGCGGCGCTACTGCCCTGGCAAATCTTTCGCTATGCCAGACGTAGAAACGATTCGGCTTCTAAGAATGCGGGATCAATGCCTGCAAAGCGTGACGAGCCGGATGGCTTTTGGTAGCCGAGTCGTATTCGATTCACTGACGGCGGCGCAGATCGTCAGATTCCCCGCTGGCCGGTCACGTCGGAAATGGTGAACGTAGGCCGACAATGTCTTCAAGTTTTCCGATCGGTCGACCTTTCTATATATGGAAACGCGCGCCGCTGATCGGTGCGCCCGCGTCGCGCAACGCGCAACCGACCATGATCGGTGCACCGCAGCTGCACGAAACGTCGACAGACATGCTGCGGAACAATAGGCCAGAAACGTCATGTCCGCAGCCTGCGCAGGGAATAACGCTCGATTCGGGATTCAAATAAGTAGGCATGGCGCGATTTCCCCCCAGTCATTTCGCGCCGAAGCGCTCTGCGAAGATTCAATGCGAACACCGTGCCAGATGTTTCGACATCCAGCTTTCTAGATATCGTACTGCTCACGCAGTGCAAATGCGTATGGTCGCGCCAGCTAACCTGTCTTGGTCATGGACGCGCATCCGGAATTCGAAATCGAGCGTTGCCATATTGCTCACGAAACCACTCTCCGCCGTCCGGCGTTAGCAGTTCGTTGTTGGGTCCATATAACAAGACAACACCAACCGGTTTGGGCGTGCCGTCGAGCAACGTATCTCCATCTTCCGTCGTCTCGCGCGTCGCGAAAGTCTCCTCGTTCTCGACGGTGAAAGCTTTAAGCCGTTCTTGGCGCATGTCGTTGCTCCTCGGATGGATTCGTCACCGAACACAGTGTGGAACGTTGCGGTTGGATGGCAGCTTAACCGCCGCCAGACAGCCTCAGTCCACCAACTGATATCGGACACCGAACGGTGATCGAAACGATCCACGCCCTTCGGGAATCAATTGCTTCCCATCCGGTCCGAAGAATTTCGCGGGAACTTTATATCGAATAGTGCCATCGCTTTTGACGGTGCAGTGATCGTCGTCTTGACGCTCGGTGATTTCGACTGGTTTGCCGTCTCCGTCCACGGCCTTGCGATTTTTTCGATACATGGCGCGCCTCCTGCGCTAAAAAAACGGGGCCCGTAAATCGGCCCCGAAAAACTTCCTCATGTCGGATCGCCCGGGTTGAAGAGGCGTCCGCTAATGCACATCGCAAGCGCTGTGCCATCGGGAAAGCGTGCGGTGAGCGTCGATTGCGGGCTTCGCAACGGATAACGAACTGCGAAATGCGGGATAGCGGAAAACCTTCACGTGCGGAAACGCAACGTGCGGTTAGCCGAGGTAAGCAACGCCTAAGGAAAACGGCATCTACGTCGCGTTTCTTCGACCCACAAGGTAGGTGACGCCGAGCGGGCCATACCTTTCTTTGTGCGCTTGTCCAGCTGCCAGATGAAATACCGTGCCCGCAGTGAAGTGCCGATCGATGCCGTCGATGGTGATGGTGAGTTCGCCTTCCAGCACGAGCGCCTTGGACTCCGGACCGTGGGCGTGCTCATCCAAGAACCCGTTGGGCGGTTGACTCTTGGTCACGAATTCGTCGAACCCTTCTCGCACAAGATGTTCGCGAAACGATTCGGGCGTGAACGTCGGCTTATGATCTTTGATGTTCATGGCAATCCATGATCCGACTCGAATCGATCCCGTCCAATCAAATCCCGTTCGGCGAAGCGTTCCAAAGTTGGATGGAAGCGACGGCATCATGACGCTCGGTAAAACCCAATATGCTGAGCGAAGCGGGGTTCAGTACGAAATGCTGCCCATTTTGAATCGACAAACCGATCCAGCGGACAGCGAGCGCGCAGCAAAAATGGCCATGCGAAAAAATTGCGATATTGCCTTCAATTCCACGCAAACCTTGGAACACCCGATCGGCTCGCGCGGAAACTTCGGACGGACTTTCCCCATGGGGACTGCCATCCGCCCATAAATTCCATGCGGGATTTTCTCGCAGGATGTCGACGGTCCGTAGGCCTTCGTAGTCTCCGTAGTTCCATTCCGCCAGATCGTCGTCTATCGAAGCGGGCGTCGAAAGGGCGGAAAGTTCGCAGGTGCGTTGCGCGCGCAGACGCGGACTCGTCAGCACTTTCGCAAACGTTATTTTGCGCACGTGTTCACCGAGACTGCGCGCTTGTCGCTCGCCGTTCGGCGTCAGGGGAATGTCCGTGCGTCCAGTGTGCTGGCCGGATAACGACCATTCCGTTTCGCCATGCCTGATTAGATAAATCGTTTGCTGTCCTGCCATCGTTGCGCGAGTCCGATTACTTTGTGCAGGAAAATTGCACAACGCGTTCGATAACGAGTCTTCGCGCCGCCATCCCAACCGACCATGGCGCCTTGAGGCTCACGGACTTTCGAATCCGTTCGTGAATATGGTGTCGACATCACCCGATATGGAGAAACATTGATCGGGAGCGCTGTCGTGGTTGCAGGTGGTGCGATCACCCCATGTCGCGCAACCCTGATCGAACCCGCCTGCCGGATTTTCCCATTGCGCGAGATCGCCTTTCTGCGTTGAGTTTTCATTCCAGTACCAAATGCCGAATGCCGAACCTGTTCCGGTCACCGGTTGCACCGCAAGCCAATAGGTTGTGCCGGCACTTCCGCCTTGCAGCGCGCAGGCGCTCGGCAAGTTGATCGTCAACGCGCCCGACGAATCCGTGAAAGTGGTAATGGCGCTGTAGGCGCAACCGTCGACAGCGTTTCCTGGTTTGCCGGCGTCGTCCGTATAAAACACGAGATTGACCGACTGGGCGTGAGCGTAGACGTAGCTCCCTTGGGCGAAGACTTGTTTTACTTCCCACGGTTGTCCCGCAGGCACGAAAATGTCGTCGGCTGCTTCGGAATCGAATGCCGGCGTGTCGAGCGATTGCACGCTCACCACATTATCTTCGGTGCAAGTCGTCGTCTGATCGTCCAGCACGACCGTTCCGGATGCGCTGGATGCGACGAAGAGCGAAGCAACCGCGATGCTAAGGCAGGATTTCTTCTTCGCCACGAACAGCGATTCGTTATTAAACGTCATTACAAACTCCGCATGACTATCGTTCAGCAAAGATATGATGTTTGCGATGATAGCCGAGGTTGCGAACAACCGGTCGCCTTACTTGTACGTCGTCAGACGAATCGCATCGTCCAATGCGCCAGCAGCCAGACGAACGAACCGGCCGTTGGCAGCGCCGTGAGGATCATGCCGAACCCGCGCGCAACGGGCCGCCACAGATATCCGGTCCAGAACGTGATGCGGCCTACGACGAACAGCGACGCCATTGCTGGAATCAAAATGAGGTACTCGCGATCCAGCACCAATGCGAGATTTACGTACGCGACCGCAGCCAGCACGAATTGTTCGAGCGTGTTCGTGTTGTAACGAAGATTGATTTCCAGCCCGTGGTTCTGCGGAAAGCGCGAGCCTTCGATGGCATCCGGATAAAGCCAACGCCGGCCGGCGAATTGCACACCGATCCACAACATGGCGCCCGGGAGCAAAAGCCATTGCAAAACGAAAACGAGCCGATCGTCCGTTGTGTCGGCCGGCATCGTTGCGAAAGAAAACCACGAATGCGCGAAGTAAAGCGTCGCGCCGACGACCACGAACGCGGGGACCGAAGTCGCGGCGATGAACCACTGCTTTCGACGAAAGTCCGACGTCATCGTAATCCTGCTCGGTCTGACCGATACGTTACGCGCTTTTTTCTCCAAACGCGCTGACGATGAGGTGGTAGCGATTCGGATCGACCGGTGCGAACTCGTGGGTTCCGGTCGCGGAGTCGACCCTCGGTACCGCTTCTAGCCCGTTGACCAAAGTGCGAGCGCGACGAACAGACGCATCCAAGTCGTCTACTCGAAAAAACCGCAGAAGTCCGTTTCAACAAAGTTACCGTTTTCGAAGGACTCGCAGAATGAACCGCCCGCGCCGATATGCGAAAATAAGCGAATGAAGAAACTGATGACTTTTATTGCAGCGGCGATCGTTTGCACATCGGCTTACGCTGCCAATTCGTTCGATGGCGGTACGCACGCCATTCGCGTGGGGCAGAGCGAAAGCGAACTGGTGCGTCAACTCGGCGTTCCGCAGCGCAAGATCGCGGTGGAGGACAGTGGCGGGAAAGTCGTCGGCAAGTATCTGTACTACACGGTCGAGACCGGTTCGATCCGCTTCTATATCGAAGACGAGCGCATCCAGGAAATATCAAATATTCGCGAGCGGGAGTAAATCGGAGTCAGCATCCGTTTGGCTGGACGATGCTAAAAGATCGTTCGGACAACATGGAGACGTCGTCATGGCAGGCGAAAACGCGACAAATAGTCCGACCCTTCGGCCAGGCATTCGGTAACCGCCATGGCCAAGATCAAATGCGAAATTACCCGATACCGTGTCAGCTCGCGCGACACGAACGCTCCTAACCTGGTCATCCAACGCCGCTGGCTTCGGTCCGAAAGGATTGCCGGCCGCTATCGCGATACACCGCTGCGAATGGAACTGCGCGATAGGGCAGGTCGCTTGATGGAAGCGATTCCCGGCGCGTTATTTCGTTGTGTTGAAGACGGCGAAGAATTCATCGTCCAGGAATTCTCACGCTCGCAACGCGCGCTAATGATCGCCGCGTGAGTGTTTCGTCATAGAACTCCGTCGTCGACTCCGCGAAGT
>CAZZYA010000146.1:0-9476 GCA_964658115.1 uncultured Rudaea sp. | reverse complement strand
CAATGGTTCCCACGTTCACGTGCGGCTTGGTGCGTTCGAATTTACCCTTTGCCATGTCTCTAACTCCGACTAATTCTGTTGTCAAAATCAGGCGCGGTTTTCCGCACCTGACGTTTCCTTAGTTTTGCTTGATGACCGCTTCGGCGATGTTGTTCGGCGCTTCGGCGTAATGATCGAATTCCATCGTGAACGTCGCGCGACCCTGACTCAGCGAGCGCAGGCTGGTCGCGTAACCGAACATTTCACCGAGCGGAACCTGTGCCGCGATCGTCTTGCCGGACGGACTGTCGTCCTGACCTTGCAACACACCACGGCGACGACTCAAATCGCCCATCACGTCGCCCATGTAGTCTTCCGGTGTCACCACCTCGACCTTCATGATCGGCTCGAGCAACACAGGGTTGCCCTTTCGCATTGCATCCTTGAATGCATACGACGCCGCCGATTTGAACGCGTGTTCGTTCGAATCGACTTCATGGTACGAACCGAACGTCAACGTGACCTTGATGTCGACGACCGGGAAGCCGGCCAGCACGCCCGAGGTCAGGTTTTCGTTGAGCGACTTCGTGATCGGCGGAATGAATTCCTTCGGAATCGTGCCGCCCTTGATCGCGTCGACGAATTCGTAACCCTTGCCGCGTTCCTGCGGTTCCATCGTGATCACGACGTGACCGTACTGACCCTTACCGCCGGACTGCTTGACGTGTTTGCCTTCGACATCCACGGCCGCCTTGCGGATCGTTTCGCGATACGCGACCTGCGGTTTGCCGACGTTGGCTTCGACGTTGAACTCGCGCTTCATGCGGTCGACGATGATGTCCAGGTGCAACTCGCCCATGCCGGCGATGATGGTCTGGCCGGATTCTTCGTCCGACCGAACGCGGAACGACGGATCTTCTTGAGCCAGGCGCGACAACGCCAGACCCATTTTTTCCTGGTCGCTCTTCGTCTTCGGCTCGATCGCCATCGCGATCACCGGCTCGGGGAAGATCATCTTTTCGAGCATGATCACTTTGTCGGTAGCGCACAGCGTGTCGCCCGTCGTCACATCTTTCAGACCGACGGCGGCGGCGATATCGCCCGCGCGCACTTCCTTGATCTCGTCGCGGTTGTTCGCATGCATCTGCAGCAAACGGCCGATACGTTCTTTCTTGCCTTTGATCGGGTTGTACACGGTGTCGCCGGAGTTCAGCGTGCCGGAATAGACACGGAAGAACGTCAGCGCGCCGACGAACGGATCGGTCGCGATCTTGAACGCGAGCGCGGAGAACGGCTCGTTGTCACCGGGTGTACGCGTATCTTCTTTGTCGTCTTCGTCGATGCCTTTGACCGGCGGACGATCCGACGGCGCAGGCAGATAGCGAATAACGCCGTCGAGCATCGCTTGCACGCCCTTGTTCTTGAACGCGGAGCCGCAGAAGACCGGAATCATCTTGTTGGCGACGGTTCCGTTGCGGATGCCCGTGATGACTTCTTCTTCGGACAGCTCAACGCCTTCGAGATACTTGTTCATCAAGTCCTCGGACGTTTCGGCGGCCGACTCGACCAAATGCTCGCGCGCCTTCTTGGCTTTCTCGAGCAGGTTGGCGGGAATTTCGATGTACTCGAACTTCATACCCTGGGATTCCATATCCCAATGGATGGCCTTCATCTTGAGCAGATCGATGACGCCTTCGAAATTGTCTTCCGCGCCGATCGGCAACTGCATCGGCACCGGGTTCGCACCCAGACGCGATTTCAGTTGACCCACGACTTTGTCGAAGTCCGCACCGGCGCGATCCATCTTGTTGACGAACGCAACGCGCGGCACGCCGTATTTGTTGGCTTGACGCCATACGGTTTCCGACTGCGGCTGCACGCCGCCCACGGCGCAAAGCACGAACACCGCGCCATCGAGCACGCGCAAGGAGCGCTCGACTTCGATGGTGAAGTCAACGTGGCCGGGGGTGTCGATGATGTTGAAGCGATGTTCCGGGAACGACAAATCCATGCCTTTCCAGAAACACGTGGTCGCCGCGGACGTGATCGTGATTCCGCGTTCCTGTTCCTGCTCCATCCAGTCCATCGTCGCTGCACCTTCATGCACCTCGCCAATCTTGTGATTGACGCCGGTGTAAAAAAGAATGCGCTCCGTGGTCGTGGTTTTTCCCGCATCGATGTGAGCCATGATGCCGAAATTACGGTAGCGTTCGATTGGCGTATTGCGAGCCACGATAGTTTCCTTAAATCCTGTTTCGGGGACCGCCTATATGGGGACGGTCGCCTCAAATTTCATTACCAGCGATAGTGCGAGAAGGCTTTATTTGCATCCGCCATGCGATGCGTCTCTTCGCGCTTCTTCACGGCGCCGCCGCGGTTTTCCGATGCTTCGAGCAATTCGGCTGCGAGCTTGCGCGGCATCGAATTCTCGTTGCGCTTGCGCGCGGCTTCGATCAGCCAACGCATGGCCAGCGCGGTGCGGCGCGAGGCGCGCACTTCCACCGGTACCTGATACGTTGCACCGCCCACGCGGCGCGACTTCACTTCAACCGCTGGCGCGACATTGTTGAGCGCCTTTTCAACGACGTCGATCGGCGTGGCGTGTTTCTGCGAGATCTGATCGATCGCGCCGTACACGATGCCTTCGGCGACGGATTTCTTACCGCTCTGCATCACCATGTTGATGAAGCGGGAAATCATCTGGCTGCCGTGCTTGGGATCGGGCAGCAATTCGCGGGTTGGTGTATTGCCTTTTCTCGACATCTTGTATGTCCAGTCTTATTCAGTGACGACAAATTCGATTCAAACGCGCTTGATCACGCGCCTTTCGGGCGCTTCGCGCCGTACTTGGAGCGACTCTGGCGGCGTTTGGTAACACCGGCCGCATCGAGCGAACCGCGCACGGTGTGATAACGCACACCCGGAAGATCTTTCACGCGGCCGCCGCGAATTAGCACGACCGAGTGTTCTTGCAAATTGTGGCCTTCACCGCCGATATAGCTGATGACTTCGAAACCGTTGGTCAGACGCACTTTGGCGACTTTACGCAGCGCTGAATTCGGCTTCTTCGGCGTGGTCGTGTAGACGCGCGTGCAGACGCCGCGACGCTGCGGACAATTTTCCAATGCGGGCGACGCGCTCTTATAGGTCTTCGGAGAACGCGGCTTACGCACTAGCTGATTGACTGTCGACATTCTGTGTGTCCCAAGTTGCTACGGTTTGCGACCAATCCGGATCGCGGGTTCAGCCACCCAATCCTGGCAGGCTGTCTTTAAGACGAAAAAACAGGCCGGGATTTAGCCGGCCTGTCAAAATTGGGTTTGCGGCGTCTGACAGCGGAATCGCGCCGAATCGATCTGAATTCGATCCGCGCTGGATTCGCGTCAAAGTCCCTTTGTCGAATCCGAGGAGCATCCTGCCCCCCATGTCGATTTTGCTACGCCGAATCGGTTAGCCACGCGGACGTGGGTTACCGAGAAGCGGAATTATAGAAGGCTTTGCATTTCTCTGCAACAGGCGAAGTGTTTATAGATGTGTGAATCAGCTGCCATCCTTTTGAATCGCGTCAGAAGGCGAGTTTGCGGTTGTCCTCTTCAACCGCAAAAGCGCTTGTCGATCAATTTTCCTGCCGCCCACAAAAAGAATCTCTATATCGGCAATTGCGGCAACATTTTCACGCGGATCGCTACCCAGAACCAAAATATCTGCGAAACGGCCAACGTCGATTCGACCAACGTCGTTCCATCCCATCGATTCGCTGTAATTGCCGCTCGCCGTGGCTAGAGCTTCGCGCGGTGTCATCCCCAAATTGTCCTGCATAGAGATCACCTCATCGACATCGCCGCTGCCGGGAAGAACCCCAAATGCCGAAGCGCCGCTTGCTGCCAGAAAATGCACGCCTTCCCTGGCGAGCACTCTGTTTTTGGCGTCATATGCATTCGATTGCTCAGTCCGCCGCGCGAAACGCAGACTTTGATCCGTTCGAGTCTCGTCGCTAGCTAAGTTCGGAAGACCAACTGCGGGGTCAATTGGGCGATGGATTTCCTCCGGCCGAATTAATTTTGCAGAGCGAGCGACCCAGGGATCGGATGTGACGATCCCAGCCGCGAAGTGATGCATCACGACATTGGGCATCAACGCCGTGTTGTATTTAGAAAACATCACTGCGAGATGCTTGACTTCGGGCGCCGTTGACTGCATCTCGGCTACGTAGTCGAGAGCTGGCTGTGCGCCGGAACCGAAAGGGTCGTCTCCGTAATCTTCGAAAAGATCATCCGGCGCGAGCGACGATAGATAACGTTGGCTATGAATAAACACTTGGACGCCGGCGCGCGATGCATAAGCATAGTTTGTCCATCCGAGCTCCCCGTACGTAGATAAACCCAGTCGGCGCGCTTCGTGGACAATCCAATCGACTTGATCGGGCCACGTCGCGTAATGGATCAAGATGGTTCGCTTGCCCGACGCGGCGACTGCTTCGAGCCGGCGCGTCAACTGACCGTTCGTCAAACGTGTCCCAGTTAGTCGGGGGTTATCGCGAGGCAGTTCACCAGAGCTATCTCCGTCCACTTCGTAACCGTTGGCGGAATAGCCATCTACCACTTCGCAAACAACTATTCGTGGCGTCGGGTCACCGTGAAACACATGTAAACCGCGTCGGGTATCCGAAGTATTTACCGAAACCGTTGTTATGCCGTTATATAACCATGCGTTAGCAAAACCCTGAGTTTTGACCGCGCCAAAACCATCGATCAATCCAGGAATCAAAAACTTACCCCGAGTGTCAACACGTATGGCTTCCTTTGGGATGATTGTGTCGTCTTGTTTGCCAACAGCGACGATGCGATCACGGTCTAAAATAACCACGGAATTATCAATGTCTTGATGAGATGTTCCATAGTGGCTGACATCAATGATGGTGCCGCCGATTAAGGCCAAAGGACTGCCCACACACCTGCCTGCGAAGCTCGCTACCACGATGCATGTAAAACTAAACGCTTTCCACACCGCTTGCTCCCATCGGAATCCGTCTAAACTTTTAGCTCCGTTTTGGTCCCGCAATGGGACACTAATAGGATCGGATGCGGTCAAAAAAACGCAACGCTAATTGCATGAACGATTCAAAATTCTTTCCGAGAGCACTTGGCGCCGTGCTTTTCGACATGGACGGCACGCTCGTAGACACGCTGCCCGACATCGCCGCCGCGATGAACGCCGCACTCGCCGAAATGCGATTGCAGCCGCTAGCGGTCGAGCGCATCGGCGTTTTCATTGGCAAAGGTCCGCGATCGCTTGCGCTGCGTGTGCTCGACGAGCAGCCGTCGCTGGACGCCGACAGAAGACTCGCGCTGATCGACACGTTGATAGCCGCCTATGTGAAACACTACGAACCACGCATCGGCACTCATGCGACCGTTTATCCCGGCGTCGTCGGCACGCTCGAATCGCTCAAGCGGCGCGGACTGAAACTCGCGGTCGTCTCAAACGCGTTGCAGCATCTTGCTGAGCGCGTGCTGTCTCGATTCGATTTGGATGGCTATTTCGATCTTGTGCTCGGCGGCGACCGGGTTTTTCGTGGCAAACCCGACGCCGCTCCATTATTGGAGGCGTGCCGCGTTCTCGGCGTGCCGCCGGATTGCGCGCTGATGGTCGGCGATTCGGAGAACGACGTTCTCGCCGCACGCGCGGCTGGCTGCCCCGTGGTGGTCGTACCGTACGGGTACAACGCTGGACAACCCGCCAGTTCGCTCGGATGCGACATTGTGGAAAATTTCACTTCGCTGTCAGCGTGGATAGCGGGCTATCAGCGCACCGTCAATTGAGAATCGTCGAACGCTAAATGTTGCAGCCTTCGAATCCGTCCGCGAACACGAAGTCGGCATTCGCTGTGACATTGAATGCAGAGCTATTCGTATTTCCGATCGTCGAACTCGCGTTGATCTGCACACCGTTGGTAACCGTGTAAAACCGTTGCGTGCTGTTCAATGTCGCCACGCCATGCACCATCTGCACGCTGCCAAGATCGAGCGTGCCGCCACAAGCGGTGACGGTGAAATCGACTAACGCGTTGTCATCGACGACGTTGCCGGACGCATCCTCTTCCGTCACCGCGACGCTTCCCAGCGCGCTACCTTGCACAACGTCACCGGGCTGTGCCGTGAACACGAGCGCATCACCGCCGAAGGTCACAGTCACCGCGCAGTTCGCGTTGATCGCGTTACTTGTCCACGTCGTTCCCGTCGCATGCGCGATGGTGCACGTGTCGCCTGTCGTCGCGATGACTTGATATCCCGCATCCGGCGTTATCGTGAAGCTGGCGGCGTCGCCGGCGTTGACGTTCTGCGTCGACGGCGAGATCGTACCGTGCGCGCCGTTGACGGTCGCAGCGACGGCATACGTATTTATTGCGAATGTCGCCGTGATCGTGCAGTTGCCGGTGATGGCGCCTGTCGTCCACGTTGTCGTTGTGCCTTGCCGCCCGGGCGTGCACGTGTCGCCGCTCACGGAGTTCACGTGATAACTGGTGTCCGGTGTCACGGTAATCGACGCGGTATTGCCAGAATCGATCGTCTGCGATGTCGGCGTCACGGTTCCGTGGCCGCCGGTCACCGACGCGGTGATCGTGTATTGATTGATCGCAAACGTTGCCGTCACGGCGCAGTTCTGGTTGATGCCGCTGCTCGTCCATGTGGTGCCTGACGTGTCCGTGATGGTGCACGCGCTACCTGTCACCGCGCTGACGTGATATCCGGAATCCGGCGTAACGACGAATGTGGCGGCGCTGCCCGCGTTCACGGTTTGCGACGGCGGCGTGATCGTGCCGTGACTTCCGCTGACCGACGCGGTTACGGTGTACTGATCGATAGCGAACGTTGCCGTCACGACGCAATTCTTCGTGATCGCGTTCGTCTTCCACGTCGTACCCGAGGTGTTGCTGACCGTGCACGTGTCACCGGAAACGGTGCCGACGTGATAATTCGAATTCGGCGTCACAGTAAACGTTGCGGTGCTTCCGCTGTTGACGATCTGAGAGGACGGCGTGATCGTGCCGCCGGCGTTTGCACTCGCTGTTACGGTGAACGTCGGCGCGAAGGCGTCGACCAGATTGGCGACGTTCACGCTACCGAGGCCGGTCGCGAAATCCCATCCGGCTTTTGCGGCGTACGCGGGCTGCGAGCTGGTCGTCGAGCTGGAGAGAATTCCGCAGGTCCCGTCGCAATTGCTGCTGGTGATCGTATTGGTCGAGTAGCAGTTCGCCGTGCCTTTCGCGCACGGCACAGTGATGTCGCCGCTCGTGATGTCGTTGAACACGCACGTCGAATTGATCGACTTGCCGAGGTTGGCGTTGCACTGACTGAGGCGTGTCGTGTTTGGCGAGGAAGAAGAACCGAATTCTGCGGCGGCCAACGCGTAAAACTCGGTGTTCATGTTGCCCCAACTCTGGCCGCTGACCTGGTTGATCAGCGCCTGGATGCCCGCGAACGCCGGCGCCGCGAACGATGTGCCGCCTGCCGTGTTGGCGAGATGATCATCCGGGTTGGAATAAACGCACGGCGAACCACCGGCGTTCGAATCGGACATGCAGAACACGAGCCCGTGCCCCCAAATTCCGTTCGACGCGAAAAGCGAGACATCAGGAATACCGCGTACGTTGGTCGAAGGCGCGCCATACACAGCGGCTTGCCAACTCGGTTTCGTATATTTGATGCTGGGTCCACCGCTACCGCCGCCGATGTTGAGGAGATTGTCGGTGTTCGCAGTCGACGAATTGCAGAAAGCCAAATTGCTGGCGTAATTACCTCCATGCGCGTTGATGTAAGTAAGCAGAATGCTGCCGGCGCACGAATCGTTCCAAGGTATTTCCGGGACGTATGACTTCGCCGACGTGTAGTGGTTCGTCGACGTGCTGTTCGCTGTGGTCCAGTATGTGGCGACCGTGTTGTCGACGAAGTCACGAAAGTCGGTCCCGCCGACCGCCACGTTGTACTGGGTCGATGCGAGTCCATTCACCGCGATCCCCTCGCTCGCGTAGGCGGAAGTGTCACCATCGTCACATCCGGCGGCGCCTTCGTCCCCAGACGAAACGAATACGGTAATGCCTTCACTCGCCGCTTGATGCCACCAATTGTTGTAGGCGCTGTTGCCACTGACGCCGAGAGAACTTTCGCATGAGCCGTAGCTTAGGCTTACGATTTTCGGCAAAGGCGACAAATTGAAAAGTTTGCTTACTGCCAGATCGATGCCGTCGCTGGTCGAGGTATCTGCGCAAGCTACGAGTTGGATACTCGCATCGGGTGCTGCAACGCCGGCCCATTCGGCATCTAGCGCAGCTTCGCCTTGATCGCCGGAGGCGAGTTGTCCAGGATCACTGCAGCCGGTCGGCACGGTTTGCTTCAACGTTCCCGCATACGCAGACAGTCCGAACGAGGTTCGAAATGTATTCCAGTCTGCCGGATTGATTTCGGTACGTTCGATAACCGCGACGGTCTGACCAGCGCCGCGATGTCCGGCAGCCCAGACAGGATTGACGTTGTAGATGATGTTGAAATCGCCGGGTGCCACATCTTCTTCCGGGCCGCTGCTTTGTGGGTTGGTATATGTAAAATTCGGAAAATAGGGCGCAAATTGAGCTGACCGCGCAGCCGCCTGGGAAGGGAGCGACACAGGCGCCGACAACCGATGCGACTGCGCACTCTTGAATGCACTGTTCAACGAAACAATGCCGCTGACGACCGGCGCCAACGCGGCCGGAATGGTCGGATCCACGGCATTGGAAATGTATTGCGCGCCGGCCACGTCGTAGCTCTTCATCGTCGTGCCGAACGCCGCGTTCACTTGCGCCGCGGTGCCGGAGAAATCGATCGTCGTCAGACCCGCGGCGACTTCATTGACGACGAATCCGTTGTCCTGCAGCCATGCGACCACGGTATCGACATCCGCCTGTGCGGGACCGAACAGCTGGCCGAATTCGTCGGCAGTGAGCCATTGATGGAAATTCGGCGACGCCGGATCATGCAATTGCGCAATAAAATCGTCGAGCGCCTGTTCCTGATCCGCGCTGCGGCTCAAGCCGAGCAATAAGTGATCGAGCGGCGTGTCGTCAGCGAGTGGACCGCTATCGATGCCGGCGATCAAATGTCGATTAGTGTTACCCGACAGTGTCGCGCGATCGCTGGCATCAATCGTCTGCACGATGCGCGAAACACGCACCGGGGCGCTCAGTTGTCGTTGCGCGATCGAATGTGCCGCGAGTGTGCTGTCGGCGGCGGAAATCGGTTCGATACAGAACAGCGTCAATAGCAGCGCCGCGAGCGCGACGGCGGTTTTGCCGAGCATGGATTCATCCTCACAGGTTTTAAAAGTCGAGCCGATCCACTGGCCCTTACAAACATGCGAGACGAATCACGCCGGCCGTTTTTCCCTTTTGCTGAGGTTATGGGCTGCCATCGGCGTTTACAAGATGCGGGGATTTTTATCGTGGATGAATGAGTGAATCT
>CAZZYA010000145.1:0-9476 GCA_964658115.1 uncultured Rudaea sp. | reverse complement strand
TGGCTGTGCGATAATCCACAGCCTCCGGTGGCGATGGCTGCCGACCCCGCGCCCTCTACAAGGAATTCGTCATGGCCGATGAGACCGTGGTTCTGACCGACAGTGCATCGAACAAATCCACCACGATGCCGCTGGTGAGCGGCACGCTCGGCGAGCCGGCGATCGACATCGCCAAGCTGCACAAGGAGCAAGGTTACTTCACGTTCGATCCGGGATTCATGTCGACGGCCGCGACGCGCAGCGCGATCACGTTCATCGACGGCGACAAGGGCGTGCTGCTTTATCGCGGCTATCCGATCGAGCAGTTGGCGAAGCATTCGAGCTTTCTCGAGGTTTCGTATCTGTTGATGTACGGCAACTTGCCCAAGGCCGACGAATTCAAGCGCTACGAACACGAAGTGACGCATCACACGATGATGCACGAGTCGTTGAAGGGATTTCTGCACGGATTCCATTACGACGCGCATCCGATGGCGATGCTGTGCGGATCGATCGCGTCGCTCTCCGCGTTCTATCACGACACGCTGGATATTTCGGATCCGGAACAACGTCGCCTTGCCGCGATCCGGCTGATCGCGAAGATGCCGACGATCGCCGCTGCCGCCTATCGCTATTCGATCGGCTGGCCGATTCGTTATCCGCGCAACAATCTCGAATTCTGCACGCGTTTCTTACACATGATGTTCGAGGTGCCAAGCGAGCCGCTGGAGATGAATCCGACGGTGGCCAAAGCGCTCGATCTGCTGTTTATCCTGCACGCGGATCACGAACAGAACGCGAGTACATCGACGGTGCGACTGGTCGGTTCGACCGGTGCGAATCCTTACGCGTGCGTCGCGGCGGGCATCGCTGCGTTGTGGGGACCCGCGCACGGCGGCGCGAACGAAGCGGTACTGAAACAGCTCGCGGAAATCGGCGACGTGAAAAACGTCGGCAAGGCGATTGAGCGCGCGAAAGACAAGAATTCCGGTTTCCGATTGATGGGCTTTGGTCATCGCGTGTACAAGAACTTCGATCCGCGCGCGACGATCATTCGCGAGATGACACACAAGGTATTGAACGATCTGAACGTGAAAGATCCGCTGTTGGATGTCGCGATCGAACTCGAACAAGCGGCGCTGAAGGATCCGTATTTCGTCGAACGCAAGCTGTATCCGAACGTCGATTTTTATTCGGGCATCATTTACAAAGCGCTGAAGATTCCGACGGAAATGTTCACGGTGATGTTCGCCATTGCGCGCACGGCGGGTTGGGTCGCGCATTGGCTGGAACAGCACACGGACAAGGAAACGAAGATCGGCCGGCCGCGGCAGATTTATACCGGGTCGGTTAAGCGCGATTATGCGGAAATTGCCAAGCGATAATGCGGGCGCTTGTTGTTGGAAGACTACGGACGCTGCGGCGTCCGTTTTCATTTTTGAGCTGGTTTTTTTTGATTCTCCGCGTCGGCGAGGTAGGGCGACGCGCTTGAAGCTTCTTCGCGTTCATTAGATCAGAAGCTTCCGCGGTGTGCGGCCAGCGGGCAACTTTTTGGTTGACGCCAAAAAGTAGCCAAAAAACGTTATTTGTTTTTCGCGTCAGGACGCGCGCTCCCGGCGCGCGGTGGTTTTTTTCGCAATTGGGAAATACAGAGCTAGCTTTTTAAAAGATCTTCGAGTGTGTTGAGCGTCGCACGCTTCATCGGCTTGTCGTCCACCCGATCGAGCGGTGCTTGCCGAATCGCTTCCGGCGGAAGCAGGGTCAGATCGATGCGAATATCGCCGCGCGGAATGATGAGCGCGGGGAATTCCTGCATCTTGTCGTGCGCGAATTTGAGCTTGCGGTTGTGTTCTTCGTAGGCGATGCCGTTTTCGTCGAGCAGGATCATGACATGTTCGGGTGCGTCGCAAAAAAGATGAAGCGTGACGGCGGAAAATCGATCCGCTGTACCTTCGAGAACGGCGCCGACGAGGCGCGGTTCGAAATCCTCGAAAAATTTCATCGCGTCGCGCGCTTCCTGACGGAGACGGCGCAAGGTTTGCGGATGTTCGCTCGCTTGAAAAAGGCGTTGGTGCTCGCGCAGCGCTTCTTCGATTTCTGCGTTGTTCGGAAGGTGCGATTTCTCGTTGGCGCCGAGACGTTCCGCGGCTTTGCGTTTGGCCATCTGGAAATCGCGGATGCCGCTTTCGCTCATCACGCGCGCGGCCTCGACGGCTAAACGCCGGCGCATCTGGTCGAAACCGGAACCCCGCGTGCCCATCAGAAAATCCCGTATGCGTCCTGCTGGACTTTCTTTTCCTGCTCGGTCTGCTCTGTTGGTCCGGTGGCCAGACGTGCGACGTCTTCGGTCTTGAAATATTCGAGTATGGAATGCGAATCGTCCGCCGCGGCGAGCGTACCGGTTTCGGGATCGATGCGCGCTGTGGTGATTCCGGGCGGCATTTCAAACGGTTTTTCCGGGACGCCTTTGAGCGCGGTGCGCATGAAACTGATCCACATCGGCAATGCCGTCTCCGCGCCGAATTCCTTGTAGCCCAGTGGAGTGAAATCGTCGAAGCCAACCCATGCGCTCGCGACGAGGTCTTCGTTATAGCCGCTGAACCAGCCGTCGCGGTGATCGTTGGTCGAACCGGTTTTGCCGGCCAGATCGTTACGCTTGAGCACCATCGCGCCCGCGCCGGTGCCGCGGCGCACG
This sequence comes from uncultured Rudaea sp., assembly GCA_964658115.1. Lineage (GTDB taxonomy): Bacteria > Pseudomonadota > Gammaproteobacteria > Xanthomonadales > Rhodanobacteraceae > Rudaea. The sequence goes on along the minus strand of CAZZYA010000145.1, from coordinate 6,802 downwards.
ACGTCGTGCAGCAGCGAGCCGATCAGATAATCCGTGCGCGCATCGAGCGCACGCGATGCAAGTCTCGGCGCTTCCGGATCGGTCATCGCCGGCGCGGGCGCGGCCTGTGCCGATGATATCGGCGACAGCGACGTGCGCGCGCCATCGGCACGCGATTCTGCTTGTGCTACGCGCGTATCTTCGAGCAGCCGTTGCGAGCAATGCCTGCATGCGACGGCGGGTCGCGCTTTGTAGACTTCGTTGCCGTTGCGATCGACGACGCGATCGATGAAATACGGATCGACGAGAAAACCGCCGTTGGCGAACACGGCGTACGCGCGCGCCATCGTCAGCGGTGAAACCGAAGCGGTGCCGAGTGCCATCGAGAGGTTGTCAGGAATCTGCTCGAGCGAAAAGCCGAACTTCGTCACGAATTCGCGCGCGTAGTGCACGCCGATCGCGTCGAGCAATCGCACGGAAACAAGATTCTTGGAGACGACCATCGCTTCGCGAAGACGCATCGGGCCGTCGAACTTTCCATCGTCGTTCTGCGGTGTCCACAAGCCGTTCGCTTTGGAAGGATCGGCGAACACGATCGGCGCGTCGAGCACGATCGATGCGGGCGTGAAGCCATGCTCGAACGCGGCGGAATAGAAGAATGGTTTGAAGCTCGATCCGGGCTGACGGCTCGCTTGCACCGCGCGATTGAATTTACTGCGCGAGAAACTGAATCCGCCGACTTCCGCTTTGATCGCGCCGTCTTCCGGATCGAGCGCGACGAGCGCGCCTTGCACGGCGGGCACCTGCGACATCTTCCACTTGCCGTCATCATTGCGCGCTACGCGAATGATGTCGCCGGCGGCGAGAACGTCGGCCACTTTCTTCGGTGCGCTCCCGCGATGCTTGTCGTCTTTGTATCGGTTCGCCCAAGCGACGGCTGGCATGTCCAGCGACACCGTTTGTCCATCCTGAAGATAGATATTGGCGGTCTTGTCGCCGACATCGGTGACGATGCCGGGCACAAGTCCCACCACGGCATGATAGGGATCGAGTTTTCGGTCGAGTTCGTCGGGTGCGGGATGTTCCGGAAGATCGATGTGCGCTTCGGGTCCGCGAAAGCCGTGGCGCTGGTCGTACGTCATCAGATCGTCGCGCAACGCTTGGTTGGCGGCGTCCTGATCATTCGCGTCGATGGTGGTGTAGACCACGTAGCCGTCGGTGAGCGCTTCGTTGCCGACGCGATCGAGCGCATCCTGCCGCACGAGTTCGGCGATCCACGGCGCTTCCACTTCAACCGGGGGCTCGTGTGCGTACGAGCGATCCGGTTCCGCATCGGCCTGCTTCACTTGGTCGGCTGTGATGAAACCGTTTTCGAGCATGCGTTCGAGCACATATTTACGGCGCTCGGTTGCGCGCGCGCGATTGCTTAAGGGATTGCTGCTCGATGGGAACTTCGGCAGCGACGCGAGCATTGCCGATTCTGCGAGCGAAAGTTGATCGAGCGTCTTGCCGTAATAGAACTCGGCAGCGGCGGCGACGCCGTAGGCGCGATTGCCGAAGAATATCTTGTTGAGATACAACTCGAAGATTTCGTCCTTGCTCAATTCCCGTTCGATTCGGAAGGACAAGAACATCTCGGTGAACTTGCGCGTCAGCGTCACTTCGGAACTCAGGAAAAAACCACGCGCGACTTGCTGCGTAATGGTGCTGCCACCGGCCACGTGCAGACTGCGCTTGGTGACCATTTGTCCGACGGCGCGCGCTACGCCTTGCCAGTCGACGCCGGGATGGTTGTAGAAGTTAGCGTCTTCGGCCGCGAGGAACGCGTTCTTGAGCTGCTGCGGCACCTTCTCGATCTTGACCGGGATTCGGCGCGTCTCGCCAATCGTCGCGATGAGCTTGTTGTCGGCGCTATACACGCGCAACGGAACCTGCAAACGCACTTCGCGCAGCGTTTCAACCGAGGGAAGGCGCGGCGCAATCAACCAGTAGGCGACACCGACCGCCAGGCATGCTAAAAGGACTCCAGAAACACCCAAAATCAATGCGTAACGGAGTAAACGTAGAAAAATTCTCATGCCGTGTCGGTAATGTGATGGCAGTCAACGTCGAGCGAGTGAAAGACGCGGTATAGAGGGAAGCGGAAGCGCGAAGTGTATCAGTTCACCGGGTTGGGAATCCGGGCGGAATCTCGGGCAAATTAGGGGCAAGTTGCAGGCGAATCAACGATTTGCGTATCTTTTAAAGATACTGTTGATAATCCGTTAAGTTTCGTATTTAATGTAGATGCACACATATCGCTCGTAAGGGCGCGTGGGATAGGGGAAAAAGTTGTGGGCCTACTCAGTGGAAAAGCGCCGCAGCTGGTTGGGGTGGACATCAGCTCGACGGCAGTAAAGCTGTTGCAGTTGAGTCAGTCCGGCGGGAAGTATCGCGTGGAACACTACGCGGTCGAGCCGCTTCCTCCCAATGCGGTGGTCGAAAAGAACATCGTCGAGGTCGAGGCCGTCGGCGAAGCGATCCGTCGTGCGTTGAACCGCTCGGGCGCGAAGACAAAATTCGCTTCTGCTGCTGTAGCCGGTTCCGCGGTGATCACCAAAGTTATTCCTATGCCTGCCGATTTGTCGGAAGACGATCTGGAAGGTCAGATCCAGGTTGAGGCCAACCAATACATCCCCTATCCGCTCGAAGAAGTCAGTCTCGATTTCGAAGTCGTCGGTCCGGTCAAAGACAACCCGGAGATGATGAACGTTCTGCTCGCCGCCTCGCGAACCGAGAATGTCGACCTGCGCGTTGCCGCGCTTGACCTCGGTGGATTGGCGGCGCGTGTGGTCGATGTCGAAGCGTTCGCGATGGAAAATGCGTTCAAGCTCGTCGCCGATCAGCTTGCCGTACCAAAAGATGCGGTGGTCGCTGTCGTCGATATCGGCGCCACGATGACCACGCTTATCGTCCTCAAGAATCAGCGCACCATCTATTCGCGCGAACAGGTATTTGGGGGCAAGCAGCTCACCGACGAGGTGATGCGCCGTTACGGCTTGTCGTACGAAGAAGCCGGTCTCGCCAAGCGTCAGGGCGGTTTGCCGGAATCGTACGAAATCGAAGTGTTGGAGCCATTTAAAGAAGCGATGGTCCAGCAGATCAGCCGACTACTGCAGTTCTTCTTCGCCGGTTCCGAATACAACAAAGTCGACCAAGTGGTTCTCGCCGGCGGGTGCGCCTCGATCACCGGTGTCGCCGAGATGGTCGAAGAACAGCTCGGCGTTCCGTGCGTGGTAGCTAATCCGCTGGCGAATATGTCGCTGTCCTCACGCGTGCAGGCCGCGACGCTGGCGCAGGACGCTCCGGCACTGATGATCGCCTGCGGCCTGGCGCTTCGGAGTTTCGACTGATGGCAAAAATCAATCTACTGCCGTGGCGAACCGAACGGCGCAAACTTCGCGAGCGCGAGTTCTACATGATGCTGGGCGGCGCCGTCGTCGCCGGCATCCTGGCAATGTTGCTTTGGATTTACTGGATGGATGCGCGCCTGGAAAACCAGGACAACCGCAATGCGCTGCTGTCGCAGGAAATCAAAGCGCTCGATGTCAGGCTTGTCGAAATCAAGAATCTCGAAGAAACGCGCGCGCGTTTGCTTCAGCGCAAACAGATCATTGAGCAATTGCAGGCCAATCGTTCGCAGATGGTGCACTTGTTCGACGAACTGGTGCGGACCATTCCCGACGGCGTCCGTCTGAGTTCGATGAAGCAGACGGGCGACACACTTACCCTTGCCGGCGTCGCGCAATCGAATGCCAGCGTGGCCGATTACATGAAACGCCTGGACGCGTCGCCGTGGCTGAAACGATCGGACTTGCAGCAGACCGAGTCAAAGGGCACCGATCGTCGCGAACGCTTTGAGTTCGGACTGACCGTCAAACTGACGAGTCCCGAAGAAAAAGAAAAAGAACGCCTCGCAACCGAAGGCAAGACGCCGCCCGTGGCACCAGCAGCAGCGACGCCGTCGACAACATCCACACCGGCATCAGCGCCGACGCCCGCAACGCCGCCGCCCGCAGCGGCGAGTTCGCCTGCGGTTACGACCAGCAATGCGGGGAGCAAGCCATGAAGCTTTCCGATTTCCGCAATCTCGACCGCAACAACATCGGTGGCTGGCCACAAGGCGTAAAGCTGACCTTCTGCGCGATCCTGTTTATCTTGGTGATGCTGGGCGGTTGGTATGTCTTCATCACCGACCGACAGGACGACCTCGAACGCAAGCAGAACCAGGAAACAACACTGCGTAAAGAGTTTTCCGACAAGCAGGCCAAAGCGGTCAATCTCGAAAAACTTCGCGATCAGTTGCAGGAGATGCGTGACATGCTCGCGCAGCTGATCCATCAACTCCCGACCAGCACGCAGATGCCGCAGTTGCTCATCGACATCTCGCAGGCGGCGCTGTCCACTGGCCTCGAAACGCAACTGTTCAAGCCGGGCGCTGAAACGATCAAAGAAGGTTTCTACGCCGAAAAGCCTATCCAGTTGCGCATGCTCGGCACCTACCATCAGTTTGGCAATTTCATCAGCAGTGTCGCCGCGATTCCTCGCGTGGTGATTCTTACCATGCAAGACGTTTCGCTCACGCCATCGAGCGACAAAACCGCCGCCGCCGGTGGCCGCCTTCTTCTCGAAGGAACCGTGCGCACATATCACTCGATCGAAGACGACGGTTTGAGCAATGCCCCGCCAACGCCGGCGCCCGGTGCGCCGAAGCAGGGAGGTAAATGAACATGTCCATGCCGCATGTTCGTTTGATCGCGCGCATCGCTCTCATTGGCGCCGTGATCGTTCTGACCGGTTGCACCGGTGGCGATTCCGACTTGCGCGAGTGGATTGCCTCCGAGAAAGCCAAGAAGGGCACGCCGATTCCGTCGCTGCCTGAAGTCAGACGCTTCGAATCATTCGAATACCAGTACAAAGACAACGATCCAGATGTGCGGGATCCATTCGGCCTGAGCGCACGCGACCGACAGGAAGCGACAGCGACCACGCACACGGGACCGCAGCCCGACCAGCATCCTAAAGAACCACTGGAAAGCTATCCGTTGGATAGCTTGAAAATGGTCGGGACGCTCAATAGCGGCCCGACGATGGAAGCGCTTATCAAAGATCCGGAGGGCGTCGTCCACCGGGTGCATATGCAGAACCACATGGGACAGAACGACGGCAAGGTCACCGCCATTGCCGAAGACCACATCGAGCTCGTGGAACTGATCCCGAACGGGACCGGCGGTTGGATGGAGCACCAGGCGACCGTCGCCCTGGGCGAGAAATAAGCGACCCTTGGGGGTAACTAGAAATGATGACATCAGTTGCTAACTTCCTGGGACGTTCGTCCGGAACCGACGCGAAATCTTCGCGTGTTGGACTGGCTTGGCTCCTAATGTTGCTCGGGGCTTTGTTCGCGACGAACGCTCTGGCGGAAAATATCCTGCAAAACATTACGTACACACCGCTATCCGGCGGACAGGTACAGATCGTGATGCAGTTCTCGGGGCCAGTGATCGATCCACAGATCTTCACGACGGAAAATCCTGCGCGTATTGCCATCGACATGCCCGGCACGCGCAACGGCATGAGTCAGCGGCGGCTCGACGTGAGCACGGGCGCAACAAGCGCAGTCAGTGCCGTCGAAGCCGCAGGCCGCACGCGCATCGTCGTCGATCTGTTTCATTCGGCCACTTATCAGACGAAGTCCGAAGGCAACAATTACGTTCTTACCGTCAACAACGGCATGACGGGCTCCGCCACGACAACCGCCGTGGCAGCTTCAGATCAGACCAAGACACTTGCCGGTCCCGGTCTTGAGATATCCAACGTCGATTTCCGTCGCGGCGGACATGGCGAAGGCCGTATCGTGGTGACGTTCAGTGGTGAAGGTGCGGGCGCAGACCTGCAACGTACGGGCGATAAGCTGAGCCTCGACATGTACAACGTGCGCCTGCCACCCCAGCTAGCGCAGCGTCTCGACGTTATGGATTTCGCCACGCCAGTGCAGTCCATCGAAACGCGCGGTCGCGGCAACGGCGCGCACATGGACATCGCTGCAACTGGCAATTTCGAGCAACTCGCCTATCAGGCTGGCAACCAATACATCATCGAAGTTTCACCGAAGAAAGAAGAAACGAAGCTCGATCCGAACGCGCCGCCGGTTTACAGCGGCAATCGTGTCACCTTCAACTTCCAAGACATCCCAACGCGCTCGGTACTGCAGCTTATTGCGGACGTGTCCGACCTCAATCTCGTCGTCGCGGATTCGGTGGGCGGCAACGTGACGTTGCGGCTCATTAATGTGCCGTGGGACCAAGCTCTCGATATCGTGCTGCAGGCCAAAGGCCTCGATAAACGCCGCAACGGCAATGTCATCTGGATCGCGCCGCAAAAAGAGATCTCTGATCGCGAGCAGGCCCTCGCAGAATCGAAACAGAAATTACAGGCGGTAGCGCAGACAATCACCGTCTACATTCCGATCAGCTACGGCAAGGCGAAGGACATTGCCGATCTGCTGACACAGAAAACGCATACAGCCCAAACGTCAGGAGCTGGCGCACAGGGAGCGAGCAGTGGATTTTTGTCACCCCGCGGGAGCGTAACGTCTGACGATCGCACAAATACGCTACTTGTTGTCGACACGCCCGAGCAAGTCGAAGTTGTCCGTGCGCTCGTTGCGCGTTTGGACAAGCCGGTTCAGCAGGTGCTCATTGAGTCGCGCGTGGTCGTGGCGACCGATAATTTTGCTCGCACACTCGGCGCGAAGTTCGGCATCAGCGGCGGTTACCAGCAA
>CAZZYA010000144.1:0-9528 GCA_964658115.1 uncultured Rudaea sp. | reverse complement strand
CTCGGCGGCAACATCATCGACGTGTGTCCGGTCGGCGCGCTGACGAACAAGGTGGTCCGTTTCAAAGCGCGCGCGTGGGAATTGATCGCGCGCGAATCGATTGCGTACCACGACGCGCTCGGCTCGAACCTGTGGTTGCACACGCGACGCGGCGACGTGCTGCGCACGGTGCCGCGCGACAACGAGTCGATCAACGAATGCTGGCTGTCGGATCGCGATCGTTATTCGCATCAGGGTCTGTATTCGGACGATCGTGCGACCAAGCCGATGATCCGCAAGGACGGCGAACTGGTCGAAACGACTTGGGAAGAAGCTATCGCGTTCGTCGCGGACAAACTTATAAAAGGCGGTTCCGACCTCGGAGCGCTCGTTGCGCCGCTGACGTCGAGCGAGGAAGGTTATCTGCTGGCCAAGATCGTCCGCGGCCTCGGCAGCGACAACATCGATCATCGCCTGCGCACGCTGGATTTCTCCGACGGCACCGCCGGCCCTACATTTGAAATGCCGCTCGCCGAGATCGAGAAAGCCAACGCCATCGTCATCGTCGGCTCGAACGCGCGACACGAACAACCGCTGCTGTCGCACCGCATCCGCAAGGCGTGGAAGAAAGGTGCGAAGGTTTACGCGATCAATCCCATCGACTTCGATTTCAATTTCCGGCTGACCGGCAAACGTATCGCCGACGTGTGGGCGATGGGCGACGAACTCGCCGCGTTCACGAACGCGTCGTCGGATGCTGCGACGCTCACAGGGCACCTGCAAGACCCAGTACGCAATGCGAGAGTCGAAGACGTACATCGTTCGACCGCAAAGATCGTGACGGATGCGCCGTCGTCAGTCGTGGTTTTCGGCGATGTCGCTGCGCAGGCGCCGAACGCAGCCGCGTTGCGCGCGATGGCGCGCGAATTCGCGCGACTGACGAAATCGGCGTTCAATGAAATCGCTTCGGGTGCGAACGATGTCGGTCTCACGCGTGCAGGCGCAATGCCGCAATCGGGCGGCAAGAACGCCGCGCAAATGCTCGCGCAATCGCCGAAGAATCTGATCGTCTATCACGCCGGTACCGCGGACGTGTCCGATGGCAAGGCGTTCGACAAAGCGCGCGACGACGCGGAATTTTGTGTATACATCGGCGCATACGCGTGCAACGGCGTGAAGCGCACGGCGGATGCGGTGTTGCCGATCGGCCTCGCGCCTGAAAGCAGCGGCACGTTCGTCAATGTCGACGGCGTCGCGCAAACCGTCGCGGGCGGATCGAAACTTCCGGGCGAAGCGCGCGAGGGCTGGCGCGTATTGCGCGCGCTCGGTGCGCAGTTGGGACTGCACGATTTTGATTTCACCGAATTCAGCGAAGTGCATGCGAAAGTCAAAACGCAGCTCGCGGAGAAACCTATCGTTGGCGCGGCGGGTGAGAAACCTTCGGAACAGCGTCCCGATACGAATCGCGGGCAGGGCAGTTTCGTTCGTGTTTCGACCGTGCCTGTCTATCGTGGTGATGCCGTTGTGCGTCGCGCGAAATCGCTGCAGGCGCATCCGCTGACCGGCCACGCCGCTGTCGGATTGCATCCGGAAGACGCGCTCGCACTTGGACTTTCCGCCGATGCGCAAGCAAAAGTCAGTGCGGGCGATGTCGAGACCAATCTTGCTGTGATCGTGACGCGTGAAGTTCCGCGCGGCTCCGCGTGGATCGAGTCGACCTGGTCGCAAACTCGAGCGCTGCCGCCGAGCGGTTCACTCGTCACCGTGGCGAGGGCCTGAGCGTGTACGACTGGATCCTCAATCACCTTCGCGATCCACTCACCGCCTGGGGCGACGGCGCGGGCCTCGTGATCTGGCTGGTGATCTGCATTCTCTGCATCGCGGTGCCGGTTATCTTGTCCGTTGCGCTGTACGTGTGGTGGGAGCGCAAAGTGCTCGGCTGGATGCACGTGCGGATGGGACCCAACAGCGTCGGCCCGGCGGGCTTGGCGCAAACATTCGCCGATGTGTTCAAGTTGCTTTTCAAGGAATATCTGGTTCCGCAGTCGTCGAGCAAACTGTTGTTCGTGATCGCTCCGTTGATCGCGCTGACGCCTGCATTCGCCGCGTGGGCGGTAATTCCCTTTTCCCAAAGGGCGGTGCTCGCCGACGTCAACGCGGGCTTGCTGTATTTGCTCGCGATGACCTCGCTCGGCGTGTACGGCATCATCCTTGCGGGTTGGTCGTCGAATTCGAAGTACGCGTTTCTTGGTGCGATGCGTTCGGCTGCACAAGTTGTCAGCTATGAAATCGCGATGGGCATCGCGCTGGTCGGCGTGCTGATCTGCGCGGGCAGTTTGGACATGTCGGATATCGTGCGCGCGCAGACGCAGCACGGCGCCGCGAGTTGGTTCGTGATTCCGCTGCTTCCGCTATTCGTGATCTATTTCATCTCCGGCGTCGCGGAAACCAATCGCGCGCCGTTCGACGTCGCCGAAGGTGAATCGGAAATCGTCGCCGGCTTTCACGTCGAATATTCTGGCGCGCCGTTCGCGGTGTTCTTCCTGACCGAATACGCGAACATGATTTTGATTTCCTTTCTCGCCGCAACGCTGTTCCTTGGCGGCTGGGGACCGGTGTTGCCGGAGTCGTGGGGAATTCCTTTCCTCAGCTCGCCGGGCTGGTGGTGGCTGTTCATCAAAGTTTTCTTTTTCGCTTTCATGTATCTGTGGTTTCGTGCGGCGTTCCCGCGCTATCGCTATGACCAGATCATGCGTCTGGGTTGGAAGGTGTTCATCCCGATCGGCCTGGCGTGGTTGTTCGTAACCGGTTGCATGGCGTATTTCGGAATCGTAGGTCCGCCAGCCACAGGAGTAGGCGCATGAGTAGCGTTGGCGGTTTCATCAAGAGTCTTTTTCTGGTCGAACTATTCAAAGGTCTGGCGCTGACGGGCAAGTACATGTTCAAGCCCAAGTACACCATGCGCTATCCGATGGAAAAGATTCCGCAGTCGAACCGTTTCCGTGGATTGCATGCGCTTCGTCGTTATCCCAACGGCGAGGAACGCTGCATTGCGTGCAAGCTGTGCGAAGCGGTGTGTCCGGCGCTGGCGATCACGATCGATTCGGAACAGCGCGAGGACGGTACGCGCCGCACGACGCGCTACGACATCGATCTGTTCAAGTGCATCTACTGCGGCTTCTGCGAGGAAAGCTGCCCGGTGGATTCGATCGTCGAAACCAATATCCACGAATACCATTTCGAGAATCGCGGCGAAAACATCGTCGACAAGCAGAAGCTGCTCGCCATCGGTGATCGCTTCGAAGCGCAGATCGCCGCCGCACGCGCGCAAGACGCGCCGTATCGCTGAGGATTGAGATGGATCTGCCCTGGACCCTCTATCTGTTTTACCTGTTCGCCACGGTGCTGACGATTTCGGCGCTCGGCGTGATCAGCGTGAAGAATTCCGTGCACGCCGCGCTGCTGCTGGTGCTGTGTTTCTTCACCACGTCCGCCTTGTGGTTGTTGCTGCAGGCGGAATTTCTCGCCGTCGCGCTCGTGCTGGTTTACGTCGGCGCGGTGATGGTGTTGTTCCTGTTCGTGGTGATGATGCTCGACATCAAAGTCGAACCGATGCGTGAGGGTTTCATCCGTTATTTACCGGTTGGGTTGCTCGTTGCCGTCGTAATGCTTGTCGAGATGCTCGCGTTGATGGGCGTCAAGTCTATGAACTACGCGGCCCCGGCCGATCCGGGCGGTGCGTCGAATACGGCGTGGCTCGGTAAAGCGCTATTCACGCAATTTCTGCTGCCGTTCGAGGTCGCCGCGGTGATCCTGACCGTGGCCGTGGTCGCCGCGATCATGCTGACATTGCGCAAACGCGGCGGCACCAAATATCAGCAGCCGTCGTGGCAGGTTTCCGTGCACGCGCGCGATCGCGTTCGCATTGTGAAAATGGCGAGTTCCACACCCGTCGAATTGCCCGCGGGGGAGGCGAAGCCATGATCACACTCGCGCACTACATCGTGTTGTCGACGATCGTGTTTTGCATCTCGGTCGCAGGTATTTTCATCAACCGCAAGAACATGATCGTGCTGCTGATGGCCATCGAACTGATGCTGCTGTCGGTGAACATGAATTTCATCGCGTTTTCGCGCTTCCTCGGCGACGCCAGCGGACAGGTGTTCGTGTTCTTCATCCTGACGGTGGCGGCGGCCGAATCGGCGATCGGTTTGGCGATCCTCGTCGTGCTGTTCCGCAACCGCGCCACGATTAATGTCGGCGAACTCGATTCGATGAAGGGCTGATGCGATGAGTTTGAATTCCACCCTCCTGCTCGTCATCGCACTCGCGCCGCTTTTTGGCGCGATTGTCGCGGGCCTTTTCCGCAACCAGATCGGACGCGCCGGCGCGCATAGCGTGACGATTCTCGGTGTCGGATTGAGTTGCGCGCTGTCGTTCTATGTTTTGTATCAGCTCGTGTGGGGCGGCGCGGAAACGTACAACGAGAATCTCTACACGTGGTTCAAGGTCGGCGGCATCGACGCGTACGTCGGCTTCCTGATCGACCGTTTGACCGCATTGATGATGTGTGTCGTAACGTTCGTTTCGCTGATGGTCCACGTCTACACCATCGGCTATATGGCCGACGATCCGGGCTATCAGCGTTTCTTCAGCTACATCGCGCTGTTCACGTTTTCGATGTTGATGCTGGTGATGGCGAACAACTTCCTGCAGCTTTTCTTTGGCTGGGAAGCAGTTGGTCTCGTTTCGTATTTGCTGATCGGATTCTGGTTCAAGAAGCCGACCGCGATTTTCGCGAACATGAAAGCGTTTCTCGTCAACCGCGTCGGTGACTTTGGTTTCCTGCTCGGCATCGCCGGCGTGCTGCTGGTATTTCACACGCTCGATTACGCGCACGTGTTCGCCGCGAGCGAAAAGCTCAACGGCATGACGTGGGAAATCATCGGCGGCCATCCTTGGTCGGTGGCGACGGTCATTTGTTTGTGTCTGTTCGTCGGCGCGATGGGCAAGTCCGCGCAGGTGCCATTGCACGTGTGGCTGCCCGATTCGATGGAAGGTCCGACGCCGATCTCGGCGCTAATTCACGCTGCGACGATGGTGACCGCGGGCATCTTCATGGTCGCGCGCATGTCGCCGCTGTTCGAGTTGTCGGATACGGCGTTGAGCGCGGTGCTCGTGATCGGCGCAACGACGGCGTTCTTCATGGGCGCCATCGGTATCGTGCAGAACGACATCAAACGCGTTGTCGCGTATTCCACATTGTCGCAATTGGGATATATGACAGTGGCGCTCGGCGTTTCCGCCTATTCGGCGGCGATTTTCCATCTGATGACGCACGCGTTCTTCAAGGCGTTGCTGTTCCTGGGTGCGGGCTCGGTGATTATCGCGATGCATCACGAGCAGGACATGCGCTACATGGGTGGCCTGCGCCGCTACATGCCGATCACGTTCATCACGGCTTGGATCGGCACACTCGCGCTCACCGGTATGCCTGGTTTTTCAGGCTACTTTTCGAAAGACGCGATCATCGAAGCGGTCGGCGAATCGCATCGTTGGGGCGCCACGTACGGTTATTGGTGCGTGCTGCTGGGCGTATTCGTAACGGCGGTTTACAGCTTCCGTCTGTTATATCTCACGTTCCACGGACGCGAACGTTTCGTCGTCGAACACGAGCATGGATCGAAGCCGAAGACACAGGCCTCGCACGCAAAAACGGAATCACCCGATCAGACGAGTTCGCACGGCGACGTCGAAACGCATGACGAGCCAAGCGATGGTCACGACGATCATTTGCCGCCCGGACACCTCGCGCACCCGCCGCACGAATCGCCGTGGGTGGTCACCGTGCCGCTGATCCTGCTCGCCATTCCGTCCATCATCATCGGCGCCATGACCGTGTCGTCCATCCTGCACGGCGAATTTTTCGAGACCGCGATCAAGACATCCGAACACGCCGAAGGTGCGTTCTCGGGATGGTTCAACGCGATGTTGCAAGGTTTCGCGCAACCGCCATTCTGGTGCGCGTTCGCCGGTTTCGTCGTGTCGACGTACATCTATCTGTTCAATCCGTCGGTCTCCGATCGCGTCGAGAAAACGTTCCACCCGATCTGGACGATGCTCGATCGCAAATACTGGTTCGATCCGGTGTACCAGGCCGTGTTCGCGAAAGGTTCGCTGTTGCTCGGGCGCGGTTTGTGGAAAGGTGGCGATGTCGGCGTAATCGACAACGTGATCATCGACGGCTCCGCGGCGACGGTGAATAGAGTCGCCGGCATCGTGCGCTGGATCCAGTCGGGATATTTGTATACCTATGCGTTCGCCATGATCCTCGGCCTGGTCGCGTTGCTCGGCGGATTGTGGTGGATGACGCACATCTAGAAGTTCGCAGAAGAAAGTAAAAACGGGAACGTTGAATGCAAGCGAGTTGGCCTATCTTGAGTCTCTGCATCTGGCTGCCGATCATCGGCGGCGCGGTCGTTGCGATGCTCGGCGAACGCGCCAACCCTGCGCGCTGGCTGGCGCTCGCCGTGTCGATCGTCGTCTTCCTCGTCAGCATTCCGTTGTTCACCGGCTACGACGCCAACGCCGGCACGATGCAGTTCATCGAACAGCTCGACTGGATCCCGGCGATCAAGGCCACGTATCACCTGGGCGCCGACGGCATCGCCATCGCGCTGATCATCCTCACCACGCTGACCACGATTCTCGTCATCCTCGGCGCGTGGGATTCGGTGCACAACAAAGTCGCGCAATATCTCGCTGCGTTTCTCGTACTCGAAGGTTTGATGATCGGCGTCTTCGCCGCGATGGACGCGTTGCTGTTCTACGTGTTCTTCGAAGGCATGCTGATTCCGATGTTTATCATCATCGGCATCTGGGGCGGTCCGCGGCGCGTGTATGCGACGTTGAAATTTTTCTTGTACACGTTCTTCGGTTCGATCTTCATGTTGGTCGGACTGATTTATCTGTATCTGAAAGCCGGCACCTGGGAAATGGCGTCGCTCGCCAACCTGCCGCTGACGGCGCACGAACAGGCGTATCTGTTCTTCGCGTTTCTGCTCGGCTTCGCGATCAAGGTGCCGATGTGGCCAGTGCACACGTGGTTGCCGGATGCACACGTGGAAGCGCCAACCGGCGGTTCGGTGATTCTGGCCGCGATCATGCTGAAGATCGGCGGTTACGGATTTCTGCGCTTCTCGCTGCCGATCGTTCCCGACGCGTGTCAGGAGTACACCTGGCTGATCGTGGCGTTGTCGCTGATCGCGATCATCTACGTCGCCTTCGTCGCGCTCGTGCAAGAGGACATGAAGAAGCTGATCGCGTATTCGTCCGTCTCGCACATGGGTTTCGTCACGCTCGGCGTATTCCTCGCCGCGACGCTCGTCCGCTCGTTCCACAACGCCGACGGCGCGTATCTCGGGGTTTCCGGCGCGGTGGTGCAGATGATTTCGCACGGCTTCGTCTCGGGTGCGATGTTCTCGTGCGTCGGCGTGCTGTACGACCGCGTGCATAGCCGTCAGATCAAGGACTACGGCGGTGTCGCCAACGTGATGCCGTGGTTCGCCGCGTTCTGGGTGTTGTTCTCGATGGCCAATTGCGGCCTGCCGGGTACGAGTGGTTTCGTCGGCGAATTCATGGTGATCCTGTCGAGCTTCCAGCTCAATCCCTGGGTTGCGGCCGGCGCGGCGCTGACGCTGATTATCGGCGCGGCATACACGCTGTGGCTGGTCAAACGTGTGATCTTCGGCGAAGTCACCAATGATCACGTCGCGCATCTGAAAGACATCAACGCGCGCGAGGCGCTCGTGCTCGGTGTATTCGCCGCCGGAACGTTGTTGATCGGCATCTGGCCGGAGCCACTGACGCATCTGATGGACGCGTCGGTCAAACATATCGTGGATCAACTGCTGGTGAGCAAGGTTTAGGTGATGAATTTCGATATCCACGACCTCGTTCTGCTCGCTCCCGAAGATTTTCTGCTCGGCGCGATCTGCGTGATCCTGTTCGTCGATCTGTTCCTCAAATCGACACAACGGATCGTCACGCATTGGCTGTCGTTGATCGCCGTGATCGCGACGATGGGTTTGATTCTCGCCGACCACGATCCGGCCCGCGTCGCGTTCAACGGCGCGTACATCCACGACGGCGTCGCCGCGGTATGCAAGGTTTTCATACTCGGCGTCACCGCCGCCGTGTTCGTTCTGTCGCGACGATATCTGGTCGAACGAAACTTGTTCATCGGCGAGTTCTATCTGCTCACGCTGTTCGCCACGCTCGGCATGATGCTGATGGTGTCGGCGGGCAATCTGATAATGGTGTATCTCGGTTTGGAACTGTTCGCGTTGTCGACCTATGCACTGGTCGCGATCAACCGCGATTCGAGCAAGTCGTCCGAAGCCGCGATGAAATATTTCGTGCTGGGCGCGCTCGCGTCGGGTTTGCTGCTGTTCGGCATGTCGATGATCTACGGCGCGACGGGAACGCTCGATCTGGCCAAGATCCACGCAGTCGGCGTGCTCGCTGCAACCGATCCGCACGGAATGCTGCTCACCTTCGGCGTCGTCTTCGTCATCGTCGGCATCGGCTTTGAATTCGGCGCCGCGCCGTTTCATATGTGGTTGCCGGATGTTTACGAAGGCTCGCCGACCGCGGTCACGATTTTCGTTGGATCAGCGCCGAAAATCGCCGGCTTCGGCATGGCATATCGCCTGCTGGAAACCGGACTGGGCGATCTGTCGCCGCAGTGGAAACTGATGATCGCCGCGCTCGCCGCTGCGTCCCTCGCGATCGGCAACATCGTCGCCATCGCGCAATCGAATCTGAAACGCATGCTGGCGTATTCGACGATCTCGCACGTCGGTTTCATCCTGCTCGGTCTTTCCAACGGCACGCCGACCGGTTACGCCGCTGCGATGTTCTACGCGATTTCGTACGCGATCATGACCACGGCGGTTTTCGGCGGCATTCTTTTGCTCGCGCGTGCCGGATTCGAGGCCGAAGAGATCGACGATTTCAAAGGTCTCAATCAGCGTAATCCGTGGTACGCGTTCATCATGTTGCTGATCATGGCGTCGCTCGCCGGAATCCCGCCGCTGTTCGGCTTCTTCGCCAAGCTGATGGTGTTGAAAGCGGCGATCGACGGCGGCATGTTGTGGCTCGCGATCGTCGCCATCGTGTTCGCGATCATCGGCGCGTTCTATTACTTGCGCGTGATCAAGGTGATGTACTTCGATCAGCCGGCCGATGGCGCTACGCTCGCCTTGCCGAACGATCTGCCGCTGCGGTGGCTGCTTTCGATCAACGGCGCGGCACTGCTCGTTCTGGGCGTGTTGTGGGGACCGCTGATCGCGTGGTGCTATCGCGCATTCGGCTTGCCCACATAACCATCGGCCACGATTGAAATCGACAGAAAAAGCCGCCATATCTGCGCGGCAACGTGTCATCGAAGTTGCGCGCGACGACGCTGACCGCTAAACTTCGCGTTCGCCTGATGCGGGGTGGAGCAGTCTGGCAGCTCGTCGGGCTCATAACCCGAAGGTCGCAGGT
>CAZZYA010000143.1:1220-9544 GCA_964658115.1 uncultured Rudaea sp. | reverse complement strand
TCTGCGCGCCGTCTTCGATGACCGCGCCGTCTTCGATCACGCACAGTGGACCGACGCTCGCCGTCGGCGCAACGCGCGCGCCAGGCGCGACGATGGAACTCGGATGCACGCCGACGTTGTCCGACGTCGCACTGTCGAACAAGGCAGCGATCTTGGCATAGGCGACGTACGGATCGGGTGCGAACAGCGCATTGCCGTGCCACGCATCGGCATCTTCCTCGCGCAGCAGAATTACGCCGGCGCGGCTGTGCGCCAATTCTTTTCGATACTGAACGTTCGAGAGAAAACTCAGTTGATCGCTCGTCGCAGCGGCGAGCGTGCCGACGCCGAAGACGCGTTTCGCGCCGTCGCCGCGCAGCATCAGGCCGAATCGCTCGGCGAGCGCCGAGAGCGAAGGAGGCGAGGGCATCGTCATGGTGCTGATGGCGCAGCTTTCGGATGGCGCAGGCGGTCGAGCACGGCGTCGGTGATGTCGATGCGCGGGCTGGCATAAACCACCGGACTCGTCACGATCAGGTCATAGCCGCTGGCGTGCGCGTATTCGACGACGGCGTTGTTGATCTCCTGCCAGATCTTGTCGCGTTCGGCGAGCGCGCGCGCGTTGAAGTCGTTGTGCAGATCGTCACGCCCGCGTTTGACGGACCGCTCGAGCGAATCGATTTCCCGCTTGAGCGCTTCGGCATCGGGCTTGCTCATGATCGCGCCATCGCGATCGTAGCGTTGACGTAATGTGGCCAGTCGCGTTTCGTCGGCGCTCAAGGCATGGTCGCGCGCGGCGAACTCTTTCTGCAGCCGGCTTTGGCTATCCACCATTTGCGGTGCGTTGTCGATGAGCCGTTTGAAGTCGGCGTAGCCGATCTTCTCGGCCGCAGCTTGCGCTGACACAAAACCCGGAATGAGTGCGCATGCCAGCAGAAAAGCGGCCAGCAGGAGTGCGCCGATGCTGCGTCGTCCGCCTGCTGTTGCCCTCACCCGTGTGCCTCGTCTGCTGCGTCGGATCGTGGCGAACCGCCCCTCGAGTTCGCCGCACTCTATCTTAACCCAGCGCGACCGCCCGGCGGCTAGCGGCCGGGCGCCCTCGGCATCAGAACGTGCCGCCGAAATTGAATTGCAGGGTTTCGCCGATATCGCCGGGTTTGCTGCGGATCGGACGGCCGATGTTGATCACGATCGGTCCGACCGGCGCCTGCCAGTGCAGCGAAAAGCCGGTCGATGCGCGCAGGTCGCCCAACGAGAAGCTGCCGTTGTCGTAAATGCAGGAGGTCGCTGCCAGCGACGTCGGGGCGCCGGGGAGGCAGTTGATGTTACCCAGCGAATGGTTGTTAACGTTGAAGACGTTGCCGACGTCGAGGTACCACGACAAGCGCGTCGTCGTGTCGTCTTTCACGAACGGCGTCGGGAAAATTACTTCGGCCGATCCGACAGTCTTCAGGTTTCCGCCGAACGGCTGACGGCATTCCGATCCGTCGAAAGCCGTCGCACAGACGACCGACGTGCCGAACGGTCCGAGCGTGTTGTCGCGGAAGCTGCGCACGTCGGAGACGCCGCCGGCGTAGAAGTTTTCGAAGAACGGCAGGCCACTGACCTTGATCGGCATATGCGTAACGGGATCGATGCCATCGGCATCGCGATAGGTGTTGCCGTAGCCGATCGTGGCCGAGCCTTCGAACGTCAGCGCGCTGCTGATCGGAACGTACTGCGCATAACGATAGATCAGTTTGTAGTATTCGACGGTCGAACCCGGCAGCGCGACTTCCGCGGAGAACTGCTGCAGCGAGCCGTGCGTCGGATTGAAGTATTTATTGCGCGTGTCGTGCGCCCACGATGCCTGCATCGTCCATTCGTGGAACGTGTTGTGGTTCAGTTCCTGGATGTAATTGACGATCGGACCGGGCGAGTAATAGGACAAATATGTTTGCGGCTGACCCGTTGCCGGGTCCGTCGCGCACGCGGTGCCGTCGGCATTCAAAGCGAGGCACTGATTGTACGACGTGATGATTTTCGTTTTGTTGATGCCGAGCTGCAAATTGACCGTGTCGCTTTCCGAAACCGGAATTCCGATGAAGGTCGAGAACGCCGCCGTATCACTCAGGTAATTGGCGAGATTCGCCTGCGCCTGATCGAGTTTGGCGTAAGAGATGTCGTAGCCTAAACCGATGCCGTTGGTGGTGAGGTACGGCTGGAAATACGACAAGTCGTATTTTTCCAAGAAGTCACTTTTCGATGCGGTGATCGCGGCACGGTCGCCCGTGCCGAGAAAGTTGTTCTGCGACACCGACGCGCTGAGCACGATGCCGTACACCTGCGAATAACCCAGGCCGAAGGTGAATGCGCCGGAAGTCGTTTCCTCGACGGTGACGAGCACATCGACCTGATCGTCGGTGCCAGCCACTTTCGGTGTGGTGATTTCGACTTTCTTGAAGAAGCCAAGACGTTGCAGGCGTACTTTCGAACGGTCGATCGCGGCCTGCGAATACCACGCCCCTTCGAGCTGGCGCATTTCGCGGCGGATCACTTCGTCCTGCGTCGAATGATTGCCTTTGAGGCTGATGTAGCGCACGTACACGCGCTTGCCGGGATTGACGAAGAAATTGATGCTGACGGTGCGGTTCTGCCGGTCGACGGTTGGAATCGGCGTGACCTGCGCGAACGCATAGCCGATGTTGGCGAGGACCGATGTCATCTGTTGCGCGGATTTTTCAAGCTTCGCGCGCGAGAACACTTCACCGGGTTTGGCGGTGACGAGTTTGGCCATGTCCTCTTCGGTGATGATGAGGTTGCCGCTCAGTTTGATGTCGGAAATGTTGAAGATCTGTCCTTCGTTTACGTTCGCGGTGAGATACATCGCGCGCTTGTCAGGACTGATGCTGACCTGGGTCGAGTCGACGCTGAAATCGACATAACCGCGGTCAAGGTAGAACGAATTGAGTTTCTCCAGATCGCCGGACAGTTTTTCGCGCGAGTACTGATCGTCGTGCGAATACCACGAGGTGATATTGGTGGTGCCGGATTCGAAATCGCTGCGGATTTCGTCCTGCGAAAATGCCTTGTTGCCGACGATGTTGATCTGCTTGATCTTCGAGATTTTTCCCTCGGCGATGACGATCGAGATTTCGACGCGGTTGCGATCGAGCTCGACCAGTTTCGGTTTCACGGTGACGTTGTATTTGCCGTGGTTGTAATACTGCCGGGTAAGCTCCTGCACGATTCGATCGAGCGATAGGCGATCGAACGGTTCGCCTTCGGCAAGTCCGATGTCCTTCAGACCCTTGAGCAAATCCTCGGACTTCAAATCCTTGTTGCCTTTGATCTGGATCTTCGAGATCGCCGGGCGTTCCTTCACGCTGATGACGAGGATGTCGTCCTGCCGCGTGATCTGCACGTCGGTGAAGAAGCCTGTTTTATACAGCGCGCGAATCGATTGCTGAACGCGCTCGGTCGTCACGCGATCGCCTTTTTCAACAGGCAGATACGTAAACACCGTACCCGCGGAGATGCGCTGCAGGCCATCAATACGGATGTCGGAGGCGACGAACGGATCGATCGCATAGGTTTTCGCAGCGAATGCGGCGAGGAATAAAAGGGCGGCGATACGCTTCATCGTCACTTCCAGAGGTTGTCTTGTTGTGATCCGCGACGCGGACGTTTTTTATTCATCACGGCAACGCGCCGGCCGGTGAGGCGGCGCGCGGACCATGCACGGGGTTTCAACTGCACCGGTAGCGCGAGCCTCCCATCAGCCCGTCACCAACCGAGAAATATCGTTGTAGAAAGCGACGCTCATCAGCGTCACGAGCAGCGCCAGGCCAACGTACTGACCCGCCATCATGGCGCGCTCGCTGACCGGGCTGCCCTTGAACAGCTCGATAAGGTAATACACCACGTGGCCGCCGTCCAAGATCGGAATCGGTAAAAGATTCAAAATGCCGAGACTCAGCGAGATCACGGCGAGGAAAGACAAGAACCACGCCAACCCCATATGCGCCGACGCGTTAGCGACTTGCGCGATACCGATCACGCTCGAAAGATTTTTCGGCGATGCCTCACCGCTGACCATGCCCGCGAGCAGGCCGAACGTGCTGCGCGTCGTCTTCCACATTTCTCCGAACGCGGCCGGAACGGCGCGCGCGAGACCGTAACGCTCGAGCGCTGTCTTCGGCGCCTTGAAGGCAATGCCGATGCGCCACACGGTCTTGCCGCCGTCGATCTTTTTTTCCGCGGTGACAGTGAGCGGCACGCGCAGCTCATGACGCAGCACGATCAAATCCATCGTCGGATTTTTTTCCGCCGCGGCGGCGACGGCCTTGACTACGTCTTCGGAAAACTTCACCGGCGTTGCATTGACCTGCACGATGCTGTCGTCGATTTCGAGTCCGGCGCGCTGCGCAGGTGAGCCGGCTTGCACATCGCCGACATCCGCCTGCGGCGGCAGTGGCGTCAAGCCAATGGCATCGAAAGTCTTCTCGCTATTGGCCGATCCGTTGGGCAGCGAGGACAATGCGAGCGTGTGCTGCGAAACATGTCCCTGCGCGTCGGTGACGGTCAGCGCGGCATCGCGATGCAACACGGTCGCTTCGCCGACGGCAAGTAACACGGCACTCCATGAGCCCGTCGTTTCGTCACCGACCGCTGTCACGCGATCGCCTTCGTGCAGTCCGGCTGCCGCAGCGAGACCTTGCGGTGCGCCGATGAGCGGTTCCGCATCCGGCCGACCGATCACGAACATCGCCCAGAACGCGACGATCGTGAAAAGAATATTGAACGCCGGTCCGGCGAGTGCGATGCCGATGCGCTTCCACGGACTCGCGCCGTTGTATTCGCCGGGCGTGCCTTCGATGAGTTCCGGACGATCCGCTTCGCGCGCATCGAGGAATTTCACGTAGCCGCCGAGCGGAATTGCACCGATGGCGTATTCGACGCCGTCGCGACCGATGCGCGACCAGATCGGCTTGCCGAATCCGATCGAGAACCGCAGGACTTTCACGCCGAAACGTCGCGCGACCCAGAAGTGGCCGAACTCGTGGAACGTGACCAGCACGCCGAGCGTGACCAGCAGCCACCACGCGGAACCGAAAAACTCGCTCATCCAAAAACCTGCAGTGATACGACGGCGAACGCTCCGATCCGGATAGGTTGCGGGCGCCCGAACGGACAATTATAGACGGTTGCCGGCCCCGCCGGCCGCGGAATGAGTTCCCGATTCAACAAAACGACCGGTGCATCATACGTTGCGCTGTCTGTCGCGCGGTTAAATCGACGTAAACCAGGCTTTCCAGATCGCTGACCGGTTCAGGTGGCATTGCGGCAAGCGTGCCCTCGATCAATTCAGGAATAGCGAGAAACGGCAATACACCTTCGAGAAACGCGCCGACGGCGACTTCGTTCGCCGCGTTCAAGATCGCCGGCGCGGTGCCGCCGAGTGCGAGCGCGCGGTAGGCAAGGTCGAGGCACAGGAATGTCGCGCGGTCGGGTTTTTCGAATTCCAGTTTCGCGAGTGTCGGCAGATCGAGTGCGGGCACGCCGGCCTCGACGCGATCCGGCCACGCCAGTGCATGCGCGAGCGCGGTGCGCATGTCGGGATTTCCGAGTTGCGCGAGCGTCGAACCGTCCGCGTACTCGACCAGTGAGTGCACGATGCTTTGCGGATGCACGACGACATCGATCTGTTCCGGCGCCGCGCCGAACAACCAGTGCGCCTCGATGACTTCGAGACCCTTGTTCATCAGTGTCGCCGAATCGACGGAAATCTTGCGGCCCATCGACCATTTCGGATGCGCGCATGCTTGGTCGGGCGTTATCGACACGAGCTGTCCGCGCGTCTTGCCGCGAAACGGTCCGCCGGAGGCTGTGAGAATGATGCGGCGTATGCCGTTTTTTGCCGGATCGCGATCGCGATTCGGCAAGCACTGAAAAATCGCGTTATGTTCCGAATCGATCGGGATCAGTTCGCCGCCGCCATCGCGCATCGCCGCAAGCAGCAACGAACCGGCCATCACGATCGATTCCTTATTGGCGAGCAGCAAGCGTTTTCCGGCGCGCGCGGCATCGATGGTCGACGCGAGCCCGGCCGCGCCGACGATGGCGGCGACGACGGTGTCGCACGGTCCGGTTGCGGCTTCGCGCAGTCCTGCTTCGCCACCGGCGGCACGCGTTTTCAGATTCGCGTCCGCGAGTTTCGTCCGCAACGACGGCAGCAACGCTTCATCCGCGACGACCGCGAGCGCCGGTTTGAACTTCACGCACAGCGAAACCAATTCATCGACTTTGCGGTTCGCCGCGAGCGCGCAAACGTGAAACCGATCGGGATGCCGCGCAATCACATCCAACGCACTGGCGCCGATCGATCCCGTCGCGCCGAGAATCGCGACGTGTCGCACCGCGACGTCACTCATAGTCCGAGCAGGAATTTGCCGAAGACGAAAATCGGAATGCCGGCGAAAGCGCCGTCCAGTCGGTCGAACACACCGCCGTGGCCGGGGAACATCGCGCCGGAATCTTTCACGTTGGCCTGGCGCTTGATCACGCTTTCGAACAGATCGCCGACAATTGAAAACAATACCGACATCAACGCGACGATAACCAAACCAACCAGCGACAGATCACGCACGCCAAGCCAATAACCGCCGAGCGCCGCGACGACCGCTGAACCGATCAGCGCGCCATAAACGCCTTCGATGGTTTTGCCGGGCGAGATGTTCGGCGCGAGTTTGTGTCGGCCGAAACGTTTGCCGGCGATATACGCGAACGTGTCGGCGCCCCAGATGAGCACGACCGAATACAACGCCCACGTATGAAGGCCTGTCTGGTGGACATGCAGATCGGTCACCGCCACCCACGCTGGAATCACCGCGCAAATACCGGCGACGATTTTGATGGCCGTGTTTTCCGGTTTTGGAGATGCGGCGAACGAATAATTCTTCAGCCACGCGACGGCGACGAACCACCAGGCGACGCCGACACCGATGGTCGTCAACCAGAACGGCGAACCGCGCGAAAACCACAGCCATAGCATCAGCGCGCCACACAGCGCGATCAGCACCGCGCGCAGCGGACGCGAACGCATGCCGGACAATCGGCTCCATTCCCACAGCGCGACGAGACACATCGCTCCGATGATCAGCGTGAAAACGATCGGCGGCGTAAAAAGGAACAACGCCACGCTCACTGGCGCGACGATCAGCGCGGTGATGATGCGCTGTTTCATTTCACCGCTCCGGTTTTTCCAAAGCGACGTTCACGTCCGGCGAATGCGTCCACGGCTTGGCTCAAGCTCGATTGATCGAAATCGGGCCAAAGGGTATCGCAGAAATACAATTCCGCGTAGGCCAACTGCCACAAAAGGAAATTGCTGATGCGCTGTTCGCCGCTGGTGCGGATGAATAGATCGACCGGCGGCAGCTCGGAAAGAGCGAAGTACGGCGCGAGAATTTTTTCGTCGATCAAGTCGGCGTCAAGCGCACCCGCGACCGCCGCACGCGCTGCGTTTCTGGCTGCGTTTGCGATGTCCCAACGGCCACCGTAGTTCACGGCGATGTTGAGCGCGAGCTTGGCGTTGCCCGACGTCTTTTGCATCGCGGCGAGCATGCGATCGCGCAGGGGTTTCGCAAACGCAGACAGTTCGCCGATGAAGCGTATGCGAACGCCGTTACCGTGCAATTCTTCCACTTCGCGGTCGAGCGCCTTGAGGAAAAGTTCCATCAGCGCGCTGACCTCGGTCGGCGGGCGCTGCCAGTTCTCGCTCGAGAAAGCGAACAGCGTGAGCGCTTCGATGCCGTTTTTCAGACAGAACTCGATCGCGCTGCGCACCGATTTCTGCCCGGCGCGATGACCAAAACTGCGCGGACGCCGCCGCTGTTTCGCCCAGCGACCGTTGCCGTCCATCACGATGGCGACGTGACGCGGCACGCGCGCCACCTCGGATACCGCGTTTTCGGCTGAGCGCAGACTTGTCACTCTTCGCGGCGCCGAATCACAGCGCCATCAATTCGTCTTCCTTGTGCTTCACCACGACGTCGACGTCCTTGACGAACTTGTCGGTGATCTTTTGCACGTCTTCTTCGGCGCGATGCTCTTCGTCCTCGGTGATTTTCTTGTCCTTCAGCAGTTCTTTGACGTGCTGCATGGCATCGCGACGAATATTGCGGATCGCGACTTTCGCGTTCTCGCCTTCGTGCGCGACATGCTTGGACAATTCCTTGCGGCGCTCTTCGGTGAGCTGCGGCAAGTTGATGCGGATGACCGTGCCGGCGGTAGTTGGGTTCAAGCCCAGATCCGACGTCATGATGGCTTTCTCGATCGGTTGCACCATGTTCTTCTCCCACGGT